>DXGC01000006.1 GCA_019114135.1 Candidatus Corynebacterium avicola
GCTGCACCGCCAGGTCACCGGAGTGGAACCAGCCGCCGATGAAGGCCTCGGTGGTGGCGTCCGGGTTGTGGAAGTACTCCTTCATCACCAGGTTTCCGCGCATGACTACCTCGCCCATGGACTCGCCGTCGGCGGGGACGTCCACCAGCACGGTGTCCGTGTCGGCGTGCCGGTCGACCTGCTCGACTACACGGACCTCCTCCGAGGTGACGATCGCCAGGCCCTGCCGGGCCTTCAGCGTGGCCCGGTCCTCGACGGACAGTGCAGCCCAGTCAGGTTGGGCGGCGCAGGAGACGATCGGCCCGTAGGTCTCGGTGAGGCCGTAGACGTGAACGATGTCGAGCCCCAGGTTCTCGCAGGCTGCGATGGTCGTCGGGGCCGGCGGTGCGCCGGCGGTGGCGATGGAGATCCCGCTGACCTCGTGAGCCTCCTCCGCGCCGACGATGGTGTTCAGCACGGCCGGGGCGCCGCACAGGAAGCTCACGGACTCCTCGTCGAACAGCCGCCAGATCTCGGGACCACGCACCGCACGCAGGGCGATCTGGGTCGAGGAGGTCGCCATGGCCGCCCACCCGGAGCACCAGCCGGAGCAGTGGAACATCGGTAGCGTCCACAGGTACACGGTGTCCAGGGTGAAGCTGTAGGTCACCGCCAGGCCGAGGGCGGCCAGGTACGCCCCACGGTGGGTGTAGACCACACCCTTGGGGCGTCCGGTGGTTCCGGAGGTGTAGTTGATGGCGATGGGGGCGTTCTCGTCGGCGACGGAGAAGAGGAAGGACGAGTCTGGGTCCTCGTCACCGTCCTTCCACTCGCCGGTGGCGAGATAGGCGTCCACGGTGGTGACCGTGCCACCGTCGGGGTGCTTCGGCTGCGGCTGGGTGCCGTCTGCATCGGGGATCAGGACGTAGGTGTCGACCAGGTCGGCACTGTCGAGGGTGCGTCGGGACGCCAGGATCAGGTCCTGTTCGCCGAACAGGGTGCGGATCCCGGCGTGGTCGCAGATGTAGCGGACCTCCGCCGGAGCCAGGCGGGTGTTGATCGCCACGAGGACTCCACCTGCCAGCGGGACGGCGAACTGGGACAGCAGGGCCTCGTAGCTGTTGGAGGCCAGCATGCCGACCCGCTCACCGTCGCGAAGACCGTTGCGGCGCAGGGCACGTGCGAGGTCCAGAGCGTCCTGCCGGAATGCCGCGAAGGTGATGCGGCGGGGGCCGTCGACGCAGGCGGTGCGGTCGGGGTGGACGGTGGCACTGCGCTCGAGGAAGCGCAGCGGCGAGAGGGAGACGTTCAGGCCGGCGGATGGGGAGGTCATGGTGGTGGGTGGTTCCTTCGCGTGGTCGGGAGCTATCGTTCGTCCATCCGCCGACTGTAGGTGTGAGTGAGGTCACGCGCGGCGGGCGATTATGGGGATATATCTGGTTCACCCCCGCCGGTGGGGACTTCTCCCCACCCGTGTACCGGGGTGTTCGTTGTTGCACATACACTCGGCGAATCACTTGTTCCCCCTAGAGGAGGCTATTGCCATGAATACCACCACCCGTCGACGCATCGTCGCCGTCACCGCAGGTCTGACGATGATCGGTGCACTTGCTGCCTGCTCTGACGACGACGGAGACGCCACCACCACGGTGACGGAGACCGTTACCGAGGGGGCCGCGGACTCCGACACCGGGGCGTCCGACGCATCCGACCCGTCTGAGTCTGCCGGGGCCTCCGACTCCTCCGACGCCGCTGCCGCACCGTCCGAGGGCTCCGGAGCTGCCGGCGTCACCAGCGTCGTCCTTGACGGTGACGATGTCACGGACCGCTTCGCCTCGGTGCAGTGCCGTGCCGACGACGACAACGATGACAACGACAGTGACGGCACCGAGTTCGAGATCGACATCCAGGGCAACGAGCGTGGTGACCAGGTCGAGATCGACCTGGAGCTGGCCGACACCCCCTACGTCGAGGGTCTGGGCATCGACCTCGACGGCGTGGAGTGGGAGAGCGAGGACGCCCAGGAGCGCGAGGCCACCGTCGAGGTCGACGGCGACACCTACACCGTCAGCGGTGAGGTCCAGGTCGACGACGACAACCAGAACGCCGGTCAGACCGCCACCCTCGAGGTCGAGGTCAGCTGCTCCTGAGCTGACTGAACCCACAGCGGCACAGCTGCGCATCAATCCGCAGGACGACACGACCCCCGCGCCCGGAACGGGCGCGGGGGTCGTGGTGTCTCTGGATGGTCCAGCAGGATCAGGACTTGATGTCGCTGGGGCCGCCGTGGATGTCATCGACGTAGGTGCCGTACATCCGCCACGGGCTCTTCTGGTCGACGAGGAATTTCTCGACGTCCTTGGCATTCGCCTTCAACTCCGGGTCGAAGTCGAGGTAGGCCTTGGTCTCCCGGGCGATGAAGCCGGAGAGGATCAGCAGGCCGAGCAGGTTCGGCAGTGCCATCAGGCCGTTGGCCAGGTCGGAGAAGGTCCACGCCACGCTCAGCTCCATGGTGGCGCCGACGGCGACCACACAGGTGAAGATGATGCGGTAGGGAATCGTCGCCCAGTCGCCGAAGACGCGCTGGGCATTGCGCTCACCGTAGTAGGACCAGCCCAGGATCGTGGAGAAGGCGAAGAAGACGATGGAGATCGTCACGATGTGGCCACCCCAGTGGCCCGGCAGTGCTTCAGCGAAGGCATCGCTGGTCATGGTTCCGGCGCGGTCCTCACCCTGGTCCCAGACGCCGCTGGTGATGATCACCAGGCCGGTGAAGGAGACGACGATGATCGTGTCGATGAAGGTCTGGGTCATCGAGACCAGACCCTGGCGCACCGGGTGGGTGGTCTTGGCGGCGGCTGCGGCGATGGCGGCCGAGCCCATGCCGGACTCGTTGGAGAAGATGCCGCGGGCCATACCCATTTGAAGCGCGAGCATGATGCCCGAGCCAACGAAACCGCCGGTGGCTGCAGTGCCGGTGAAAGCGTCGGTGAAGATCAGGCCGAAGGCCTCCGGGATGGTGGCGGCGTTGAGCACCAGGACGACAAGGCCACCGATGATGTAGATGGCGATCATCATCGGGACGAACCCGGACGTGACCTGGCCGATGGCCTTGATGCCGCCGAGCAGCACGGCACCGATCAGGATGAAGAGGACGACACCGGTGATCTTCGGGTCGATGTTGAAGGTGTTCTCGAGGTTCTCGGAGACGGCGTTGGCCTGGGTCATGTTGCCGATGCCGAACGAGGCGATGATCGCGGCGATGGCGAAGAACCAGGCCAGGAACTTGCCGACCGGTCCCTTGATGCCGCGCTCGAGGTAGCGCTGCGGACCACCTGACATGCGGCCCTTGCCGTCGGTGACGCGGTAGCGCACACCGAGGAATGCCTCGGAGTACTTCGAGGCCATGCCCAGCAGGCCGGTGACCCACATCCAGAACAGTGCACCCGGGCCGCCGATGGAGATGGCGGTGGCGACGCCGACGATGTTGCCCACGCCGACGGTCGCGGCCAGCGCGGTCGTCAGAGCCTGGTACTGGGAGATGTCACCTTCGCCGCCGTCGTCCTGGCGGTCGAAGAGTCCGAGTCGCAGTGCGGGGATGAGCTTGCGGAACTGGACGCCGCGCAGGCGGATCGTCAGGACGAAACCGGTGGCGAAGAGGAGGGGGATGAGGAGCCACGGGCCCCAGACGAATGTGGAGGCACTGTCGAGCCCATCCTCGAAGCTCGATGCGAGCACTAGATCTGTCGTTTCCATGGCTGAAAGAGTATTCCCCCGGTGGCTGCGGCGGAAGCATAACCTCCCATTTGCTTGTCACATTCTTGTGAACTTCCTGGCAGCCTCGATGTGGGGGTGAGTCTGTGGGTGGGCTGTGAAACCCAGGTGGGGGTATGGCAGTTCTCTGGGAATGCTGGTCAGGTGCAGGGCCCGCGGTGGAGACCATCGAGGTCGAACCGCTAGGGTGTAGGAGGATTTTCGCGCATGGCACCTTCGGTGCCGTGCGCGGCAGAGAAAAGTAGTGAACACGGACGGTCTGACGGCCGTTGCAGGACTGTCGAGAGACCATCGAAAGGTTGGAGCTTCGTGAGCCAGAAGATTAAGGCGCCGAACGACAAGAACCGGAGTTTCCTCTGGGGGCTCGTGGCGCTTGTCGTCATCTGTGCGGTGGTCATCGCCGTGATGGTCATCAACGGGCGGAAGGACAGTAACGAGGACCTGACCGCGGAGGACGTGAACTTCTCCGTCGCCGTGGAGGACGGTGTGGTGTCCCTGCGCGGAGAGAACGCCGACGAAGAGGCTTCCCCGGTCGAGCTGTTCGAGGACTACAGCTGCCACTACTGCGCCGAACTGGCCGAGGCGTCCAGCGATTCCATCCAGGACGCCGTCGAGAACGGCGAAATGAACCTGGACCTGCACACCGTGAACTTCGTCGACGAGACCACCTCCACCCGCGGCGGTTCCGCAGCCCTCGCCATCGCGGACACCGGGGATGCCGGCGCCTTCTGGGCCTTCCACAAGAAGGCCTTCGGCGACCAGACCACCGTCGCCCGCTCCTGGGAGTGGGAGGACTACGCCGACGCCGCCGAGCAGCTCGGTGTGGATGCCGACGTCGTCGACTCCATCCGCGACGGCTCCGTGGAGGAGACCTACGCCCCGATGCTCGAGACCAACGGCGAGGACCTCAACCAGCGCATGCCCGACCAGGCCGGTACACCGGCACTGTTCGTCGACGGCCAGCAGGTCGAGGTCCAGCAGGATCCGTCGACCGGCAAGCTCGGCGACTGGGTTCCCGGAGTGCTGGAGACCCTCGGCACCGCCGGATCCGGCAGCACCGAGGAGCAGGACGCTGACGCAGATGCGTCCACCGAGGAAGAGTCCTCGGAGGAGTGATCCGGCTGCGCTGAGTACAAGCGCAGCGGCCACAGCGGCCACAGCGGCCACAGTGCCCACAGTGCCCACAGCACCGGGAACCATGGGGGATGGTTCCCGGTGCTGTTCTCTGTCTAGAGGTTGTTCCGTTCCCGGACCGTGCCGAGAAGACCGTCGACGAGATCGTCGATGATGTCGTCGGTGGGGGTGTCCGGCAGGAGGGGGCCGGTGAGCTGGTCGAGGACGAGCCCCTCGATGGCGTAGTGGAACAGGGCGATCTCCCTGGCGCCGCCGGGAAGCCCCGCCTCGGTGTTGAAGCGGACGTCACCGGCAAATCCCTCTACGCGCCACTGGTTGAGGACGCCGGCGACCTCGGGGCGTCGCATGGCCTCCAGTCGGAGCTCGAACAGGGCGATCGTGGCGTCCCGGTCGTTGGTGAGGCGACGGACGATGTCACGCATGTAGTCGGCGAAGAGCTCCGGGCCGGGATCTTGGCCGCGACGTCGTGAGAGATCCTCCTCCGTCGGCGACAGGCGTTCCCCGATCCGGTCGACCAGTGCAGCGATCAGTGCGTCCCGCGTCCTGAAGTAGTTCGTCGCCGTCCCGGTGGGGACGCCCGCCTTCCGGTCCACCGCGCGGTGGGTGAGGCCGCGCGCGCCCTCGTCCGCGAGGATCGACAGGCCGGCGTCGGCCAGGGCCCGGCGGCGTTCCGTGTTGCGTGCCATGCTCCCCACCCTAGACAAAACCACGACAGGTGTTGTAGTTTCGGAGAAGAACTGACCACTACACCTGACGTGATTCAGGTGAAGGGAACGGAGGCCACCATGCGTGAGCTCGTGTACTACATCGCCGTCAGTCTCGACGGATTCATCGCCGGTCCGGACGGGCAGTTCGACGCCTTCCCGATGGGAGATGACGACGAATTGTTCCGGTGGATTGCGGGCCGCTATCCGGACGCCATCCCCACCGACATGGCGGGAGGGCTGGAGCCGATGGGCACCACACAAGCGGACGGGCCGTTCAGTACCGTCCTGATGGGCTGGAACACCTACCGTGTGGACGGCGAGGACAGTATGCCCAGTCCCTACCGGCATCTGGAGCAGATCGTGTTCTCCCGCTCCCGCAGTGCGACCGAGGAGAATCTCCGCACCACTTCCGAGGATCCTGTGGCGGTGGTCCGGGACCTCAAGGAGCAGGACGGTGGTGACATCTGGCTGTGCGGGGGAGGGGACCTCGCCGGCGCGCTTGTCGGCGAGATCGACCGGCTCGTCCTGAAGCGCAATCCGCTGATGTTCGGTGACGGGATCCCGTTGTTCGGTCGCCACGGTTACGCGCCCCGTAGTTTCCGTCAGATCGGGGTTCATCCTGTCGAGACCGGGGTCATCGTCGAGGAATATGTGCGGGAATGACGAAACCCGCCGGTCGAAGGTGACCGGCGGGTTTCCGCTTGTGGTGGAGCTAAGGGGACTCGAACCCCTGACCCCCACACTGCCAGTGTGGTGCGCTACCAGCTGCGCCATAGCCCCGCACGCTCTGTCGTGCCGACGGTGTCGGACGGCGTTGCGAACGAGGGACAGACTACATCGCGGTCGACGGAACCTCCAAATGGGCAGGACGTTGCGACGACGGCGCAATGCGAAAGACCCCGGCCAGCATCTCTGCCGACCGGGGTCTTTCCTTGTGGTGGAGCTAAGGGGACTCGAACCCCTGACCCCCACACTGCCAGTGTGGTGCGCTACCAGCTGCGCCATAGCCCCGCACGCTATCGGCAGTCACTGCCGCGTTGCGAACGAGGTATAAAGTACCCCATCTCTCGCGGACCGCACAAATGTGCTGGTGGAGGCGGATGGATGCGCCGCACTGCGAGGTTGGAAGGTGCTGTGACGTGGCTTCCAATCCACAAAAGTGATGGACATGTCATCGAATGTTGTGGTTGGCTGGTAGCGCTTCCGCAGCCCACGCTGCAGGGGTGCACTACCGCCCGCTACGCCCCTCACCCACGATCGAAGGAACATCATGTCTATTCCCAGAGACCAGCACATCCCCGACACCTCCGTCCCCACGCTGAAGTCGGAGAACGCCTCCGCACCTTTCCGTAACGAGAAGAGCGGCCGCGGCAAGCTGCCCCTGATCTCCGGCCTCCTCGTCGGACTCATCGGTGTCCTGTTCATCGTCGGCGGCGCCGTCGGCTGGTTCACCGTGAAGAGCGAACTGGCCGACGAGCAGATCACCGTCGCCGAGGACGCCGAGCACTTCGCCGGCGAGAAGGCCGACGGTCCGTTCAGTGCCTACTCCCAGGCGGACACCGTCAAGAAGCACGTCCTCGAATCCACTGGCGGCAAGACCTACGCCGAGCTCGAGCAGGACGACCCGGTGCGCGACATGGCCCTGCAGGGCTCCACCGTGCGCTCGGCGCTGATGACCTCCGTCATCTCCTTCGGTGTCTCGGCGCTGGCGTTCGGCGCAGGCGTCGCCTTCGTGATCGCCGGTGTGGGGCTCGGGGTCCGCCGGAAGGTCTGACCCCGCCGTGACCGACCGGCTGACCGCAGCCGCCGGGGGTGCGCTGTGGTCGGCGACATATGTCCGGGCAGGCTGCCGGGACTACTGTGGGGGACAAGCAAACCGACAAGCACAGGAGTGTCAGTGGTGACGACAGAGACCACGGGGGCGAGCGGCCAGGCGGCCCAGGCAGCCCAGACAGGGGCTGCCAGGGGAGTGTGGGGTGCGTCGCGGCTGTACGCCGTGGTCACCACCATCTTCGGCGTCATCGGACTGTTCATGTCCGGGTTGATCATGTACGACAAGATCAAGCTCATGCAGGACACCGACTTCACGCCGGCCTGCACCCTCAACGACGTGGTGTCCTGCACCGACGTGATGAACTCCGAGCAGGCCTCCGCCTTCGTCATCCCCAACCCGTTCATCGGGCTGGTGGGCTTCTCCGTGGTGACGTGCATCGGTGTGGCTCTGCTGGCTGGGGCGAGGTTCCGGGCCTGGTTCTGGTACGGCTTCCTGGCCGGCCTGATCTTCGCGGTGGGCTTCGTCCACTGGCTGGCCTACGAGGCCATCTACAACATCGAGGCGCTGTGCCCGTACTGCATGGTGGTGTGGGCAGTGGTGCTGCCGCTGTTCATCACCACCGTGGTGGGCATCGCACGTGCACGTCAGCGGGACCGTGGGGAAGAGGTCGCCACCGGCGCAGCTGCCCTGTTCGGCATGCCGCTGATCGTCCTCGTCGTCTGGTACCTCGGGTTCGTGGCACTGATTCTGCAACAGTTCGTGTTCTAGACCGGCGGTTTGGATTTCGGTCCGTCCTCTGGCTAGAATTGCTTGCTGTGTCGCGACCCGGAACCCTCCGGGTCTGCTTGCTGTGCCATCGGGTGGACGTAGCTTCCCCGGTCGCAGCCAAGATCAACTACTGGTCAACACTGATCAACACCGTGCCGACGGGTTGCGTACCGCAACCACGGCCGAATGACGAGAAAGGAGCGCCCAATGAAGGTTCGTAAGTCCCTTCGGTCGCTGAAGAACAAGCCGGGCGCCCAGGTCGTTCGTCGCCACGGCAAGGTCTTCGTGATCAACAAGCGTGACCCGCGTTTCAAGGCTCGCCAGGGCTAGGACGCCGGTTTTCGCACCGCGCAGTCTTCACTGCGAACACCCCTTCCGCTCACCGTCCCCTCGGGGACGATGCGGGAGGGGTGTTGTCGTGTCTGAGGGGAGTGTCCGGGGAAATACTGCGGTGAATGAAATTACATCTATGTTTTTCGAGGTCCACATGTAGTGCCGGGGTTCATCGGCCACCTGCGAATACGCCTGTTGTAACTACCATATATTGTGTTCAACTCTTGTTATTACCCCCATATCTCGTGATAATTCGGGTTGTGTGTGTCGAGCGCCCCGGTGTAGGGTCGTCTTCACACCGCCCGGCAGGCCGGGCATCAAGACCCTCACTCGCCGCATATCTCGACCACGTAACTCATCCCCATCCAGCCTCAGAACCCCAGGGAGACTCCACGATGATCACCGTCTACACCAAGCCCGCTTGCGTCCAGTGCACCGCTACCAAGAAGGCCCTGGACAAGGCCGGCCTTGACTACGAGATGGTCGACATCAGCCTCGACGACGAGGCCCGGGACTACGTGATGGCCCTCGGACACCTGCAGGCTCCCGTCGTGGTTGCCGGTGAGTCCCACTGGTCCGGCTTCCGCCCGGACCGCATCAAGGCCCTCAACGCCGCAGCGGCCTGACCCGCTCACCGAGCTCAATCTGACTTCGGGAAGGACGCTGCCACCTGGCAGCGTCCTTTCTTTATGCCTCTCTGTCTTCTCTGTCCTCTCTGTCTTCTCAGTCCCTCCCGTTGATCTTCCTCCCACAGGTGGTGCTCATCCATGACGGCTCGTCCGGAAAGGCCGCGGCGTAAGGCCGGACGCTCGGTGTTCCGGTCGCTGCTGGCCGACACGACGCCGCTGCAGTCGCCGCATTTCAAGCGCCTGTGGGTGGCCAACATCATCACCGTCATCGGCGCTCAGCTGAACGTGATCGTCGTGCCGCAGCAGATCTACGACATCACCCAGAGCTCGGCCTACGTCGGCCTCGCAGGAGCCTTCGGTCTGGTGCCCCTGGTCATCTTCGGTCTCTACGGCGGCGCCCTGGCCGACATGATGGACCGTCGGAAACTGCTGATGATCACCACCGTCGGCCTGATCGTCACCGCCGTGGCGTTCTGGGCCCAGGCGGCCGCGGGCATCGACAACGTCTGGTTGATCCTCTGGATCTTCGCCCTGCAGCAGGCCTTCTTCGCCGTCAACCAGCCCACCCGCACGGCGGTGACCGCCCGCATCGTGCCGGAGGGCTCCATCGCCGCCGCGACCTCGTTGAACATGACCGTCCAGCAGGCCGGTGCCGTCGTCGGCCCGTTGCTCGGCGGTCTGCTGATACAGCTGACCGGTTTCGCGTTGCTCTACTTCATCGACGCCGTGTGTCTGCTGGCCACACTGTGGGCGGTCATTCTCCTGCCCTCGCTGCCGGTGGAGAACCCGGACGGTGCCTCTGCGGTGGGACGCAACGGCAGGCAGCGTAGGACGCCTGGCGTGCGCAGCATCGTCGAGGGCTTCGTCTTCCTTGCCGCGGTGCCGGTGCTGCTGATGAGCTTCGTCATCGACCTCATCGCCATGATCTTCGGCATGCCCCGGGCCCTGATCCCCCAGATGTCCACGGTCGACTTCGGTGAGTCGGGGGACGGCGGACTCTTCCTCGCGCTGCTCTACGCCGCCGTGCCAGCCGGTGCAGTGCTCGGAGGCGTGTTCTCCGGCACGGTGACCCGACTGCGGCACCAGGGCGTCGGGATCGTCGTCTCCGTGTTGCTGTGGGGCGTGGCGATCATCGTCATGGGTGCCGCGGTGATGTTGGCGGACGGACAGGCCGGCCTGTGGGCCTGGGTTGCCGTCATCGCCTTCGTCTTCGGTGGGCTCGTGGACATGTTCTCCTCCGTGCAGCGCTCGGCGATGCTGCAGGAGGCCGTCGACGACCACATGCGCGGACGACTGCAGGGCGTCTTCCTCATCGTCGTCGCCGGAGGGCCCCGGCTGGCTGACATGCTGCACGGCTGGGCCGGGGCGTCCTGGGGAGCCGGAATGGCCACCCTCGTCGGCGGCATCGCGGTGGTCGTGGGCACGATCATCGCCGTCGCCCTGGTCCCGTCCTTCCTGAGGTACATTCCAGCCCGTTTCACCACCCAACCGGTTGTTACGCAGTAGAAACGAGTCACCATGTTCATCGTCTACTTCTCATCCACCACACGGAACACCGACCGGTTCGTCCAGAAGCTCGACATCCCCTCCGCGCGCCTTCCGCTGCGGCGTGGGGACGAGCCGCTCACCGTCGACGAACCGTTCGTCCTGGTGTGTCCCACCTACGGTGGAGGGGCGTCGATCACCGGCGACAATTCCCGTCCGGTGCCGAAACAGGTCATCCAGTTCCTCAACGACCCGTCCAACCGGGAACTGCTGCGCGGGGTCATCGCCTCGGGCAACATCAACTTCGGCGAGGACTTCTGCAAGGCAGGCGACATCATCTCGGCCAAGTGCAAGGTGCCTTACCTCTACCGTTTCGAGCTGATGGGGACCCCACACGACGTCGAGCGGGTGACGGAGGGACTGGCGGAGTTCGAGGCGGCGTTGCGCGCCGAAGGACGCTGGGAATCTCGGCAGGTCAGCGAGGCCACCGTGACCTGACTGGCAGAGCAAGAGACGACACGGTAGACATGAACAGATATGCGCCAGCCATCGTGGAGCGCAGAGCATTAAGGGGAAAGAATGACCACTGATCTCGGCAAGACAGTCGCTGAGCCGGTCGAGCAGGCGGACCAGCTCGACTACCACTCGCTCAACGCGCTGCTGAACCTGTACGACGCCGACGGCAAGATCCAGTTCAACAAGGACCGGGAAGCCGCCAACCAGTACTTCCTGCAGCACGTCAACCAGAACACCGTCTACTTCCACGACCTGGAAGAGAAGATCGGCTACCTCGTCGAGAACAAGTACTACGATCCCGAGGTTCTCGACAAGTACGACTTCGCCTTCATCAAGTCGCTGTTCAAGCGGGCCTACGGGCACAAGTTCCGCTTCCAGACCTTCCTGGGCGCGTTCAAGTACTACACCTCCTACACCCTGAAGACCTTCGACGGTCGTCGCTACCTCGAGCGCTACGAGGACCGCGTGTGCATGGTCGCCCTCGGCCTGGCCGACGGTGACCGCGCGATGGCCGAGAACCTCGTCGACGAGATCATCGAGGGCCGCTTCCAGCCGGCCACCCCGACCTTCCTCAACATCGGCAAGGCCCAGCGCGGCGAGCCGGTGAGCTGCTTCCTGCTGCGTATCGAGGACAACATGGAGTCCATCGGACGCTCCATCAACTCCGCGCTGCAGCTGTCCAAGCGCGGCGGCGGCGTGGCCCTGCTGCTGTCGAACCTCCGTGAGGACGGCGCGCCGATCAAGCACATCGAGAACCAGTCCAGCGGCGTCATCCAGGTGATGAAGCTGCTGGAGGATTCCTTCTCCTACGCCAACCAGCTCGGGGCCCGCCAGGGCGCGGGCGCGGTGTACCTCAACGCCCACCACCC
>DXGC01000007.1 GCA_019114135.1 Candidatus Corynebacterium avicola
CACCTCCGGGTGGCCGAAGAACCAGAACAGGTGCTGCCACAGGATCGCCCCACCGTTGGCGGAGTCGTAGATGTGGCCGCCGAGCAGCCGGTCGTAGAGCACGCCCAGCGCCGCCGCGGTGAGCAGCGGGAAGATCAGCAGGGCCAGCAACGAGGTCACCATGATCGTCCAGGTGAAGATCGGCATGCGGAACGTCGTCATTCCCGGCGCGCGTAGACACAGCACCGTGGTGAGCATGTTGATCGCCGAGGCGATGGTTCCGACACCGGTCATCCCCACACCCAGAATCCACAGGTGCGAGCCCACCCCGGGGCTGTGGATGGCATCCGCCAGCGGCATGTACATCGTCCATCCGAAGTCGGCGGCACCACCGTGGGTGAGGAAGCCGGAGAGCATGACCAGGCCACCCAGGGTGGTGATCCAGTAACCGAAGGCGTTGAGGCGTGGGAAGGCGACGTCCGGCGCACCGATCTGCAGCGGCAGGACGTAGTTGGCGAAACCCCAGACGATGGGCGTGCCGAACAGCAGCAGCATGACCGTGCCGTGCATCGTGAACAGCTGGTTGAACTGCTCATTGGATAGGAACTGGAGTCCGGGGTTGAACAGTTCGGCACGCATCAGCAGCGCCATGAGTCCACCGATCGCGAAGAAGGTGAACGCGGTGATGATGTACATGATGCCGAGCTGTTTGTGGTCGGTGGTCGTCAGCATGGCCAGGGCGTGGCCGCCCTTCGCGGACTTCCCTCCATGCGGGGCAGGACGTCCTGTCGCGGTCCCGACCACGGGGGCCGTGCCAGCCGTGCTGTTGCCCTCCTGCGGTGCCAGCGCTGTCATTGTTGCTCTACCTCTCTCGATGGGAGATCCGGAGTCACCGGTTCTCCCCTGAGGCTAAGAGCGAAACATCTGTGCAGGTAGAGGGCTTCAGTTTATGGGGTTATGTGCGGATTCTATGACCCGCGAGAGCTGTTCGAAGTAGGGCGCGTCCACTGATGCGGGGTCCCAGATCATCTCGTTGAACATCTCGGCGTGGGTGCCGTCCGCGCGTTCGATGCGGCGCACCACCAGTCCGTCCGGGACGTTCCGCTCGGGCAGGACCACGGACCCCATGCCCTTGTTGACCCAGCCGACGAGGGTGCTGCAGTTCGCCACCTCGACCTCGGAGTGGGTGACCGTCTCCCCCGCCTCGGCCATGAGGTTCTCGACGCTTCGGGTGATGCCGCAGCCGTTGCGGGACAGGATGAGTTCACGCCCGGCGAGCTCGACGACGCTGATGGGGGAGCCGTCCGACCCCTCGGGTTCGACGAGGACCAGGTAGTCGGAGTCCAGGAGCCTGTGACTGTACGCGGGCAGCAGTCCGAGGGCCGGCACGATGAGCATGTCGAGCATCCCGTTCTGCAGGTACTCCTCCAGCTGGTCCAGCTCGGTCTCGAGCATGGTGGCGTCCCGCCCGCCGGTGATCGCGTCGGGCCCGTAGATGGAGTCGCGCAACGTGCTGAGCATGGCTTTCTCGATCTGCGGCGAGGTACCGACCCGCACCGTCCCGCGCCCCTGCGTGGAGAAGGACTCCGCCTCGGTCTCGATCCGTTCCAGGTTCCGGACCACCTCGTGGATGCGCGGCAGGATCACGTCACCGAAGGCGGTCGGGGCCGTACCCCGCGGGTTGCGCAGGAACAGCCGCCCGCCCAGGTGGTCCTCCAGCTTCGCGATGCTGGTGGACAGGGCCGGCTGGGTGACGCCGAAGCGTCGGGCAGCGGCGCTGAAGGACCCGACGTCGGCGACGGCATCGGTGTAACGCAGGGCTTCAAGGGTCAGTCGTCCATTCATGATGTCTCTATCCTATGACGTTGACCTGGAAGTACTCCCCTCAGGCATAAATGCGGATTATGGGGTCCATGAGTCATGAATGGGTCACTAGACTGGTGACCATCATGAATGCCCCGGGTATTGCAGCGTCCTCCCCGTACGACCAGCCGTGGCTCAGCCTCGACGAGCAGGTCGACCATCTCGCTGCGCGCGGACTCGAGTTCGACTCCCGGGAGGACGTCACCGCCGCCCTGACCCGGATCGGCTACTTCCGGCTCACCGGCTACCTGCGCCCCTTCCTGCGGCAGCGTCCCGGCACCCCGGAGGACGACACCTACGCCCCCGGCACCACGCTGGAATACATCCTCCGCCTGGTCGACGCCGACCGGCGGCTGCGCCAGATCATCCTCGACGGGGTGGACCGTATCGAGGTCAGCCTGCGGATGCGCCTCGGCCACACCCTCGGCGAGGTCGACCCTTTCGCCCACCTCAACGTCAGCACCTTCGACCCCACCTTCGTGCGCCGGTACAAGTACGCCCGCTGGCTGGCCGGCGCGTCCGAGAACCACCAGCGTTCCGGTGAGCAGTTCGTCCGGCACTACGCGGAGAAGTACGACGGCGACCTGCCGATCTGGGCACTGGTGGAGCTGTTGGGCCTCGGCCAGCTGTCCACGATGTACGACGGCCTGCGTGACGACCTCGCCACGCCGATCGCCAACGACCTCGGTGTGCCCGACCGTGACCTGCTGCGCAGCTGGCTTGCGGCGATAAACGACATCCGTAATGCCGCCGCCCACCACGTCCGGCTGTTCAACCGGTACCTTGTGATCGCGCCGATGCGCCCACGAAACGGGTCCGTCCCGGTGTTGGCCCACCTCGCCGAGCATCCGGGTGCCGAAGGACACCCGAGCGGGGGCTTCCGTATCTACAACGTCGCCGCGGTGATCGCCTACCTCACCCAGCGCATCGACCCGCAGTCCACGTGGACCGCCGACATGTCAGGGTTCGTGGCCTCGTTCCCTCGCCACCGACTGCTCGGGGTGGACTCGATGGGCTTCTTCGACGGCTGGATGTTCGAGGAGATCTGGCGGGGATAGCCGCCGCGACCACAGGTCCGGTTTCTACGCCTGGTCGACGGGGCGGATCATGATGGTGTCGACGTCCATGTGCGCCGGACGCCCCGCCACCCAGCGGATCGTCTCCGCGATGTCCTCGGCCACCAGGTTGATGTTGTCCGAGTAGACCGCGTCGGCCCTCTCGGCATCCCCCTTGAACCGGTTGAGACTGAAATCGGTGGCGACCCGACCCGGGTCGATCTGGCAGACACGGACGCCCTTCTCGGCGAACTCGATGCGCATCACGTCGCTCAACGCGGTCTCACCGAACTTGGCCGCGTTGTAGCCTGCCCCGCCGCGGTAGGCGTTGCGTCCGGCGATGGACACCACGTTGATCACCTGCGGGGCATCTGTGCGGGCCAACTCATCGAAGAGTGCCTGGGTGACCTGCAGGGTGCCGATCACGTTCGCCTCGTACATCCAGCGCCAGTCCTCGACATCGCCGTCGAGCACGGAGTCCAGACCGCGCGCACCGCCGGCGTTGTTGACCACCAGGTCCACCCCACCCAGTTCGTGCACCGTCGCAGCCAGTGCGTCCACGCTCCCCCGGTCGGTCACGTCGACCTGCACCACGTGGGTCGTGGCGTCCGGCGCCTCGGCGGCGATCCGTTCGGCGACGGCCTCCAGCTTCTCCGGACGACGCGCGGAGAGGACGACGTCCCACCCGTCGGTGGCCAGGGCGACGGCGGTCGCCTCTCCGATGCCGGCGGACGCTCCGGTGACCACCGCGAGACGGCGGGAACTGCTGGTTCGGGGGCTCTGTGCGTGCGATTCATTCATGCGATCCAGGGTAGCGCCGCGCCGGACACCGGTCCCGAATTCGCGTCAGCGGGAACAGCGCGGAGCAGGCGGTGTGAAAGCGGTCCTCCTGCCGACGGCGCCGGTATAGGATCACGGTATGAAGCTGCCGAAGTCCATGATCGTCCCCGTCACCCGTGCGCAGATCGACCGTCCTGTGATGGCAGCGAAGGTGATCCGTCGACTCACCAGTTCCAGCGGGAAGTCGAAGGGCTCGAAGGGGTCAGAGGACACGGACGCCGGGGCTGGGGCCGGGGCCGGCGCGGGAGCGCATGCGGGCGCGAACGCCGGTGCAGGTGAGAGCGTCGGCTCCCGTGCGGCCTCCGCCGCTGCCGCCGCGCATCAGACGACTCCGACGCGTGAGACCCTGACCCGCACCAACGGCATCGAGGCCGCGAAGATCGCCGCCGGCGTCCCCGCCGCGCACTGAGCCGACCCCTCCTGTCAGGTTTAAGGCGTCTGAGGTTGGTTCCGCGCCGGAAAACCGACCTCAGGCACCTCATTCCTTACACGCGGAGCGCGAACGGGCCGGAGTGGGAGTGAGAGCGCGGAGCCTCTACGGCCGGGGCACGATGTAGCGTCCCGCACCCGGGACGACCTCGACCTCCATCGGCAGCGGCGCGAAGCAGTCGCCGTCGGCGTAGCCGTTGATGCGCTGCCCGCTGCGTCCGCCCTTGGGGTCGGTCATCTCGATGCGCACCTTCTTCGCCCGGTAGGTGTTCACACCCTTCTCCTCGACGAAGCTGCCGTCGAAGATCTTGATGAACTTGAGCGCCGCCTTCACCCGGCCCATGCGCTCCAGCACGGTGATGTCGAGGATGCCGTCGTGGTGGTCGGCGTCCGGGCAGATCAGCATGCCGCCGCCGTAGCTCTTGGTGTTGCCCATCGCCACCAGCGTCATGTTCTCGTCGATGACCTGCTCGTTTTCCGTCCCCGGGTCCAGCACCAGTCGCGTGGGGATCGAGTGGAAGTTCAGGAACTCGGCGACGATGGCGATGTTGTAGCGCATCTGGCCCTTCGGCCAGGAGATCCGGTTCGTCCGGTCACTCACCAGGGAGTCGAAACCGGCACAGGCGATGGTGCCGAACCAGTGCTCGTCACCGGCGTCATTGCGCATCAGCCCCAGGTCAGTGGTGGTGGTGAAACCGTTGGCGATGATGTCCGCCGCCCGGCGCGGGTGCGTCGGGATGCCGTACTCGCGGGCGTGGTCGTTGCCGGTACCGGCCGGGATGATACCCAGCGGCACCCCGGACCCGGCCTGCTCCTGCAACGCGAGGTTGATCAGGCCGTCGCCGCCGCAGACGACCAACGCGTCGATGCCGTCCTCGGCGACCATGCGTGCCGCCAGCTCGCGGGCACCTTCGGGCGAGGCTCCCTGGACGCTCACCACGTCGATACCGCGGTCGGCGAAGCGGCTCCGGGCGATCTCGGCGGCCAGCGCCGCACCGCCCTTGCCGGCGTGCGGGTTGGTCAGCAGGGCGACGCGGTTGATGTCGACATTCCCGACCTCGTAGGAGGAGTAACCGGAGTAGGACGAGTTGCTCATCAGGACGCCTCCGTTCAGGCGCCGGCATCCACCAGCGTGCCAGGGTTCATGATCCACGCCGGGTCCAGCCGGTTCTTCACCGCGCGCAGGATCTCCAGGCCCAGTTCACCGATCTCGGCGCCCATGAACGGCTGGTGGTCCTTGCCCACCGCGTGGTGGTGGGTGACCGTGCCACCGTTCTCCGTCAGCGCGGTGGTCACCGCTTCCTTCGCCGCCCGCCACTGGGCGACCGCGTCACCCTTCTGCGCGGCGACGATGGTGAAGTACAGCGAGCAGCCCTCGGCGTAGACGTGCGAGATGTGACACATGATCAGCGCCATGGTGCCGGAGTCGTTCAACGAGGTCGCCAGGGCGTCCCCCACCGCCTTCTTCAACCGCGGGACGTTCGACCAGTCGGTCGCGGTCTCCAGGGTCTCGCACAGGGCACCTGCGTCCAACAGCGAGTCGCGCAGCACCGGGGCATTGAAGCGTCCCTGCTCCCAGTGCCGGGCCGGGTCCTCGCCGACACTGCGCGCGCCCATCGACAGCAGCAGCTTGCGGGTCTCCTTGTGACGGGACTCGGCGTGCTCGGGCGTGCCCTCGTACATGGTGATGCACATGCAGCCGGGCGGGGACTTCGTCTCACCGGCCTTGTCGCCGGACGACAGGTTCACCGAGGACTCGATCTCGTCCGACAGTCGGATCACCGTCGGGCCGGTCCCGGTCTGAGTCACCGCACGCAGGGCGGCGACACCAGTCGGGAAGTCCTTGAAGGTGAAGGCCTCGTAGCGCTTGACCTGCGGCACCGGGTGCACGCGCAGCCGCACCTTGGTGACCACACCGAAGGCGCCTTCCGAGCCCATGACCAGTTCGCGCAGGTCGGGACCTGCCGCCGAGGCCGGGGAGGCCTGTCCGACGGTCATCGTGCCGGACGGGGTGACCAGCGTCAGCTCGCGGACCATGTCGTCGAAGCGTCCGTACCCGGCGGAGTTCTGGCCGGAGGAGCGGGTCACGGCGTAGCCGCCGATGGTGGCGTAGGGGAAGGACTGCGGGTAGTGCCCGATCTGCAGCCCGTGCTTGGCGAGCAGCAGTTCGGCGGCGGGACCGGTCAGCCCGGCGCCGAGGGTCGCCAGCCCGGACTCGGCGTCGACGTCGGTGAGCTTGTCGAAGCGGGCGAGGTCGAGGCTGACCACGGCGCGGAAGGTGCGCGAGCCGTCCGAGTCGGCCGGGGTGAGCCCGCCGACCACGGAGGTGCCGCCGCCGAAGGGCACCACGGCGATCTGGTGCTCGGTGCAGTAGCGCAGCACCTTGGCGACCTGTGCCTCGGTCGCCGGGGCGAGCACGGCGTCCGGCGCGTCGATGATGAGCCCGGTGGCGGTGCTGCCGGCGGCCTGACGCCATTCCAGCAGGTCCAGGGAGGACTTGCCGCGGGACCGCGGGGCGCGCTGGGCGTCGTCCGTGGTCACGTGCGCCTCGCCGATCAGCCCGCCGAGGGTGGTCAGGTCCTCCTCGGTGAGACGCACGGGGGACAGCTGGGCATCCGACACGGGAACGTCCATCGCCGCGGTGGCCTCGGGGTCGGAGACGACACCCATGAGCTTCTCCAGCAGGCCGGAGGTCGAGGGGCCCAGGGGCTTCGCCTCGTCGACCGTTCCCCAGAGGTTGAACTTCATCGGTGGCAACGCCACGCCGGTGTCTTTGCTCATGGCCAAGAGCCTAATGCGGACGCGCAGGACAGGGGACGGAAACCGGGGAGAATGGTGCACCGCGCTTACCCGGGGCTCACCCCGACGCGGAAACCCCTCCCCTGCCGGTCGCCGACCGCATAAGCTCGACACCATGACCCGATTCGACGCCGACGCCTCCCGGCTCAGCCCCGCCCGCCGTGCCCGTGAGCTCGCCGCCCTGCGTGATCAGACCGAGCTCACCGGCAGCCCCTCGCATGTCGACGTCGTGATCATCGGTGCCGGTGTCACCGGCGCCGGCATCGCCGTGGACGCCGCGACGCGCGGGTTGGACGTCCTGCTCATCGACGCCCACGACATCGCCTTCGGCACCTCCCGCTGGTCCTCGAAGCTGGCACACGGCGGACTGCGCTACCTGGCGACCGGCAACGTCGGCATCGCGCGCCGTTCCGCCCGGGAGCGCGGCATCCTCATGGAGACCACCGCCCCGCACCTGACCCGCGCGGTGCCGCAGGTCGTGCCGGTGCTGGACCGCTTCAGCAAGGCGCAGCAGGCCCTGACCCGCCTGGGTTTCCTCGCCGGCGACGCCCTGCGTGTGGCCGCCGGGACGAAGTCGACCACCCTGCCGCCGTCCCGCCTCATCGGCAGGAAGACCGTGGCCGAGCTCTGCCCTGCCGTGGAGACCAGTGACCTGCGCTTCGGCTACGTCAACTACGACGGCCAGCTCATCGACGACGCCCGCCTGGTCACCGCCCTGGTCCGCACCGCCGCCGGCTACGGCGCCCAGGTTCTCACCCACTGCCGCGCGACCGAGGTGAGCGGCAACCGGGTCGTCCTGCAGGACGAACTGGGCGACGGTGACGACGGCGCCGAGGGAATCCCCGTCACCGCCGGAGCGGTGGTCAACGCCACCGGCGTATGGGCCGGGCAGCTCGATCCGCAGGTCACCGTCCGCCCCTCGCGCGGCACCCACCTGGTCGTCGACGCGGACAAGGTCGGCAACCCGACCGGCGCGCTGACCGTACCGGTGCCCGGCCACGGCAGCCGCTTCTGCTTCATCCTCCCGGAGCAGCTGGGTCGCTGCTACATCGGCATCACCGACGAGGACCTGGGCTCGGACACCATCCCGGACGTGCCGGAGGTCCCGCAGTCCGACGTCGACTGGATCCTGGACGTGGTCAACCAGGCGCTGGCCACCGACCTGACCTCCGAGGACGTCGACGGCGCCTTCGCCGGGCTGCGTCCGCTGGTGCAGTTCAACGATGCGGCAGGTGACGGAGCCGACGGCGCGTCCTCCACCGCGGACCTCTCCCGCGAGCACGTGATCCTCACCGGCGAGGGTGACAACGCCTCCCTGGTCACCGTCACCGGCGGCAAGCTCACCGAGTACCGGCTGATGGCGGAGCAGACCGTGGACGTCGTCGCCGACATCCTGCGTAGGAGCGGGGAGACACCGGGGCCGTGTGTCAGTTCCTCCACTGCCCTGGTCGGGGCACCGGGCTCGCCCGGTGTGAAGTACGTGAAGCCGAGCGACCTGGCCGGACTGCCGGCGTCGCTGGTGGAGCGCTTCGGCCACGAAGCCCCGGCCGTGCTGCGTACCTGCCCGGTTGACCGTCCGCTGGAGCCGGTCGCCCCGGGGATCGACACGGTGCGCGCCGAGTTCGCCTTCCACGTCACCCACGAAGGTGCGGCGACGGTGGAGGACCTCATCGACCGGCGCTCCCGCATCGGACTGGTCGACGCCGACCGTGAGGCCGCCCTGCCGGTCGCACAGGAGATCATCGACGCGCTCGCCTGAGCAGCACGAATTGGCCCGTACCCGCCGGAATTAGCACCTCCGTAAGTTCCCACAATGTGATACTCACTGGTCAGGAGTTCGACGGCTGAGAATCGGCAACGCCCGATGTGCTAATTCTGCCCTGGGCGGCGGGCGCGGAGATCCTTAGCCGTCGACACCGCTCTCACCTGCACCAGGTCAACGCACCGACTGGCATACTGGACGACATGAGTCCGATCGATCCGATGTCCCTGTCCACCCCGCGTCCCTCACCGGGGGTTTCCGGGACGTCCGGCAACAGCACAACCAGCGCAGCACACACGACCTGGGCCTCCGTCACCGGAGCCGACCCGGAACACTCCCGGCGCTACATCGCCCGGTGGGAGGCCATCGAGGGCGACGGCGGTGACGTCGTCGGCGAGGCCCGCCTGATCGACGCGATGGCACAGCGCGGCGCCCGGATCCTCGACGCCGGTGCCGGCACCGGACGCATCGCCGCCCACCTCTCGGCCCTGGGCCACCGGGTCTCCGCCGTGGACATCGACCCGCAGCTCGTCGACTACGCCCGCCAGCGCTACACCGAAGGCGAGGAGTCCGTCGGCGTGCCGGTCGACTGGAACACCGGCGACCTCGCCGAGGATTCCGAGGTGCCGGCCGGCCCCTTCGACTTCATCGTCTCGGCGGGCAATGTGCTCGCCTTCATCCCGAACGCCGCGCACCGTCAGGCGCTCGGCGTGCTCGCCTCCCGCCTCGACGAGGCAGGACGCCTGGTCGTGGGTTTCGGTCTGCAGCGTGGCCGCAGCCTCGAGGAGTTCACGGAGGACGCCACGGCCGCCGGCCTCAAGGTCAGCCAGATGTTCGCCGGCTGGGACCTGCAGCCGTTCACCGAAGCGTCCGACTTCCTGGTGGCGGTGCTGGTCCGGACAGAGGGAGGTGAGCAGTGATGCAGGACGACACCCTCGGCATCGCGCAGGTCGTGTTCCGGCACGACCCGACGTCCGCCCCGCAGTGGACCTACTACGGCATCAACGCACCGATGGCCGGAAGCGCGCAGAAGCTCTCCGAGGCGAAGTTCTCCGCCACCCGTGACCTGCAGTTCCTCTCCGGCGCGGAGAACCCGGCGATGCGCAGCTACGCCGAGTGGGCCGTGGAGCAGGAGACCAATCCGGAGGGGCTGACGCACGGGGCGGGGTCGACGCCGGCACTGTACGTGCGTTCCCTGCAGGACGAGGACACCAACCAGCGGCTGCACCGTCAGAACCTGGCCCAGGCCTACCTGGAGGGCATCCGGGCGACCCCGGAGATCCGCAGCAGCCTGCCGTCACTGGTGCCGGGGGTGGAGGTCATCGTGCTGGTGACGCTCTTCCCCGATGACCTGTTGGGCGACGCCCTGCTCAACATCACCGAGCAGGACACCGTGATCTTCTGCCTGCCCGACGGCGACTCCCTCGGTTTCCTGCCGGTCGACGGCTCCGAGGTCTGGCCGGCCGAGGGCGGCCCGGGTCTGCTCGAGCGTTTCGGTCTGGACGAGTTCGCCACGGTCCGTGACCTCATGGACGCCGACGCTGCCTCTGACGAGGCGGACGACGGCGACAGCGACTAGGTGCCGGTTCCTACCGATCGACTTTTCCGCCTTTTCATGCCACGGATCCGGCAATTTGTCGATCGGTAGAAACAGGCCACCGGAGAACCGAGAGCACACTCTCTGTCGTATGCCCCTCTGCCACAACACGTGACGCCACAACACGTGACCCCGGTGGCCCTTGGGGGCCACCGGGGTTTCAGGGGGATGCTGACGCCGGATCAGTAGGGCGGGGCGTAGCCGGGGTCGACATAACCAGGGTCCGTGTAACCGGGGTCGACATACCCTGGATCCGTGTAGCCCGGGTCCACGTAGCCGGGGTCCGAGTAGCCGGGGTCCACGTAGCCCGGATCCTGGTAACCCGGATCGACATAACCCTGGTCGGTACCGGGGTCCACGTACCCCTGGTCAGTGCCCGGATCCTGGTAACCCTGGTCCGGCTCCGGGATCGGTGCCGGGTTCTGGTTCGGGTCCGGCTGTACCCCGTCATCCTCCTCGCCGGGCTTCGGCAGGACGAAGACGTCCTTCTGCATCGGAGCATCCGGATCGGCCGGAGGCGCTGCCGCGCCGGCCTCGTCCGCGGCCTGTTGCTGCTCCTCCTGGGCCACCGGATCGTACATCTGGCGGGAGATCTCCGGGGCGAGCTGCGCGGCGAAAAGGTTGGTGAAGTGCTGCGCATCGCGGTAGACCAGCACATTGCCGATCACACCGGGGCAGTACCCGTCCTTGCACACCGCAGGCGTCACGTCGATGTTCGTGAGATCCAGCCCCTGGTAGGCGTCCAGCGCAGGGTTCACCGGCGCCAGGGACTCATCCTGGTCGACACCACAGTCGTCGTCCGGGTCCTCGGCCACGCACAGGCGGGCATTGCCCTGCACGCCCGGCGAGGACAGGACCCACGGGGTGTCACGGGCACCGAAGGTGTGGATGCCGGCGTCCGACAGACGACGCACCATCTCCACGTACTCCTGCGGCACCTGGTCCGGGCCGTCACCCTCGATCGTCGTCGGGCGGGTGACGGTCATGAACACGCCCTCTGTCGGCGGGTTCTCGAAGATGTAGTCCTCGGCCTTCTTCTGCCACTCACGGCACTCCGGGTAGTCCGAGCCGTCCCACTTCGGGATGTCCATGCCGATGACGCAGCCAAGCTTCAGGATCGGGACAATCTTGAAGTGCTGCTGCTCGGCGATGAGCTGCAGCGCCGGCAGGAAGTGCTCGGAGTGCGAGCCACCGACCAGGTACAGGGTGCGGTCAGACTCGGTGTCACCGTATTCGCAGGGCTCTTCCTTCTCGTTGAACCACTTGGTGGTGATCAGGTCGGTGTGGTCGAAGTGGGCCAGGCAGCCGTCCTTCAGGGTGTCGGCCATCATCGGGCCGTCGTCCGCCGGGTCCGGCAGAACCGGCAGGTCGTCGGGCACCGGAGCGTCCTCCAGGAAGGCGTTGGGGCCCGGGTACTCGGCAGGATCGACGTCCTCGACGCCGAGCTCCTGTGCACGGGCCTCGATGCGCTTCTCGGTGATGGGGGCAAAGGCGAAGACTCCGGCGGTGACCAGGGCCATGAGCACCGCGGCGGCGACCTTGCCCTTGGAGCGCAGGCTGGTGCGCCAGTAGCCGCCGTCGAAGATGACCCAGGAACGGTGCGGCTTCGACTTCTGACGCAGCGGCGTCTCGATGAACTTGTAGGTCGCCCACGCCAGGAACAGGGAGCCCACGATGACCCCGGTACCGACCAGGATTCCCTGGCCGGTACCGAGGGTGGCGGTGATGCCCTGCAGGCCGCCGGCCTGGGAAGCGGTGTTGGTGGAGAAATGGAAGGTCGCCAGGGTCAACAGCGGCCAGTGCCAGAGGTACAGGCTGTAGGAGATCTTGCCGAGGAACTGGAACAGCCGGGAATCCAGCAGACGGGAGACACCGACCGACGGCAGGTGACCGGCCACGCCGGCACCGATGCCCTCGGGGGCCTTTCGGTCGGCGACGGGGTTGCCCGCCAGGATCACCAGCATCGCACCGGCCAGCGGCACCAGGGTCCACGGGCCCGGGAACTGCGCGGCACCGTCCAGGAACATACCGGTGGCGATGATCAGCACCAGACCGACAAGACCGGCAGGCCAGCGGATCCACGCCAGTGACTTCGGGATGACCCAGCCGATCAGCCACAGGCCGAACAAGCCACCCAGGCCGATCTCCCAGAAACGGGACAGCGGCGAGTAGTAGTTCAGCGGCTGGTTCTCCCCACCCATCCAGGTCGCGTAGATGAAGCTGGCGACCGTGGCGGCCACCAGCAACCAGTGCAGCAGGGAACTTCCGATCCGGGGTTTCTTCCGGAACAGCGCCGCCAGCAGCGCGATGACAACCAGGGAACCGACGTAGATCTGCATCTGCACCGACATCGACCAGATGTGCTGGTACAGGCTCACGTCGCGGTTGATCGCGGTGTACTCCTGGCCCTGGTCGGCCAGGTGGAAGTTCTGGAAGTACGCCAGCGAACTCTTGGCGTCCTCACCGGTGTCGACCCATCTGACCTCGGCGTACACAATGACCGCGAGGATCAGTGTCACTGCAACCACGGTGATCAGCGCCGGGTACAGGCGTCTGAAGATACGCAGGAACGACTGGAGAAGGGTCAGGCCCTTGGGGTTCAGGGCGTTGCGGATCTGCGGGCCGAAGAAGAAGACACCACCGACCAACAGGAACACGTCGACACCGGAGGAGACCCGGCCGATGAAGACGTGGAACACCACGACCAAGGCGATCGCCAGGCCGCGGAGTCCGTCGATATCCCTACGGTGGGGTCGCCGTTGCGCCGCTTTTGCTGCGGGCTGAGGAGTCGAAGAGTTCATGGCGCGCTACATCATACCGCCCCACACCCCCGACCACGCAGAGGCAGTCCGTCTCCGAGGTGTCGACGGGGGGAGCGACACACCGGTGAACGACATTTCAGGACGCCACACTCACCACGCCGGGGCGACGTAGCCGGGATCCACGTAACCCGGATCCACGTAACCGGGGTCGACATAGCCGGGGTCGACGTAGCCCGGATCCACCGGCTCCTGCTCGGGCGCCTGCTCCGCCGGGGGGTCGGCCGGATCCTCCGCCGGCGGGACGTAGTCCGGGTCCAACGGCTTCGGCATGCGCTGCACCTGTGGCGGCGCGAGCTTCCCCGCGGCCTCCTCCTGCGCAGAGGCCCCCGCGTCCTTGGCCTCCTGCGCCGCCGCCTCGTTGTCGGCGAGCGCCTGGGGGTCGTACATCTGCCGCTCGATCTCCCCGGACATCATCTCCGCCCACATCGGGGTGAAGTGGTTGCCGTCGCGGTAGACCAGCACATTGCCCACGATCGCCGGGCACGTCCCGTCGCGGCAGTAGGCCGCCGTCAGGTCGATGTGGGTCACGTCCAGTCCCTCGTAGGCGGTGAGTGCGGGGTTGTGCTCGGCCAGCGCCTCGTCCTGCTGCATGCCGCATTCCTCGGCGTCCCCACCGTCGGCGACGCACACCATGGAGTTGCCGAGCGTCCCGTCGACGTTGTGCCACGGGTTGTCGCGGGCGGCGAAGGTGTGGATCCCGGCGTCGCTGAACCGGCGCACCACGTCCACGTACCCCTCGGGCACGTGGTCGGGGCCTTCACCGCTGCGCGTCATCGGGCGGGTGGAGGACAGGAACACCCCGTCGGTCGGCGGGTTGTCGAAGATGTACTGCTCGGCCTTCTCCTGCCACTCGTAGCACTCGGGGTAGGGGTCGCCGTTGAACTTGGGGATCTGCATGCCCAGCGGGCAGCCCATCTTCAGGATCGGGATGATCTTGATGCCGCGCTCACGGCCGATGGTGTCCAGCGCCGGCAGGAATTGCTCGGAGTGCGAGCCGCCGGCGAGGTACATGGTGCGCTCGGCATTGGTGTCGCCGTACACGCACGGGACGTCGGAGGCATTGCCTTCGTGGGTGAGGAGCAGATCTGTCCCCTTGACGCCGGTGATGCAGCCGTCGATGGTGGTCTGCGGGTACATGGTGTCGTCGTCCCACACAGCCGGGGGCAGCACGGGCGCGTTGCCGGTCACCGGGACGTCCTGCAGGTAGGCGGCGGGACCGGGGTGGGTCTCCTCGGTGACCTCGGTGTCCATCGCCTCCTCGGCCTCGCGCACGTTGTGACTCTCGGCCAGCGGCGCGAGCGCGAGCACGCCGCCGGTGGCGGCCGCCATGAGCAGGACGGTGGCCACCGGGACGGGACGCAGCGTCCGACGGGGTGCAGCGTCCCTGCGGTTAGCGCCGTCGGTGTCGTCTGTGCCGTCTGTGCCGGACGCTTCGGCGTCTCCCGACGTGTCGTCGTCGCCGTCGCTGCCGTCCGGGGTGTCGGACGGAGCGGCAGCAGCTGCGCGCCGACGACGGTCGAAGATCCCCCAGGAACGCTCGGGCTTGGCCTTCTGCCGGGTCGGGGTCTCCACCAGTCGGTAGGTCAGCCACGCCAGCACCAGGGAGGCGAGGATCACTCCGGAGCCGACCAGGACGCCTTCACCAGTGCCGAGGGTGGCGGTGATGCCCTTCAGTCCGCCGGACGGGGACACATCGCCCGTCGCGGTACCGCCTGTCGTAGAAGACGAGGACCCCGAGGACTCCGAGGTCCCGGTGGTCTGCGCGGCGAAGTAGTAGGTGGCCAGG
Organism: Candidatus Corynebacterium avicola; assembly: GCA_019114135.1. Classification (GTDB taxonomy): domain Bacteria; phylum Actinomycetota; class Actinomycetes; order Mycobacteriales; family Mycobacteriaceae; genus Corynebacterium; species Corynebacterium avicola. Next base: position 14,933 of record DXGC01000007.1, read on the forward strand.
GTCAGCAGCGGCCAGTGCCAGAGGTACAGGCTGTAGGAGATCCGGCCGAGGAACTGGAACGGCCGGGAGTCCAGCAGCCGGGCGACACCGATGGAGCGACCGGTGCCACCACGCTCGGCGACGGGGTTACCCGCCAGGATCACCAGCATCGCGCCCGCCAGCGGGACCAGGGTCCACGGACCCGGGAACTGGGCGGCACCGTCCAGGAACATGCCCGTGGCGATGATCAGCACCAGGCCGACCAGACCGGCGGGCCAGCGGATCCACGCCAGGGAACGAGGGATCACCCAGCCGATCAGCCACAGGCCGAACAGGCCACCCAGGCCGATCTCCCAGAAGCGCGACAGCGGCGAGTAGTAGTTCAGCGCCTGGTTCTCACCACCGAGCCACGTGGCGTAGGCGAAGCTCGCGACGGTCGCCACGACCAGCAGCGAGCGCAGCAACCACGTGCCGGTGCGCGCCCGCTTCCGGAAGAACACCGCCAGCAGGACGATGGCCACCAGGGCGCCGACGTAGATCTGCATCTGCACCGACATCGACCAGATGTGCTGGAACAGACTGACGTCCCGGCCGATGGACGCGTACTCCTGCCCCTGGTTGGCCAGGTGGAGGTTCTCGAAGTACAGCAGTGCCGCCGAAGCGTCCTGCCCCGTCTGCACCCACCGGGACGCAGGCAGGAACAGCAGGGCGAGCAAGGCACTGACGAAGACCACCGTGATCAACGCCGGGAACAGGCGTCGGAGGATCCGCCAGACGGACTGCGGCAGGGTCATGCCCTTCGGGTTCAGCGCGTTGCGGAACTGGGGGGCGAAGAAGAAGACACCACCGACCAGCAGGAAGACGTCCACACCGGAGGAGACGCGGCCGATGAATACGTGGAACACCACGACGAGGGCGATCGCCAGGCCGCGGAGTCCGTCGATGTCGGTGCGGTGGGTCAGCCTCGGACGCGGCTTCGGATCCACCGTCACCGGACGCGCCGGTGAAAACTGATGGTCAGGGGGTGTCATAGCGTGAACATCTTAACCAGAGGCACGGCAGAATCCCGGGATGTGGACACAGTGCCGTGAGGAAGAACTCACCCGTCCCCTACTCCCCGGCCGGTGCCCCTGCCGGATCTGCGGCCGGATCCTCGGCCGGTGCCTCGAACATCTGGCGGTGGATCTCCTCACCCAGCATCGAGGAGAACAGCGAGGTGAAGTGCTGTCCGTCGCGGTACACCAGCACATTGCCGACGATCGCCGGGCAGCGCCCGTCGCGGCACAGTGCCCGGTTGATGTCGAGGTTGGTGATGTCGAGTCCCTCGTAGGCCTGCAGCGCCGGGTTCTCCGGGGAGAGGCTGTCCGCCTCCGCCCCGCCGCAGTCACCATCGAAGCCGGCGGCGACGCACAGCCTGGCATTGCCCTGCTGACCGGGTCCGGACATGTGCCACGGGGTGTCGCGCATGCCCCAGGTGTGGATGCCGGCATCGGAGAACCTCGCGACCTGGTCCACATACTCCTGCGGCACCACGTCCGGCCCGTTGCCCTCGATGGTGGTCGGGCGGGTGACGGTCATGAACACCCCGTCGGTCGGCGGGTTGTCGAGGATGTACTGCTCGGCGGTCTGCTGCCACTCGCTGCACTCCGGGTAGGGCTCACCACTGAGGTGCGGCAGCTCCATGCCCAGCACGCAGCCCATCTTCAGCAGCGGGACGATGCGGATGCCCTCCTGCCTACCGATCTCGTCGAGACCGTTGAGGTAGTGCTCGGAGTGTGAGCCACCGGCCAGGTACATGACCCGGTCAGAGTCGACGTCGCCGTATTCGCAGGGTTCATCCGAGGAGTTGAACTGCTGGGTGAGGATCAGGTTCGCCTCGGCGAACCCGGAGAAGCAGCCGTCGGTCTGGGTGTCCGGGATCATCTCGTCTTCGCCGAGGTCCGGGTTCGGTTCCGGGTCCACGCCCTCGGGCACCGGGGCGTCCGCCAGGAACGCCCGCGGGCCCGGGTAGTCCTCGCGGTCCACATCGGTGGCTTCGGTGAGGGCGTCCTCCCCGGTGCGGTCGGCGATGGGGCCGAAGGCCAGCACGGCGACGGACGCGACGACGACCACGGCGGTCGCGCCGACCTTGAAGCCACCGCCGGAGCTCACGGAGTTGCGGACGTAGGACGGGGTGAGCACCCAGGAGCGTTGCGGTTTGCGGCCCTGCCGCAGCGGGGTCTCGATGAAGCGGTAGGTCGCCCAGCCCAGCAGACAGGACACCACGACCACGCCGGTGCCAGCGAGGATCCCCTGCCCGGTGCCGAGGGTGGCGGTGATGCCTCCGAGTGCCCCGGCGGCGTCCGCTCCCCCGGCCGCCGACTCGGAGCCGTCCTCCGCGCCGCCGGCGGTGGAACCGGCCGTGGCGTCCGACAGCAGGTAGGTCACCAGCACGAGCAGCGGCCAGTGCCAGAGGTAGAGGCTGTAGGCGATGCGTCCGAGGAACTGGAAGGGGCGGGTCTCCAGCAGAGCGGTGACGCCCTCGGAGCGCGGGGACCGGTCGTCCTCCACCGGGTTGCCGGACAGCACGACCAGCATCGCACCGACCAGCGGGATCAGGGTCAGTGGGCCCGGGAACTGGTCGGCGCCGTCGAGGAAGATGCCGGTGGCGATGATCAGGCAGACGCCGAGGACGCCGGCGGGCCAGCGCAGGACCTCCCAGACCCGCGGCAGGGTGCGTCCCAGCAGCCAGATGCCGAACAGGCCGCCGAGGCCGATCTCCCAGAAGCGGGAGATGGGCGAGTAGTAGTTCGCGCCCTGGTCCTCGGAGCCGAGCCAGGCGGCGTAGATGAAGCTGGCGACGGTGGCGACGACCAGCAGCCAGTGCAGTCCGACGGAGACGGCGCGTTTCGCACGCTCCCCCTCGTCGCGTCCTCCGCGGGCGAGCAGGGCGATGCCACCGATCAGCGCGATGACCAGCAGCGAGCCGAGGTAGATCTGCATCTGCACCGACATCGACCAGATGTGCTGGAAGACGCTGACGTCCCGGTTCAGTGCGGAGTAGTCCTGCCCGAGGTCGGCGAGGTGCAGGTTCTGCCTGTAGAGCAGCGAGGCGGTGGCGTCCTCCGCCACCTCGACCCAGCGGACCCGGCCGAAGATGGCCGCGGCGGCGACGACGGACACCAGCACCACGGTGATCAGCGCCGGGAAGAGTCGTCGCAGGATGCGCAGGAAGGACTGGATGACCGTCAGGCCCTTGGGGTTCAGCGCATTGCGGATCTGCGGGGCGAAGAAGAAGATGCCACCGAGCAGCAGGAAGACGTCCACACCGGCGGAGACCCGGCCGATGAAGACGTGGAAGACGACGACAAGCGCGATGGCCAGACCACGGAGTCCGTCGATGTCGGTGCGGTGACCGGGCCGGGGGTTCCGGGCCGGTCGTGCGGTTCTGGCGGGCCGCTGGGGCGGCACGGCATCTGACTGTGGGGCATTCATCAGGGACTCATGCTATCCCCCGGACCCCGGGAATCCCTGCATCCGTGGCCCCTGTCACTCGTATGCCGGGGTGTCGCGATCGTGAGAAGCGGTCCCGCGGCAAGGGTTCGGATCAGCTCGCGTCGAAGCCCGGGTGGTAGGTGACCACGGCGCGTGGGTAGGACGCGTCGCCGGCCTGGCCGTTGGCCGCGGCATCGGCGTCGTCGATGACGTCGAGCCGGAGGGCCTGGAAGAAGGCTGCGTTGTCCGGGTCCAGCCCTTCCATGGTCAGCCCGTCGCGGGCAGCGAAGCCGAAGCGTTCGTACAGCCCGGGGTCGCCCAGCAGGACGGCACCGGTGGCGTCCTGGTCGACCAGAGCGTCCACCACCGCCTTGACCAGTGCCGAGCCGACCCCCTGACGCTGGAACTCCGGGTGCACCGACAGCGGTCCCAGTCCGAACCAACCTTCGGCGGGCGGGTCGAGGGTCACCGGGGAGGCGGCGACGTGGCCGACGATGCGTCCGGCATGCACCGCCACCAGTGACACCGTGAGTGCGTCGGCCTCGCGCAGGGCGTCGATGATCGCCGACTCCGTGCCGGAGGCGTGGTCGACGGTGGCGAAGGCTTCGGCGGTCAGTGCGTGGATGGCACCGACGTCCTCGCCGTCGGCCCCTTCGGGCCGGATGACGGGGTAGTCGTGCTCTACAGCGTCGGTGGGGATGTCGGTGCTCATGACTGAAGTTTACCTTCAGAAACCGGCCGAGGCACTGTCCAATCTGCTGATGTTCTCATCACTGAGCTGCAGTGTCGTCGCCGCGAGCAGCGGGGCGACCTGCTCCACGGTGCGGGCCGAGGCGATCGGTGCGGTGACTCCCTTGGCGATCAGCCAGGCCAGTGCCACGGAGGACGGCTCGACGTCGTGCTCCTCGGCGATCTCGCGGACGGCCTCGACAACGTCGAAGGGGTCACCGGTCTCGAAGTAGCCGGTGGTCATGCCCTCACGGGCGGCACCCTCGATGTCCTCACGGCTGGAGTACTTACCGGTCAACAGACCGGAGGCCAGGGAGAAGTAGCTGAACACTCCGACGCCGTACTCGTCGGCGACCAGCTGGTAACCCTCCTCGTACCCGCTGCGGGCCAGCAGGCTGTACTGGGGCTGGACCGCCAGCGGGATGGCCTGGTCCAGTTCCAGCTCCCGGGCGGCCTCGAAGAACTCGCGGATCCGGTCCGGACTGTAGTTCGACAGGCCGAGGTAGCGGATCTTCCCGGAATCGACCAGCTCAGCGGCGGTCTTCACCTGGTCCTCGATACTCACGGACTCATCGTCGTAGTGGTAGTAGTAGATGTCCACGTGGTCGGTCTGCAGGCGCTCGAGGGAACGCTCGAGGTTGGCCAGCACGGTGTCGTGCTCCAGCCCCGGCGCGTCCTCGATGGCGCCGACCTTCGTCACCAGGACGATGTCCTTCCGGGTGCCACGCTCGGCCAGCCACTGGCCGAGGACGGTCTCGGACTCGCCGCCGGTGTGGCCCTCGGCCCACTGGGAGTACATGTCGGCGGTGTCGATGACGGTGCCGCCGCCGGCGAGGAAGGCGTCGAGCACGGCGAAGGACTCGTCGGCGTCGGAGGTCCAGCCGAAGGTGTTGCCACCCAGGCTGACCGGCGCGGCCTCGAAGTCGGTGCCGGGGATCTCCACGCGGGGAACGGTCTTAGTCGTTTCAGTCATGGAGTCCACGCTACGCCCGCTGGCCCCTATTACGATGAACCGCATGCCCACCCTCGCGATCATCGGAGGCGGACCGCGCGGCATCTCCGTGCTGGAACGGATCGTTGCCGCAGCCTCCACCCTGCCCGCCGACATGTCCCTTGACGTGCACCTCGTCGACGACACCGAACCCGGTGCCGGTCGGGTGTGGCGGACCGACCAGACCCGCACCCTGTGCATGAACACCATGGCGGACGCGGTGACCCTGTTCACCGAACCGGGGTCCACTGTCTCCCTGCCGGTGCTCAACGGGCCGACGATGTACGAGTGGATCCAGCTGCACCGGGGCGAGTCTCTGGACGCCACCGCCGACCCGGACGGGGCGAAGAGTGACCTGGTCGCCGCGCACCCGGCCGAGCTGCCGGAGTCCTACGCCGCGGAGGTGGCCGCCACCGTTCCGCAGTCGCACCCGTCGCGTGCCCTCTACGGCGAGTACCTGCGTTGGGTGCTGTCGGTGGTCCTCGACCGCGCCACCACGCAGGTCACGGTGGACGTCCACACCGCCACCGCGACGGAGATCAGCGGCACGGACAGCGCAGACGGCACAGACGGCGCCGACCGGATCGTCCTGTCCACCGGCGAGGAGATCCTCGCTGACGCCACCGTCCTCGCCCTGGGCTGGACCGACACCGCCGACGACGCCATGGAGGCCTTCACCGCGCTCTCCGTCTCCATGTACTCCGAGCTGACCTGGGTGCGCCCGGGAAACCCCGCCGACCAGGACGTCTCCGCCATCCCCTCCTACACCGACTCCGGCGAGGAGGTCATCGTGCGCGGGCTGGGGATGGGCTTCTTCGACCTGCTGGCGATGCTCACCATCGACCGGGGAGGACGCTTCGTCCCCGATCCAGAGGCACGCTCCGGCCTGGCCTACGAGCCCTCGGGGGCCGAACCACACCTGCTGGTGGCGTCCCACCACGGCTACCCCTACCAGCCGAAACCGGTGTACGACTCGCTGCCACCGGCCGCATCGATGCCTCGCTTCGTCGCGGCGAAGGCCGCCGTTCCGCAGGACGCCCCGGCCAACTCGGTGGACTTCGACGAGTCCCTGTGGCCGGCGATCCTCCGCGACGCCCAGGAGGCCTACTACCGGGTACTGCTCGATGAACAGCAGAATGTCCTGGAGCAGGTCATCGCGCTGATCGACGCTCCGGACTCTGATCCGTGGACGCTGCACACCGACGCCCGGTTGGACGGCATGGTCTCACCGGAGAACCGCTTCGACCTGCCGTTCCACGCCGATCCGGTGGCGCGGTTCGCTGCTGCCGACCCCACGATCGACGAGCTGACAACAGCCATCGCCGACAGTGTGGCCGTCGACCTCGCGGAGGCGCGGCGCGGCCGGGAGTCCGCGCTGAAGGCCGGCCTGCAGATCATCGGGTCTGCACGGAAGCCCGCCGCAATCGTCGACCAGCCGAACCGGTTCACCACCGCCTCCCGCCGCAGCGGCCTCGCCGAGCTCAAGCGGGTCGGTCAGATGGTCGGTTCCGGTCCGCCGGCATTCCGCACCGCTGAACTGCTGTGCCTGGTCGACGCCGGTTACGTCCGCTTCCTCGGCGGCCACCCGACGGTCCTCATCGACCCGGAGGCTCCGGCGTTCCTGGCCAGCTCCCCCTCCAGCGGTGAGGAGCACGTCAGTTCCACCACCCTGGTGGATGCCTGGCTGCACAAACCGGACGCCCGCTCCAGCTCCGACCCTTTGACCGCGTCACTGCGGGCGTCCGGACGGATGCGTAGCTGGGAGCGTGGTGACGGCTCGACGACGAAGGCCCCGGAGGTCGACCTGGTCACGACCCGGTTGGTCGGGGAATCCGACGAGGTGGATCCGCGGGTGCACATGATCGGTATCCCGCTGCAGGAGGTGCGGGCGGACATGACGATCTCCCCGATGCCGCGGACCGATCCGCTGATGCTGCAGGAGACCGATGCGGCTGCCGCTTCGGCACTGCGGGTCGTCCAGGGTCTGAAAGTCTGAAGGCCTGACGGAGCGTACCGTGCTTGATCTCACCGCGTCCTCGGACATCGTCGCGCCGCTGCTGCTCGGCGCGGTACTACGACGGAACGACCCTGCATCGGATGCCGTCGCAGTGCAGATCACCGAGGTGGAGGCGTACCCGGGGATCGGGGACCCGGCGTCCCACACGGCGAACGGGTGGACCCCGCGGTGCGCGACGATGTTCGGGCCGCCGGGGCACCTCTACGTCTACGCCAGCTACGGGATCCACCGGGCGGGCAATATCGTGTGCCGACCGGAGGGGATCGGCAGCGGGATCCTGCTGCGCGCCGGACGCGTGGTCGAGGGGCTGGACGTCGCCCGTGTCCGGCGTACCCGGATGAAGGACGGGGTGCCCACGGCGCCCGCCGACGAGGCACTGGCCCGCGGACCGTGGAACCTCGGGGCATCGCTGGGGCTGGACCTGGATCTCGACGGTGCGACGCTCGAGGTCGTCGACGGCGGCTACGGCGGCTACGGCGGCTACGGCGGCTACGGCGGCTGCGGCGGTGACCTCAGCACTGCGTCCTCCCTCACAGCAGCGACATTCTCCCTGTTCCCGGCATCGGAACCGGTGGAGGGGGTGCGCGGTAAGCGCATCGGGATCTCGAAGAACGTCGATGCCCCGCTGCGGTTCTGGGTCCCCGACGACAGGACGGTCACCTCTCCGCGCAGCCGCCGCTCCGGCTCGCCGCTGTAGGCCCGGCCGCCAGCGGGCACATTTAGCACCTTCGTGATTGCACACTCACACCTCTTCACCATCTTGACCTGCACGTATCACTATGCGGGAAACGTCAGAGGTGCTAATTCCGACAAGCTCCGACGCCGCCTACCCGAGGCCAGTGGCCGACTACCCTGGATGATGACGACTCACCACCACGTCCCCACCACAACTGCACCACGACACGGAGGACTGCAACCATGGCCGACTGGACCTACATCGACGGGCTCGCCGACGCCCATCCCGGCATCGAGAAGACGGACTACGAGATTCCCCGCACCGACATCACCAAGGCGAAACCCGAGGTCGACCTGCGTGGGGTCACCGACGGCGCCCGGGTGATCCGCCTGGCCTTCCGCGACGGCGACGTGATGCCCGACCACCATGCCGCCGCCCCCATCCTCATCATCGGCCAGTCCGGGGCCGTGGAGATCACCGTCGGAGGTGCCGAGGAACCGGTCACACTGACTCCCGGCACCGCCCTGCACATCGCTGCGAAGGTGGCGCACAGCCTGACGGCGCTCGAGCCCGCGACGGTCACCCTGCTGGTCCTGGGCTGACACCACGGCGAGACGCTGACAGGCGCCGAGAGACACCGCGAGGCACCGAGAGACGCGAAATCCTTACGTAAACATGCAGATATGCAGACAGTGGTTCCCATCACATGAGAATCCGGGGCTGAAATTTCACCCCCGATAGGACTTTCTCTGGATCGCTGCCAGAACAGGCTCAACGGCGATCATGCCTGGACATGGCATGTAACCACCCCCGCTCCACACGTGAAGCCCCCCTTTTCTGGCAATTCTGTGACAGTCGTCACAATTGAAGCCTTGTTAGCGTCCTTTGTCACTGCCTCCCGAACACCACCGGGAACTGGCAGTCACCCTCACCTGTTCCCCACATGAATTGGGAGCACCACATGTCAGAACAACTTCATGCCGCCGTCGTCGAGAAGTTCCGCGATCCCCTGGCGATCAAGGACCTTGACCTTCCCACCCCTGGTCCCAACCAGGCACTGGTGAAGCTCATCGCGTCCGGCATCTGCCACACCGACCTGCACGCCGCGCACGGCGACTGGCCGGTCAAGCCCGAACCCCCGTTCGTCCCCGGTCACGAGGGCGTCGGCGAGGTCATCGAACTCGGCCCCGGCGAGCACGGCGTGAAGGTCGGCGACATCGTCGGCAACGCCTGGCTCTGGTCCGCCTGCGGCGACTGCGACCAGTGCCTGAAGGGCTGGGAGACGCTCTGCCCCGACGCCGAGTACGGCGGCTACACCGTCAACGGTTCCTTCGGGACCTACATGCTTGTCGACACCCGCTTCGCCCCGCGCATCCCGGACGGTGCCGACCCTGTCGAGGTCGCCCCGATCCTCTGCGCCGGCGTCACCGTCTACAAGGGTCTGAAGGTCTCCGAGACCAAGCCGGGCCAGTTCATGGTGATCTCCGGTGTCGGCGGTCTGGGCCACCTGGCCGTCCAGTACGGCGTGGCGATGGGCATGCGCGTCATCGCCGTGGACATCGCCGACGACAAGCTCGAGCTCGCCAAGTCCCATGGTGCGGAGTTCACCGTGAACGCGGCGAACGTCGACCCGGCCGAAGCCGTCCAGGAGTACACCGACGGTGGCGCGCACGGCGTGCTGGTCACCGCGGTCCACCCGCAGGCCTTCGGTCAGGCGATCAACATGGCCCGACGTGCCGGAACCATCGTGTTCAACGGCCTGCCCCCGGGAGAGTTCCCCGCCCCGATCTTCGACATCGTGCTCAAGGGCCTCACGATCCGCGGCTCGCTCGTCGGCGACCGTCAGGACCAGGTCGAAGCGCTCGACTTCTACGCCCGTGGTCTGGTCAAGCCCACGGTGAAGTCCTGCGAACTCGAGGACATCAACGACGTCCTGGAGACCATGGAGCAGGGCAAGATCGAGGGTCGTATCGCGATCAAGTACTAGTCGGTCCCTGCCGACGCCGGTACCGATACCGGCCTAATCACCGACATCGACACTGTCCCGTGGTTACCAGTCGATGTCGGCCCTACGCCGTCCCTGTGCGCTCCCGGTGCTTGCATCCGGGCCAGCAGCAGGGGCGGCGTTTGCTTTCCTCGAGCTCCTCGCAGGTCCGACGGATCCGCCGGGCACGGGTCTTGGCCTGCTTGGCGTCCTCGACCCAGCAGATGAACTCGTTGCGCCCCAGCGGGGTGCAGTTCTCCCACAGCTCCAGGACGCTGCGGGCCACCGACTCGCTGCCGTCGTCGCCCTCGCCACGGTGACCGCCGAGGATCGCCGCGCGCAGGTCGTCAGGCAGCTCGTGGACCACTCCGCCGGAGACGGTGTCTTCGGCGGTCTCAGGGGCTGCTGTATCACTCATGACCCGGATCCTACTCCGCGACCTGCGTGATTCCTATGTGCGTGGATTGTCTCAGGCGCGCAGGTAGTGGACCGCGTCCCACGTCGGGTCGGGCTGGGCGTCGAACTCCGAGTCCCCGATGTCCCAGGTGGAGGCCACCGCCCGCAGGGTGTTCAGCACGGAGCGGTCCCCGTCCGGGTCCACCGCCCCATCGACGCCGGGCACGTCCGAGTCCAGGTACATGTGCACCGCGGTGGTGCCGCCGGTTCCACCGTTCACCACCGGGCCGGTGGCGTCCGTGGTCACCACGGCGACGATGCGTCCGGCGGCGTTCTCCGCCAAGGCATCGGCCAGGGCGTCCTGCACCATGAGGACACACTCGTCGATCTGCGCGGCGGTCAGGTCGGACGAGGCGACGAGGTCGACCTCCAGGGCGACCACCGCATGCACGTCGCAGGACGGCGCGACGGCCCTGGCGAGGGGCACCACGGTGCGCGCGCTGCCGTCATCGAAGGTCACCGTGGCCCACTCCGGCTCACCGTCCGGGCCACTGGCCTCTGTGGCACGGCGGTCCAGAAGGTCAGCCAGCTCGTCCATGCCGATTGCGTCGGTCGGGGCGGTGTCGGTGACCTCGACGTCTCCGATCCAGGTGGCGACCTGCTCGGTACCGAGGGCCTCGTCCAACATCACGCGGGCAGCATCGACGTCCGGCGCGGCCCCCTCAGCCGGGCCCTCACCGCCGAAGAGTGCGCTGCGCAGCGCGGCGGTGGCCGCCGAACCCCAGTTCGGGTGCCACAGCGTCACGTGCACCAGGCTGTGCCCGGCGCGGACGGAGACCCGGCAGGCCGAGGGGTCGTACCTCACAGGGCGTCCAGCGCCTGCTCCAGATCGGCGAGCAGGTCCTCGATGTTCTCGATGCCGATGGAGATGCGGACCAGGTCGTCCGGCACCTCGAGGGCGGAGCCGGCGGCGGACTGGTGGGTCATCTTCGACGGGTGCTCCAGCAGCGACTCGACGCCGCCGAGCGACTCCGCCAGGCAGATCAGACGGGTGTTCTCGCAGAACTTCAGGGCGGCGTCCTCACCACCGGCGAAGCGCACCGACACCATCGCGCCGAAGCCGGACATCTGACCGGCGGCGATGTCGTGGCCGGTGTGGCTCGGCAGGCCCGGGTAGAGCACGGTGTGGATCTCGTCGCGGGAGTCGAGGAACTCGGCGACGGCCTGGGCGTTGGCGCAGTGGCGGTCCATGCGCACGCCGAGGGTCTTCACCCCGCGGTAGGCCAGGTAGGCGTCGAAGGGGCTGGGGACGGCACCCACGCCACCCTGCAGGAACAGCAGCTCGCCGTCGAGGTCCTCGTCGTCGGTGACCACGACGCCACCGACGACGTCGGAGTGGCCGCCGATGTACTTGGTGGTGGAGTGCATGACCACGTCCGCACCGAGCTCGAGCGGACGCTGCAGGTAGGGGCTGGCGAAGGTGTTGTCGACGATGAGCTTCGCCGTGGTGCCGGCGTCCTTGAGGGCGGCGGCGGTGGCGGCGATGTCGGTGATCGACAGCATCGGGTTGGTGGGGGTTTCCAGCCAGACCAGCTTGGTGTCCTCGCGCAGGGCGCCCACGATGGCGTCGGTGTCGGTGGTGTCGACGACGGAGAGCTCGACACCCCAGTCACGGAAGGTGGTGTCCAGGAGGCGGAAGGTGCCGCCGTAGGCGTCGTCGCCGAGGATGACGTGCTCGCCGGGCTTCAGCAGGGCGCGCAGCAGGGTGTCGGTGGCGGCCATGCCGGAGGAGAAGGCACGGCCGAAGCGTCCACCCTCGAGGGCGGCGACGGTCTCCTCCAGGGCGGTGATGGTGGGGTTGCCGCAGCGGGAGTACTCGAAGCCACCGCGCAGCTGGGCCACGCCGTCCTGGGCGTAGGTGGTGGAGGCGTAGATCGGGACGTTGATCGCCCCGGTCTGGCCGTCCGGCTCGTAACCGGAGTGGATGGCGTTGGTGTCGAAGCCGTAGGGACGGCCGGACGCGTCGCTCAGGCGGTTGCTGGCGGCGAGGGCGGCCGCGCGGCGGGCTGCGGTCCCTGCGTCGGCGCGGGACTCGTGCTCGGCCGGATTCTCTGCCGAGTTGTCGACACTGTCAACACTGGTCATCGGGGGATTCTCCTGTTACTACTTCCTGCGGCACGCTATGTCTCTTTACAGTGCGTTTCCGCCGACAGCCTAGCAGACAAAGCGGTCTACGCTGCACGTGGAGGGCCTGTTGGCATACTTGGGGGCATGACTGAGTCCACTGCGCCTTCCTCCGACGTCTCCGACGCCACCGACGTCTCCGCCCCCGCCGCCGCAGTGCGCGCCGAAGCCGAAGCCGACTCCCGGACCATGTGGCAGCGCATGGTCGCCGGCGAGCTGTACCACGCCTCCGACCCAGAGATCGCCGCAGCGTCGCTGGCCGCACGCTCGGCGTGCTGGAAGCTGTCGAACACCGACCCGGCCGACGAGGCGTCCTACGATGCGCAACTGCGCGACCTGCTGGGTTCTGCGGGCGAGGACGTCACGGTCTGGTCCGGGCTGAAGGTCGACTACGGGTCGAACATCCACCTCGGCGACCACGTGTTCATCAACGTGGACGCCACGATCCTCGACGTGTGCCCGGTGACCATCGGCGACAACTGCCAGATCGGCCCTGGCGCGAACTTCCTGGCCGCACTGCATCCGCTGGAGGACCATGCGCTGCGCGCCACCGGCTGGGAGTACGGAGCTCCGATCACCCTGGGCAAGAACGTGTGGTTCGGCGGCAACGTGACCGTGTGTGCCGGGGTGACCATCGGTGACAACACCGTGGTCGGTGCGGGGTCCGTGGTGACCCGCGATCTGCCGGCGAACTCGCTGGCCGTGGGGTCGCCGGCGAAGGTGATCCGGGAGCTCTAGCAGGCCTCTTCCCCGACCCCGGGGGTATACCGCAGGGGGTGTACGGTGAGCGACGGTAACGTCTCCGTGCGCTGCAGGGATATGGTGCTCGACGTTACTGTTTTTGCCCCTGAAAGGCTGCCGAATGAGCACCTCTGCACGCCACCGTTCCCCGGGTCGTTCCCGGGGCGCCGGACGCACCACCAACACCTCGTCGAAGAAGTGGCGCGCCCGCGTCCTCGCCCTGGGCGCCGTGGTCGCCCTCGGCGCCGGCATCGTCGTTGGCCCGACTGCCTCGGCACAGAACGTCTACGACGGTGACTTCAGCATGGATCAGCTCGATGACCTGCTGAACAACGACATGATCCTGGACTACCTCGAGGTGTGCCGCAACGCCGACGGTTCCACCCCGGTGCCTGGGGAAGGCGCTGAGGGTTCGGAGGACGGCGGGCCCACCCGCCCGGTGGCGGTCGCCGACTGTTCGCAGTCCACCGGTGACGGCATCGCCATCGTCATCCCGGACAAGATCGAGCTGGGGTCCGCCGCAGAGAACGCGACCGTCGACCTGGGTGATGACGTCAAGATCCTCGGCTACACCTACAAGCTCGGCGAGCGGAACCTCTTCGAGATCCTCAGTGCCGCCGCCCTGGGCAGCGGGACGATCAAGGACATCGCCGCGGGCCTCGGACTGCCGCGGGTCGACCCGACCATGCTCGGCGAGTACAGCTCCTATGAGCAGGTGCAGAAGGACGCTGCGCTGCCGGTGGACAGGGTGACGGAGCGGTACTGCAGTGGCGTCATCCTCTTCGGCAAGTGCGTGGGTTCCTGGAAGGAGAAGACCTACGACAAGAACGCCGAGAAGCGCGAGAACGCCCTGAAGATCGCCGAGTACCTCACCGGCGAGAAGTACGACGCCTCCAAGCCGGTAGAACTGCCGCCGATGGATGCGTCCGGCCCGCGTGGCTCCGCCACGATCGCCGGTGACGGCATCAGCGTTGCCGCCGCCATGCGCGACGGCAACGCCCTGGCCGAGGCCAAAAAGCTCTTCGGCCTGCCCTCTGCCGCCATCTCCGGGGCAGACGGCGGACGTGCATCCATCTCCCACTCCACCCTGGGTCTGTCTACCGCGCTGAACATGGACACCGACGAGATCGGCCTCACCTGGTTCGGCCAGGCTCTGGACCTGAAGAACCTGAAAGAGCTCGGAATCGACGAGTACGCCGGTGACGAAGTCATGGGCATGCTCGACACCGTCGAGAACCTCGACATCCCCGCCCTCAAGGAGGTGTCCTGCTTCGGCGTCTACGCCTCCGCCACCGCAGAGGGGCTGGGCTCCTGCACCAACATCCTGGGCACCTTCGACCGCTACGAAGACCTGCGCGACCCGGTCGCCGGCGAGTCCCGCCAGAAGCAGTGGGGCCTGACCGACCTGTCCTCCCTGGTCCTCGGCAACGACGCCCTGGTCAAGCAGCTCACCGGTGCCACCGAGGACACCCCCTTCCTCGACGACCTGATGCACAACGTCACCAGCGAGGAGGACCGTCTGAAGTTCGCCAAGGACTTCGTGCGCTTCACCCAGAACGTGACCACGGAGGAGGTCGAGGTTCCGAAGCTCGACGACGAGGGCAACCCCGTCCTCGACGATGACGGCAACCCGGTCATGGAGACCACCACCCGCGAAACCACCGCCGCCTGGCTGACCTCGGACTACGGTCTGCGCGAGCCGGTCACCGTGGAGTGGCTCGGTCACCGCGTCGTCTTCTTCCCCGCTGTCGAGGTCAACGACACCTCCCGTCCGAACCTGCTGAGCCTGCCGCAGATCGAGAAGATCACCGACGACGCCGACACCGGCCTGCTTCCCAAGGTCAGCCTGGTCACCTGGGACAACGCCTTCGGTCTGGGTACGGTCACCCTCGACGACCTGACCCGTCCGGACCGGATCTTCACCAACTGGGCCGAGAGCGTCACCCTGCCGGACGACCTGAAGTACGTCGGCGACCTGCTGGGACTGGGCGGTACCGAGGACGAAGACGACGCCGGGGACCCTACCGAAGAGTCCACGACCCCCGAGTCCACCGAGCCGTCCACCTCCACCCCCTCCTCCACCGGAGCGTCCACCCAGCGCCTCACCGAAGAGACCAACGCCCCGGCGTCCGGGACTACGGAGCCGTCCGAGCCACCCGCAGCGTCCTCCCCCGCCGCACCCGCGGCGTCAAACGACACCCCCGGAGCGATCACCGGGGACGTCGAGGACAACGCGGAAAATGCCGAGCCCACCGAGGATTCCGAGGCAGCTCGCCCCGAGGACAACGACGAAGAAGCCGCCGGGGAGAACACCCCGGCGGAGTAGGGACCGGCGCTCACCGTCAGTCTGGTGGAGGGGCGGGGTTTAGACCTCGTCCTTTACGGATTTGCCGGTCTTCTCGGCGACGAGGTCGCAGACGTCATCGGCGCCAGGGGAGCACATGACAGTCCAGTCATCGTCAGAGACGGACACCATGGTGTCGCGGTCGACCTCCCGGAAGAGTCCTTCCTCCTCCAGCTCGTCGATGCCGGTGTCGTAGGCGACGACCACCGAGTCGAGCTTGCAGAATGCAACCTCCCCCTCGCGATCAGAGTCCTCGGAGCAGCTGACGCCCCAGGCGCTGAGCTGCTCCTTCGCGGCATCCAGGTCATCCCAACCGGAGTAGGTCTGCAACTCCTCCTGGCGTTCGGCCTCTTCCTTCTCAGCCTTCGCCCGTTCCTCCTCAGCGATACGGTCGCTTTCCTCGGCGGCGCGTTCCTCACGTTCCTCCTCGCTGAGCGCTCCGTCGAGCAGGCCGATTTCCAGGCCGAGGTCGCCGATGACCTTCTCGCACTTCTGCGCGGTGTCCGTGCAGGTACCGGCCACGTCATCTCCGTCGACGGGACGGTAGTAGTTGCCGCTGGTCTCTCGGGTCATCGACCCGATCTCGTCAGCGTCGAGCAGGGTTTCCAGTGCCTTTTCGGCGACCTCCTCGCCCGAGCCCGCTTCTTCCCGGTCGTAGAGATTGAAGGGGTCGAGCTCAGGGTTCTCCGTACCGAAGCACGCCAGTCCCGTCATGCCTGTCGCGGGATCCGGCGAAGCCATGCAGTCCTCGTAGCCGAGTTCCTCTGCCTTGGTCTGGTAGTCCTGCAGGACCTCTGACAATTCCGCACCTGCAGCACTGTCGGCGCCCTCGGCACCGGACGCAACGGCGTCCGTGGTCGCGGCAGCCGTCGTGTCGCCGTCCGAGGAGTCGTCCCCACCGCAGGCAGTGAGGGCAGTGACGGCGAGCAGCGCGACAGCGGCGGCCGAGAGGCGTGCACCAGTGGACTTTGTTCGCTTCTGGAGAGTAGATAACGTCATGTCCTTATTAAAACATTAGCTACTTAGCTCTCAGTTAAGTACCCCTCGACCACCAGTTAATTGTCGGCCTGCTCGTCGTAGAGCTGACTTACTTCCAGCCCCAGTTCACCGGCAGTCCCCTCGCAGTCTTGCGACGTAGCAAAACACAGCCCGGTGATGTCGTCGCCGTCGAGAGCTAGGTATTCCTCGGCCAGCGTTTCACGCCTGACATCGCGGTTCTCCTGGCCACCCGAGAAACCTTCGAGTTCATGCTCCAGTTGAGCCTCCACCACCTCTTTACCGGTCGACACATCGGACCTGTTGTACAGGGCGAGCATCGGACGATCGCCAGTGAGATCGTCGGGCATACAGAACAGTGAGGCCACCCCATTGAAGTCTTCTGCCGGGAGCTGATCGCAGTCGTATTCACGTTCCTCGACCTTCGGCAGGAGTTCGGCGAGTGCACCTTCCACAGAGACATCGCTCGTTGCGGCGTCCGACGTATCTTCGGCGGCAGCATCCGTCGCGTCCGAAGTGTCGGTGACGGCATCCGTTGCAACCGTTGAATCTGTTGCATCCGACGCACTACCGCCGGAGTCCTCACCGCAGGCGGAGAGGGACCCGATGGTGAGTAAAGCAGTGGTGACAGCCCCGAAAACCGCTCGCCCCCTCCCCCGGTTTCGCACGGCATGACCTACTTTGACTTTCCCGCTTCTCCTCGGTGCCATGGTCCACATTTCACCCCGAAACTACTGACGCTGCAAGTAATCGCTTTCGGGCCCCATAACTCAGTGAAGGTTCATTGTGGCTTCACCGGGAATCGGACTCCACGACACCCGCAGTTCACTATGCGCTCTTAGCGTGTCTCGACGGATCACACATGACGTTTCAAGAAAGCAGACCGTGAAGAACACTCGCATTCCCCGCACTGCCCTCGCCGCGCTCGGCGCGGTGTCCCTCATCGCCACCGCTGCAGCCTGCAGCGACAGCGACGCTGACGACTCCGGCTCCGGCAACGGCGCCCCGGAGCTCCAGAGCCGCGCCGCCGAAGGCGACATCACCGAGAACGGTGGCGCCCGCCGCCTCGACGGCGACCAGGGCGACTACGTCCGCGACGCCGTCGACGCCACCGGCGCCAAGAACGTCATCCTGCTCGTCGGCGACGGCATGGGTGACTCCGAGATCACCGCGGCCCGCAACTACGCAGAGGGTGCCGCCGGAGAATTCAAGGGCATCGACGCACTGCCCGTCACCGGCCAGTACACCCACTACGCCCTGAACGAGGACGGCACCCCGAACTACGTGACCGACTCCGCGGCGTCCGGCACCGCCTGGGCCACCGGCACCAAGTCCTACAACGGCGCCATCGGCGTCGACATCCACGGTGAGAGCCAGACCAACCTCATCGAGAAGGCCAAGGAGGCCGGCCTGGCCACCGGTAACGTCTCCACCGCGGAGATCCAGGACGCCACCCCGGCCGTCCAGGCCGCTCACGTCGAGCAGCGCAAGTGCTACGGCCCGGAGGACACCGAGGAGTGCGGCGACGACCTCCTCGACAAGGGCGGCAAGGGCTCCATCTCCGAGCAGTACCTCGAGTCCCGCGCCGACATCACCCTGGGCGGCGGCGCCGAGAGCTTCGGCCAGACCGCCAAGGCCGGCGACTACGAGGGCAAGACCCTGCTGGAGCAGGCCGAGGAGCTGGGCTACCAGCTGCCCACCAACGCCGAGGAGCTCGACGGCATCAGCGAGGCAAACCAGGACAACCCGGTCCTCGGCCTCTTCTCCGACGGCAACATGCCGGTCCGCTGGGAGGGCGAGACCGCCACCCAGAAGGGCTACCTCGAGGACGCCCAGGAGTGCACCGACAACGAGGAGCGCACCGACGACATCCCGACCCTCGCCTCGATGACCGACAAGGCCATCAACCTGCTCGGCGAGAACGAGGACGGTGCCGAGAACGGCTTCTTCCTGCAGGTCGAGGGCGCCTCCATCGACAAGGAAGACCACGCCGCGAACCCCTGCGGCCAGATCGGTGAGACCGTCGACCTGGACGAGGCGACCCAGAAGGCCCTGGAGTTCGCCGAGGAGGACGGCGAGACCCTGGTCCTCGTCACCGCCGACCACGCACACACCAGCCAGATCATCGGCGACTTCAGCGAAGAGGACATCCAGGACATCGCCGACGAGCAGGACATCAGCTTCGACGAGGCTGCCGAGACCGTCTACCCGGGCCTGTCCAGCCGCCTGGTCACCCGCGAGGGCGCCGAGATGCTCATCGGTTACGGCCAGTCCGAGAACGCGGACTACCAGGACCAGGGCCACACCGGTTCCCAGCTGCGCATCGCCGCCTACGGTCCGTCCGCCGCGAATGTCTCCGGCCTGACCGACCAGACCGACCTGCACTTCACCATCGAGGACGCCCTCGGTATCGGTGAGTAGTCACAGGTAGTCAGCGCAGCATCCTGACGTAGTCGGGACCCACGCGAACCCCGACCAGGGTGCGCCACCGGAAACGGTGGCGCACCCTGGTTTCTTTAGACGGCGACTCTGCCGGCGTCACCCCTGGAGCCGGCCTTCTGACGAGCCGAAATATTCGCCATGTGAAAGATCGCGGGCTGAAACACTGCGTCCCAGTTGGTGGACGGCATATCGGCGTTTTAGAGTCACCCCATGACGTTCAAGAAACTCGCCGGAAGTCTGCTGTTCCGGATCATCGTGGCGATCATCCTCGGCATCGCCTGCAGCTTCTTCTTCCCGGAGGGGCTCGCCCGCGTCTTCGTGACCTTCAACGGGCTGTTCAGCAACTTCCTCGACCTGTTCATCCCGGTGCTGATCTTCGCACTGATCACCCCGGCGATCGCGGGTATCGGACGCAGCGCCGGACGCTGGCTCGGCATCACCGCCGGCATCGCCTACGCCTCCACCATCATCTCAGGTCTGGTGGCATTCGGCGTCGCCACCCTGACCTACGGGTGGCTGCTGGGCAACGACAACTACGACACCCTGGTCGACATCGACGAGGGTGCACTGTCACCCTTCTTCGAGATCGAGATGCCCGCCCCCTTCGAGGTCATGACCGCGCTGATCCTGGCGTTCTGTATCGGCCTGGCGATGACCGCGGTGAAGTCCGACCTGCTCTACACCGCCTCCCGCGAGTTGGAGGGCATCGTGATGAAGGTCGTCAAAACCTTCGTCATCCCGCTGCTGCCGATTTTCGTCTTCGGCGTCTTCCTGTCGATGGGCATGAACGGTCACCTCACCGACGTGCTCTCCGCATTCTTCAAGGTGCTGCTGCTGGCCACCGTGATGACCATCCTCTTCGTCATCGTGCAGTACCTCGTCGCCGGGGCCGTCACCGGACGTAACCCCTTCAAGGCCCTGTGGACCATGCTGCCCGCCTACGCCACCGCGCTGGGCACCTCGTCCTCCGCCGCGACCATCCCAGTGACCTTGGAGTCCGCCAAGAAGAACGGTGTGCCGGACAACGTCGCCGGGTTCACCGTCCCGCTGTGCGCCACGATCCACCTCGCCGGCTCGATGATGAAGATCGCACTGTTCGCCCTTGCCGTGATCCACATCTTCGACCTGGACATCGGCACCGCGCAGTTCATCGGCTTCCTGTTCCTCTTGGGCATCATGATGGTCGCCGCCCCGGGCGTGCCCGGTGGCGCTATCATGGCCGCCGTCGGTGTGCTCGGCGACCAGCTCGGCTTCACCGAAGACCACATCGCGATCATGATCGCCGCGTACATCGCCATCGACTCCTTCGGCACCGCCGCGAACGTCACCGGTGACGGCGCGATCGCGATGATCGTCGCGAAGATCTCCGGCGGGAAGCTCGGTGACCGTGAGTCGGAGAACTCCGCGGTCGACTCCCACGAGGCCGAGTCCGGTGCCCGCGTCGCCAAGGACATCACCGAGGGCCGCAACTGACGGACCAGGTTCCCGGCGGGTGGCGGAGCCACTGGGAAGGGATCCGTTACGTTCTGGCCGGTCCACTGCCGGTGGCCGGGCTGATCCGTAACGGTTAGCTCCCCGGTGGAGGGCGAGGGGCAGGACGCCGTCCTGACCGTCCCGCAGAAAAGCTCTGGCCCCGTCCACGATTCACGATCGTGGACGGGTCCAGAGCTTTGTTGCTGATGCCCGGGGCGGCTACTCCACGCCGCCGATGCGGCTCAGCGGCCAGACCTTGAACTGCACCTTGCCGACCACGTTGTCCAGCGGGATCGTGCCGTCCTGCTCGTCACCGGCGAGATGGTAGTAGCGGGAGTCCTTCGAGTTGGTGCGGTTGTCGCCCATCAGCCACAGGGAGTCCTCCGGCACCTCGACCGGCCCGAAGTACTCGCCCTGGCATTCGTCCGAGCCGGTCCGCGGATCGACGGCGTAGGACATCGGGTCCATGGTGAAGGAGTCGTCGACCTTCTCACCGTCGACCATGATGCCGGGGTCACCCTCCTGGCACTGCACCGTCTGACCGCCGGTGGCGATCACACGCTTGACCAGTGTGAACTCATCGGGCGCGAGGATGCCGATCTTCTCCAGGCCGTTCTGCAGCGCGGCCACCACCGGCTGGTCGGAGCGGGTGGAGGTGTAGTCCTCGTTCCACGCGTCGGTGCCGGTGAAGACGACCACGTCGCCCTGCTCCGGCTCGCCGAAGCGGTAGGAGACCTTGTCGACGAAGATGCGGTCGTCGGTGCAGTCGTCGCAACCGATCAACGTGGGTTCCATCGACTCCGAGGGGATCTGGTAGAGCCGTCCGATGAAGGTGTTGAACAGGCCGAGGAGCAGGATCGCCACGACGAAGGTGAGGACGTACTCCGCCCACACCGGCATCTTCTTCTTTTTCGCAACGCCACCTGCACCGGCGGCACCGCCGGCACCGGGTTCACCGGCGTTGGACGACACCGGACCGTGAGGGTCCGAGGGATCTGGTTGCACTGCTCTGCTGTCACTCACCCTTGAGAGCCTATCCCCTAGGCCCCCTCCGACGCCCACTAACGCGCATGAGTTTCGTCTCGATCGCATTCCCCGTGTATCGAGAACATATCGACAATCTCATACGCTGCCGCAACCTCGTTCTTGGTTGGGTTGGTGCCCGTCACGGACTCCGGTAGTTCGCGACGGTTCATTGACACACCTACCCGAAAGTGAGGACCACACCGCCCATGCACCCAAATGAGACAGCACGGTCAGCACGGTCAGCACCTCCAGAGGACACAGGATGCACGGAGGACACGGAGACCGCCTCCGTCACTCCGGAGGAAGCCGCGGAACGGTTGGTCGCCCGACCGGGCGACACCGCCTCGCCTGACGGCGCTAACCGCTGACCGCGAACCAGCGTCCGGCGAGCCGGTTCAGCGTCACCTCGATGTCGTAGAGCTCGCTGAGGTTCGCAGAATTCATGGTCTCCGCCACCGGTCCGGCGGCGAGCACCGTGCCGTCCTTCACCATGAGCACGTCGGTGGTGGAGGCGGCGACCTCCTCGACGTGGTGGGTGATCAGCACCGTGGTCAGCTGGGGCAGCTGGGCCCGCATCTCGTCGATGACACGCAGCAGTGTCTCGCGGCCGGGCAGGTCCAGACCCGTGGACGGCTCGTCGAGCAGCAGCATGTCCGGGTCGGTCACCAGTGCCCGGGCGATCAGGGTGCGGGCCTTCTCGCCCTGGCTCATCTGACTCCACTGTCGGTCGGTGCGTCCTGACATCCCCACCAGGGCGATGACCTCGTCGGCGCGCTGCCGGTGCGCGTCCGTGTAGTCGAAGCGCCGGAGGTAGCCGTTGGACGCCGAGACCCCCGACAGCACCGCTTCGGTACAGCTGATGTCGTCGAGGCGCTGCTTCGGGTCGACGTATCCGATGCGCTTCTGCAACTCGCGGGTGTCGGTGCGTCCCAAAGTCTCGCCGAGGATCTCCACGGTGCCGTCGGTCGGGTACAGCCGTGCGCCGGCGAGCTTGAGGATCGTCGACTTGCCCGCACCATTGGGCCCGAGCACCGCCCAGTGACTCCCGGTGGACACGGCGAGGGAGACGTCGTGGATGAGGTGCTTGTCGCCGCGGCGGACCGTGGCGTCGGTGACGGCCAGTGCGTGATCGGGAGCGACAGTCGCGGCGGTACTCATGTTCCAGCAGGCTACTCCGCAGGTCGTCGGCCGATCGCCCCGGGTGCCCGGAACCACAGCGTCGGCCGCGGGGAACCTCGCCGGCCGGGACCGGACGGTGGACTGACAACCGTGAACACCCTGGCTTACCCCCTCCCCGGGGTAGCCCGTACCCAGGGGTGGCGGCGGTGTGCGGGGTGCGGTAGATTTTTGCCCGGCACCCGGTCGTTTTCCCACAGAAAGCGGGCCCGGACGCCCTACTTCGGCCCCGCCACCCCTGGGGCCCAGCGCTTCCCCGCCGACAGTGAAAAGCTGTCGTCGTGCGGGTCCTGCGAAGCGCCCCTGCCGAGCCCCGGTCCTCCTGCGTGAAGGCCGGGGCTCGACGCGTACGTGGGTGCGTGCACCCCCTCCTTCCAGATACCCCCGCCGGCACAGAATCAGGCCGGAACCGGACGGGACCGGGCAGGAACGCTTCCCGAAACATGTACCGGGCACTCCATTTCTCGCCCCTGATTCCCACATCGCCCCCACCATCCACCCCCGTTTAAGGGGTCTGGTAGAGAGACGCCCCATCTCTCTGACATCGGACATCAGTGCTGGTCATTGCAATCTGGAACAGTTCTTCCAGTGTTTTCTCCAAACCATTGTCGTGCCCAAATACGTATTGTATCGTCAACTACACCTCAGAAAATGTGTGTTGCAGAACACACTTACCGCCAGCCCAACGGAGGTTGACAAGCGTCATGACGACGACAGAACGAAAGCCGACCGGCGCCGACGACGGCGCGATCGAAGAGCACTTCACTGCCGAAGAACAGCAGTGGGTCGACAAGAAGAAGTACGCCTGGATCCTCTCCATGGTCCCCGCAGCGATCCCGCTGATCATCTGGGGTGTCGTCGAGTGGATGAAGGCCATGAACGCGCCCGAGTTCTTCGCGCACGCGTCCTGGTTCCTCGGCCCCGTGGCCGTGTTCATCCTCATCCCCATCGGTGACTTCGTCCTGGGCCGTGACGGCGAGAACGCCCCCGAGGAGTTCGTCCCGTGGCTGGAGGAGACCAAGTACTACCGCATCGTCTCCTACCTCTACTTCCCCATCATGCTGGCCAGCCTGGTCATGTGCTGCTGGCAGTGGACCTACGGCGGACTCGAGTGGTACGACAAGATCGGCCTGGCCTGGTCCATGGGCATGACCTCCGGTATCGGCATCGTCGCCGCCCACGAGCTCGGCCACAAGAAGGACGGTTTCGAGCGCTGGCTCTCCAAGATCGTCCTGGCGGTCCCCGCCTACGGTCACTTCTACGTCGAGCACAACAAGGGCCACCACGTGAAGGTCGCCACCCCGGAGGACCCGGTGAGCTCCCGTATGGGCGAGAACGCCTACTCCTACCTGCTGCGCTCCATCCCGAAGCAGATCCCGCGTGCCTGGAACATCGAGAAGAAGCGCCTGGAGCGCGGCGGCAAGAGCCAGTTCAACCTGGACAACGACGTCTTCAACGCCTGGCTCATCACCGTCGGCCTGTGGGGCGTCCTGCTGGTCATCTTCGGCATCAACATCCTGCCCTACCTGCTGATCCAGGCCGTCATCGGCATCGCCCTGCTGGAGTTCGTCAACTACCTGGAGCACTACGGCCTGCTGCGCCAGAAGCTCGAGGACGGTCGCTACGAGCGCTGCTCCCCCGAGCACTCCTGGAACTCCGACAACCTCACCACCAACATCTTCCTGTACCAGCTGCAGCGTCACTCCGACCACCACGCGAACCCGACGCGCCGCTACCAGTCGCTGCGCTCGGACGTCTTCGCCCCGGAGCTGCCCGCCGGCTACGCCACCATGATCGCCGCCGCAGCCGTTCCCCCGGTGTGGTTCTGGGTCATGGACAAGAAGCTGATGCAGTACTACAACTACGACCTCGACCGGGCGAACCTGCACCCCTCCAAGGCCGCCAAGCTGCGCGCCAAGTGGAGTGCCAAGGCCCCCGCCTCGAACACCGCAGGAGCTTAACCGCCATGTCCACGACTGCACCCAAGACCTCCGGCTCCGGCCAGGTCGACCTCGACGCCCTGCGTGCCGCCGGCGGCGGCAACATCCCCGAGAACCAGGCCCCGCCGCAGAAGATGACCAACCCGAAGATCCACTACACCCTGTGCATCGGCCTGACGGCCATCGGCATCGGCGTGCTGATCCTCGGCATCTTCGGCTGGACCGGAACCCCCTTCCTCAAGGAGATCTACCCCTGGCTGGTCCTGATCTCGCTGTTCTTCTGGCCGCCCGGAGTGATCGGCATCTACCGCGGACCGGGCGTCCCGTCCACCCACGTCATTCCCCGGCCGAAGAACCGCAAGCCGATCGACTACGCCGCCGGTGCCGGCGGCGCGGCGGGCCCCGCCCCCAGTGCCTGACAGGTCCTGAAAAGACCTGACACACCACCCACCACACCTGAATTTCAACCAGACCAAGAAGACCAGAGAAGAGAGGACATCCACCGTGGCTGTCTACCAGTGCCCCCTGTGTGACTACCGAGTCGACACCGTTGCAGGCGACGACGCAGAGGGCTTCGCCCCCGGATTCGACTGGGAGGCTGAAGTCCCCGAAGACTGGTTCTGCCCCGACTGCGGAGTCCGCGACAAGGTGGACTTCGAGAAGGTCGGCTAGAAAGCGGCGGTCCCACCAGGACACAGCCCAGCTCTGGCCATGCGATAGAAGAAAGGACGACTCCCATGGACGACTACAAGGTCTACGAGTGCCTGCAGTGCGGGTACATCTACGACGAGGCCGAAGGAGACCCGGACGAGGGCTTCGAGCCCGGCACCCGCTGGGAGGACATCCCCGATGACTGGGAGTGCCCGGACTGCGGCGCGGCGAAGGCCGACTTCGAGATGGTCCAGATCAGCCGCAAGTAGTCTCCGACACCCCCTCCCCGGGCCGACGGGACGCACCACCACCTCACCGGTGGTGGCGCCCTCACGGCCTGGGGTTTTCATGTCCCCGGCTGCACCACGCACCATCACTACAAGCTCCCACTCCACCACCCGTCTGCTCCAGGAAGGCCCCATGACCACCAGCCCCCACCGCATCGCCGTCATCGGCGGCGGCGTCGCCGCACACACCCTCGTCAAGGCCTACGGCACCGTGTCCGCAGCGGCCGATGCGTCCGACGAAGCGTCCGAGACCATGATCGACATCTTCACCGCCGAACCCCACGCCCCTTACCGGCGTCCGGAGGTCAACAAGGGGATCCTGCTCAAGGGCAAGACCCCCGCCGACATTGCGCTGCCCGGCGCACCGCTGGAGGCTCCCGGGGTCACCCTGCACCTGTCCACCCCGGTCACCCACGTCGACGCGGACGCCCACACGCTCACCGCCGGCGGGACCACCTACCAGTGGGACCAGCTGGTCATCGCCACCGGCGCCGGCCCGCGCCTGCTGGACCCGACGCAGAACACCTGGCTGAACGGCCGCGACGTCCACTACATCCGCACCCCGGAGCACTCCACCGCGCTGCGTGCCCGGCTGGAAGAGCTGGGGGCGGACGACACCGTCGTCGTGGTCGGTGGCGGTGTGCTGGGCCTGGAGGCCGCCTCCGCCGCCGCGACGATCGGCGCCGCACCGGTGCACGTCCTGGAGATGGCCGACGAGGTCTGCTCCCGCATGCTGCCGCCGGCCGCTTCCCAGTGGCTGCGTGAGCGCCACGGCGAGAACAAGGTCTCGGTCACCTGCGGGTTGGACGCCGACGCCCTCGCCGCCGAGATCGACCGGCTGGACCCGGCGGTCATCGTCGTCTCCGTCGGCGCGGTGCGCGACACGATGCTGGCCGAGGACGCCGGTATCGCCGTCGGTGCCGGCCCCGGTGGCGGCGTC
This sequence comes from Candidatus Corynebacterium avicola, assembly GCA_019114135.1. Classification (GTDB taxonomy): domain Bacteria; phylum Actinomycetota; class Actinomycetes; order Mycobacteriales; family Mycobacteriaceae; genus Corynebacterium; species Corynebacterium avicola. The sequence goes on from DXGC01000007.1 coordinate 41,379, forward strand.
ATCGTCGACCCGGCCGGCCGGACGTCCGCCCCGGACGTGTGGGCCGCCGGCGACTGCGTGGAGGTCCACGGGGAGCTCGACGGTGTGGAGGTCACGGTGCGTCCCGAGGACGAGGGCTCGGCCCGCGCGCTGGGCACCATCGTCGGACGCCAGCTCGGTGCGGGGAACACCGCCGAGGCGGGCTCCTACCTGGAGGAGCAGCGTCGCGGTTGGACGAACCAGTACGGCCTGATGCTTAACACCGTCGGTGAGGCAGGGCTGGTCGAGGGACGGCGCGAGCAGGTCGAGCTGTCCTCCCCCGAGGAGCTCGTGGTCTACTCGGTGGCCCCGGCCGCCGACGGCTCCGGCGACGTGGTCGTCGGCGTGACCACGGTGGGACGCAGCCCCGAGGTCCGCGCCGCCAAGGGCGCGCTGGGCACCGTGCTGGCTGCCTGACCGCGGAACCCCAAGAACCCCGGCACAATGCGTGCCGGGGGTTCCTTGCGTTGGCTACGGGACCTCCACGTCATCGCAGTGTGCACGGTGTCATTGAAGAATGTCGATCTGACTGGCCGAAGCGACATAGTCCGATGACGCTGTGCATTCTCCGATGACGCAGCATCACCGCGAGCCACGACAGCCACGACGGGGAGCACTGGAGAACCCCCGACACGCAATGTGCCGGGGGTTCCTCGCATGGCTGCAGGTGCTGCAGGGGTGCGGCGTTCGCAGGGAGCGCCCCGCAACCGGTGGGTGCAGCGTCCTACTGCTGGACGGGCTGCTCAGGCTGCTGCGCAGTCTGCTGGCGGGCCGGCAGGATGCGCCCCTCTCCCTTGATCACGTAGAACACGGTGACGGCCAGGACAAGCAGACCCAGGATCAGGCCGAAGATCGAACCGATGCCGATGGACCCCTCGATGGTGGACGTCCCGAACAGTTGGCCCATCATCTCACGATCGCCTTCCATCACGCCGAACAGGTCTTCGGCACCGAACTTGGTCACCATGGCGATGAAGGCGTAGATGGTCAGCAGTCCACCACCGACAGCCGCGACCAGGGCACCAGCCTTCGAAGCCGAGCTGGTGGCCAGCATGATCGCTCCGGCGATGAGCAGGACGATGACCAGTAGCGCGGTGTAGAGGAACAGGGTCCGGGTGAACAACGTGGAGTCTTCACTCAGCACCCCGAATCCGTTCATCCCTCCCGGTTCGCCGTCGATCTCGGCCTTCGCCCAGGTGAAGAAGAAGTTGCCGAAGCTCAGAACGAGCAGCACGGCGACGGCGGCGGCGACGTACAGCGGCTTGAGCAGGCTGGTCAGCGAGTCCAGCGAGACACCCTTCTTGGCACCGTCAGAGGAGGGGACTCCCCACTGCGGTCCGATGGGACGCTGCGCCAGGCTGATGATCCACGGGATGCCCGGCTCGTCGTCCGGGGCGTCCAGTGCCTGGTCGTACTCGGTGCGCTTGCCGGCGTCGCCCAGGACGGCGCGGGCGGCGGACGCCTCGCTGACCTCCGGGGTGTCATCGCTGTATCCCTGGCTGCGCAGGTCGGTGAGCTTGCGGTCCAGCTGCTCGGCGAGCTCCTCCGGCGGATGAACCCGGGAGAGGCCGAGGCTGTTGTAGAGGTCGTAACCCGACATGATGTGTCTCCTTGTCTTTCTACTGCTCGGCGGAGGGCCGCTGGCGGAACGGGTCATTGTCGCTGTCGGACGACTGAGCCGGCTCAGCCAACTCAGCCGACTCAGACGGAGCGTCCTGCACGCCCGGCGCTGCGGGCGTGGCAGAGGACGCGGCCTTCCCGGAGGTCCAGGCCTGCGGCAGCAGGGACCCCTTCGCGCGCAGCACGACCAGCACACCGACCGCCAGGGTCAGCAGGCCGAGGATCAGGCCGAGGATCGCGCCGGCACCGACGGACGCCTTGAAGGTGGTGCCGAAATCCTCCTCGCCGCCGAAGAGGTCCTCTGCACCCAGCTTGGTGATCAGGGCCCACAGGCCGTAGAGCGTGAGCAGCCCGCCGCCGACCGCGACCAGCAATCCTCCGAAACGGGTCTCACGGCTCAGGCCGAGCAGCACCGCACCGACCACCAGGAGAATCAGGATGACCAGGGAAAGCAGGACGTATGCCGGGCTGGTGTCTCTTCCTGTCATGCTGGCCCAGCTGTCGATCTCCATCAACGCCGCGCCGAATCCGTTCACCGACAGATCGAGGGTCGCCGACTGTTCCTGTGCCGACGCCTTGCCCCAGGAGAAGAAGAAGACGGCGAACGTCAGCACTGCCAGCACGCCCGACACCGCAGCGAGCGGGATCGGGGTGAGGTAGCGGTCGACCACGGCCAGCGCGTTCGCGGCACCGGCACCGGAGCTCTGGCCGGCACCGTTGCCACCGGGCACCGCCCAGCCGCCACCTGCACCACGCTGCGCCAGCGCCCGGATCCACGGCACGTCCGCCTCCGGGGCGGTGCCGGGGGCGGCGTCCAGCGCATGGTCGTACTCGGTGCGCCGACCGGCGTCGCCGAGGACGGTCCGGGCGATGAGCACCTCGTCCAGCTGCGGCTCCCAGTCCTGGACGCCCTGGCCGCGCAGCTCCGCGATCCGCTGGTCCAGCTGCTCGGCGAGCTGCTCCGGCGGATGAACCCGGGAGAGCTCAAGGCTCTGGTACAGGTCATAGCCTGACATGTTTCTCCTTGTCGTCCTTTTCTCGGTCGTTTTCTCAGTCGGTTTCAGTCGGTCATGGTCGGCCATGATCGATATGTATCCACAAGAACCTTATCGATACGGGTCCGTCGAATGAACCACGGGTTCACAGGTTAGGCTCGAATCATGCCTTTCGATACCCCCCACCATGTGGCCACCACGACCGGCCACACCAGCAGCCACTGGGTGGTCGAGACCACCACCGGTCCGGTGAAGGGCCACCCGGTGAACGGGGCCATCGCCTTCCGCGGCATCCCCTACGCTGAACAACCGGTCGGTGACCTGCGCTTCCGCCGCGCCACCGCGAAGCAGCCCTGGCGGGGTGTGCTGCTCGCCGATCGTTCGGGCGACTACTGCGCCCAGTGGCGCAACCCCAAGATCGGTTGGATCGGCTCGGAGCACTGCCTCTGGCTCAATGTCGTCGTGCCCCGGGCACCCGGCTCCCCGGCGCGTCAGGTGTTCAACCCCGAGCCCTCCCGTCCGGTGGTGGTCTACCTGCACGGCGGCAGCAACATCCACGGGTCCGCCGGTGAGCCGCTGCTCTCCGGGGAGTACTTCGCCAACGCCACCGACAGCGTCTACGTGGCGGTGAACTACCGGGTCGGGATCATGGGCCAGCTCGCGCTCGGCCACGCCGACGACCTCGACGCGGACCGCTTCGACAGCAACACCGGGCTGTCCGACATCATCACCGCCATCGAGTGGATCCACGCCAACGCCGAGTCCTTCGGCGGTGACCCCTCGCGGATCACGGTGATGGGTGAGTCGTCCGGCGGGGCGATGGTCACCGCATTGAGCGCCACCCCGCGGGTCGCCGACCTGGTCGCCGGGTTCATCGCCCAGTCGCCGGCCGCGGCGATGGTGCACTCCCCCGAGACGGCGGGACGCCTCGCCGACACCGCACTGGAGATCCTGCGCAGCCCCGACGACGGGGAGAAGCGTCCCCGCCCCGAGGGCACCGGCACCGACCTGCTGACGTCCAGCCCGCAGGGACTGGCCTGGCTGACTGAGAAGGTCAATGCCGCGAGCTGGGGCAAGGCCGGGATCTCCGGCGGTTTCGCCCCGGTGATCGACGACCTGCTGCCCCGCCACCCGCTGGAGCCCGGGGCCGCGCTGGACCGTCCGTTGCTGATCGGCACGAACCAGGACGAGTATGTCCTGATGCGGTGGAACACACTGTCGCGTCGCGGGCTGCAGGAGCAGTCGCGCGGCTTCGCCCGCGCGGTCGACGAGGAGAACGCCCCGCAGGTGCTCGCCACGTTGTACTCGGACGCCGCACGCCGTGGGGAGGCAGGACGCTTCGTCGGCGACGCTCTGTTCACCGCCACCTCGATGCGCCTGGCCGAGCAGCACCCCTCGGGCCGGGCCTGGATGTACCGGCTGGACATGTCCACCCCCTCGCTGGACATCTCCGGTATCGGCGCCACCCACGCCCTGGATCTGCCGATCCTGTTCGGACGCTACGACTCCGGCCGTGGTCCCGGCGCACTGGTGTTGGGCGGGCGCCAGCGGATGGCGGCAACGACCCAGGTGATGCAGTCACGGTGGCGCCAGTTCATCCACGAGGGCGACCCGGGCTGGGAGCCCTACCCCGGCAACTACGCCACGCAGCTCTTCGACGGTGGCGAGAAGACCGTCGCCGACCCCTCCCCTGAGCTGCGCGAAGCCTGGTCGTCGGTGCGCCTCACGGGGTAGTTCACTTCCCACATGGTGATTCTTGGCCCGCCTTTGTGATCACCCCCGTAGGACGCTCGTGTGCGGACGACCGCGCGTAAATGGCCGTTCCTTGCGATCGACTTTTCGGGGATCTCGTGCCACGGGACGAGCGAAAAGTCGATCCGGCGAAACGCGCTATGGTCCCGGACGGAGAGCCGAGGAGCGCCCCTGGGCGGGCATTCGCTCTCCTGAATAACCTGGCCACCATGGACAGAGACACCTACCTTCGTTCCCTCCCCCGGGCGTACCGGGCGTCCGCCGCCCTCATCCTCGACGGCGAGGGCAGGATCCTCATGGTGCAGCCGACATACAAGAGGCATGCGGAACCGCCGGGAGGTGTCGTCGAGGCCGGTGAAACCCCCGCCCAGGCCTGTGTCCGGGAATGCCGGGAGGAGCTCGGCGTCGACGTGGAGGTCACGCAACTCCTCGCCGTCGACCACCAGACCAAGCCAGAACCGGCGGGCGACTCCTCGATGTTCGTCTACGGCGTCGCGTTCACAGATCCGGACGCCGAGTTCACGCTGCCCCCACGTGAGCTGTCCTCCTGGCGCTACGTCCCCCATGACGAGCTGGGGCAGGTGACCCGGCCCCGGATCGCCGCCCGGCTGGCCGCCGCATGGCAGGCCGCGCAGGACGGCGGGGTCGCCGAGATCGGGGCGTCCTGACTCAGGACGCGATGTGCGCCCGGTGGGAGTCCTCGCCGGCGGCCTCCTCGAAGCCGCCCTTGTCGGCGTTGTCCCAGATCTTCTGGTCGAGGATGCCGGCGCGCTTGGCGACGACGGTGGCGGCCAGCGACTGGCCGGTGACGTTCACCGCGGTGCGTCCCATGTCGATGATCGGCTCGATGGCCAGCAGCAGGCCGACACCGGCCAGCGGCAGACCCAGCGTCGACAGGGTCAGGGTGAGCATCACGGTCGCACCGGTGGTGCCGGCGGTCGCCGCCGAACCGATCACCGAGACGAAGATGATCAGCAGGTAGTCGGTGATGCCGAGGTCGATGCCGTAGAACTGGGCGACGAAGATCGCGGCGATGGCCGGGTAGACCGCGGCGCAACCGTCCATCTTGGTCGTCGCACCCAGCGGCACGGCGAAGGAGGCGTACTCCGTCGGCACACCCATCGACCGCTCGGTCACGCGCTGGGTGACGGGCATGACACCCATCGAGGAACGGGTGATGAAGCCCAGCGAGGTCACCGGCCACACGCGGCGGTAGAAGCCGACGATCGGGATGCCGGAGAAGGCCATGACCGCCGGGTAGACGACCAGCAGGATGATCGCCAGGCCGACGTAGATGGCCAGGACGAACTTGCCGAGCGAGCCCAGGGCGTCCCACCCGTAGTCTGCGACGGCGTGGCCGATGAGTGCACCGGTGCCGATCGGTGCCAGGCGGATGATCCACCAGAGCACCTTCTGCACGACCTTCAGCAGCGACTCCATGAAATCGAGGAAGGGCTCGGCGGACTTGCCGGCCTTCACCGCGGCGATGCCGAGCACGATGGCGATGACCAGCAGCTGCAGGACGTTGAAGCTCAGGTCGACAGATCCCTCGTCACCAGCAGAGGCGCCGAGGCCGAGGATGTTCTCCGGGACGATGGACTCCAGGAAGCCGAGCCAGGAACCGGAGGAGGACGGCTCGGCCGCGGAGTCCGCGTCCACGCTGGTGCCCTCGCCGGGGCGCACCACCAGGCCGACGGCAATACCGACCAGCACGGAGAAGAAGGCGGTGATCGCGAACCAGATCAGTGTGCTGATCGCCAGGCGGGCGGCGTTGGCCACCTTGCGCAGGTTCGCCACCGAGGTGATTACGGCGGTGACGACCAGCGGCGGGATCATCAGGGTCAGCAGGGTGACGTAGGTCGAGCCGACCTCGTCGAGCAGGGTGCCGAGCCAGCTCTGCTCGTCCTCGGCGAGATCCGCACCCTGGGCGCGGGCGACGAAGCCGAGGGCGAGGCCGACGAGGAGGCCGATGATGACCTGCGCGCCGAAGCCGGTGAGCCAGGACGGCAGGATGCGGCGGGACGGGGTGGCCGGGGTCTCCGGCTTATCCGTCGTGCCCGAGGTGTCCTGTGAGGACATGGTGTTCTCCTGAAAGTCATACTGAACAGATCTGTCTATTTAGGCCGTTCACTTTACGCCCCCACCTGCTCATTGGGCAATATGCCCCAGGTCGTGTGCTATGACACAGCCAATCTGTGACCGAGCTGTCAGAACCGTACGGGGTACGTAAAGATCCGGTTTCTGGTTCGGCATCCGGGTCGCGGTGCCACTATCGTTACCGTGTAATGACTCTCACCACGACACTCCGGGCCCGGCGCTTCACCCCGCGCCGCCGCCTCGCCCCCAAGGCACGTCGCATGCACGACGCGCTCAACGTCCTCGCCGTGGTCGCGGCCCTCGTCGCGATCAACGTCACCGCCCACTTCTCGCAGTTGGCGGCGGTGGCCGCGGTCGTACCCGTCGGTGTGATGATCCTGCTGTTCCTCGCCCGCGCCAACGGCATGAGCTGGCGTGACCTGGGCCTGTCCCGGGCCACCCACGGCAAGGGACTCGCCTACGGTCTCGGTGCCGCCGTTGCGGTCGCGCTGGGCGTCGGCATCGCCATGGCCCTCCCTTTCACCAGGGAGTTCTTCTTCAACGAGTCCTACGCCTCGCTACGCACCGCACTGATCGCAGCACTGGTGATCATCCCGCTGCAGACCGTACTGCCGGAGGAACTGGCCTTCCGCGGTGTGCTGCACGGCAGCCTCGCCCGGATGGGCGGCACGAAGACGGTCTTCATCGCCAGCTCCCTGCTCTTCGGCCTCTGGCACATCGCCAGCTCCCTGAACCTCACCGCCAGCAACGCCGGCCTGACCGCGTTCCTCGGCTCCGGCACCGCCGCGCAGTGGGCCGTGGTGGGCCTGGCCGTCGTCGCCACCGCCGGTGCGGGCGCTGGCCTGACCTGGCTGCGCCACCACACCGGCAGCGTCATCGCCCCGATCGGGCTGCACTGGGCGCTGAACGCCGCCGGCGCGCTGGCCGCGGCCGCCGCCTGGTCGTTCCTGTAAGGACGTCCGACTCTTTCGCACCCCTTGAGTCACTCGTCGATCGCGTAGGACCGCTCGATGAGGTCAGTCATCGCCGCCTCAAAGTCCGCGCGGCGTCGCTCGTCCCACCCGGACGTCAGCTCGTCGAAAATCGATTCCTGCCAGGCACGGGCCTGACGGAGGAGCATATACCCCTCGGAGGACACCGTTACTTCCCTCCTCCGACGATCAGACGGCACCTCGACGGGCTCGAGCACGCCCTTGACGATGGCGTCGTTGACCAGTCGGGACGCACCACTCTGATCCATCCCGATCTCCTCGGCAACGACGTTGACCGTGGCAGGAACGTTGCGACGGACGAGGGTGTCCACCGCCTCGGCGACCATTACCAGCCTCCCCTGCCGAGCGACGGAGTCATCTCCGGCAGCAGAGCGTCGTGACCAGTACCGGACGAAGCTAAACAGCTGTTGACCCGGACCCCGGGTAGTCATTGCGTCGCCGCCATCTCGCTGCAGATATTCGCCAGTTCCAGGGCCGATTTCACGTCGGGCAGGCGGAGCGAAGCCGAGACCTTCGTCCCCGTGACCCGGAAGATCGTGGCCACGCGGCTGGGTTCAGTACTTTCGGGCCAGGTGGCGTCCTGTTCGACCACCGTCATCCGGTCGCTCACCGGATGCCAGGAAAGCGGTACCAACCGGATTCCCGAACGCTCGACCCACCCGGCAAACTCCTGTGGCGAGATGGATCCAGCCCCCTTCGGCCCGAGTACGACACTTGGGTCGCTCACAGCTTCCGCAGATCGTTCCAGGTCACCGGAGTTGACGGCCACATGCCACTCGTTGATCGCATTCTCCAACGTTGATTGCATGCCTCGAATCTATGCAAAACGCATATATATCGCAAGCGGGACATCGTCCCAGCGAGTTCCCCTACTCGCAGGCGACACCGTCGCCGTCGCGGTCCATCGCCGAGCGGTACCCGGGGGAACCCGCGTAGAGCGGGGCGGCACCGGCGGCACGGGCAGCGGTGCAGTTGGCGTAGTACGGCTCGCCGCCACCGGCCGGGTACACCGGCTCCTGTGCAGGAGCCGGGGCAGCAGGCTGGGGTGCGGGAGCCTGCGCGGGGGCCGGATCCGGCGCAGGGGAAGGATCAGCGACCGGGGCCGGGGCCTCGTTGACCGGGGCCAGTTCACCGGCACCGCAGCCGCCCAGGATCCGGGCGATGGCGTCGCGTTCGGCGGAGGTGACCCACAGCTCGTACTTCGCCTTCACCTCCACCTGACGTGCCACATAGGTGCAGCGGAACCCCTTGTTCGAGGGCAGCCAGGTGGCGGCGTCCCCGTCGCTCTTCTGCATGTTCGCCGGACCGTCGACGGCCAGCAGGTTCAGGTGGTCGTTGGCGAACTGCTCGCGGGTCTCGGCGCTGAGCTGCTGGGCACCCTTCTGCCAGGCGTCGGAGAGCGCGACGACATGGTCGATCTGCACGGCCTCGCTGGTTCCCTGCCCACGCACGAAGTTGATGGCCTGCCCGGTGAACGGGTCGTCCAGGGTGCCGCTCATGACCTTGCACGGCCCCTGGCGCTGCACCCCGGTCATGTCCCGGGCGAGCACGTCATTGCGCTGGTCGCAACCGTTGCGGTCGATGTCCTTCCACCGCTGACCGAACTGGTCACGGGTGTAGCCGGTCTTCGAGGCACGCCCCTTGACGTCGAGGGTGGCCAGGGTCGTCAGGGCGTCCTGCACCTCGGCGTCGGCCGAGGTCGGCAGCGGTTCGGACGCACCGGCCCCGCCGTCGCCGCTGTCAGCGTCGGCATCCTCGTCGGCGCTGGCCGAGGCCTCGGCGGAAGTGGTGTCGGACGCCGCCTCCGTCGCAGCGTCCCGCGTGGTCACGGTGGTCGTGCTGGACGCCGCAGCCTCCCCGGAATCATCGGAGGAGCAGGCGGTGAGGCCGACGGCGCACAGTGCGGCGGCGAGGACTGCGGCGAGGGTGTTCGCCTGGCGGGAAAAGATCACCCGGACATACTAAATGCGGGATACCCCGGTGGGTTATTCGGCGAGCGAAAGCTCCCGAACGGGGGTGGCGGGCACTTCCTCGTAGAAGTTGCCGGTCGATGAGGCCGGACGCACCTTCCATGCGGTGACCAGCAGAAGGACCAGGCAGACCACCCCCGCGATGCCCTGCAGGTTGCTGAGGAACCACTGCTGCTCGAAGGCCCGGTACAGCGTATCGCCGGCCAGGGCATTGTCCGGCAGCATATTGGCCGCCAGCAGGACGACCACACCGGCGAAGGTGATCCAGTCGGTTCCGCGACCGGCCACGGCGTCCCGCAGCATTGCAACGAGCAGCACGGCGGCGACGATGATCCCGGTCCAGTGGTGCGTCACGGAGATCGGTGCGGCCACCGCCACCGCCAGGATCAGCAGCAGCAGGGTGGTGACAGGGCGTCCGGCACGCAGCAGGCGGGCGGCGGCGAAGGCGGTGATCGCCGCGATGACCAGAAGGCCGGGGATCATGATCGTCTGGGCGAGGTCACCGTCCACCCCGGCGCGGGTGATCAGGCCGGTGAGTGCCTGGTTGGCCTCGTACTCCGGCGGCCCGCCGCGGTCACCGTTGAAGAACTCGTCGGTCCAGTAGAACAACGACTCCTCCGGACGCATCACCCAGCCGATGGCGACGGTGAGGAAGAACGTCCCGGCGGAACGGGCCAGGTCACCCCAGCGCCTGGACACCAGGAACGCCAGGGCGAAGGCCGCCGGGGTGATCTTGATGCCCGCAGCCAGACCCACACCGGCACCACGCATCCAACGTGGGGTGTAGCCGAGCAGGTCGGCAGTGAAGAGGAAGACCAGGAAGACGTTGATCTGGCCGTACATCAGGTGGGTCTGCAGCGGCTCCAGACACAGGGCGAGCCCCAGCAGGGGGAAAGCGAGCAGCACAGGACGTGGCAGGCGCAGACGGTGGGCCGCCATGGCCAGCACCGCCCACGCCGCCGCCAGCGAGGCGAACGTCCAGGCCGCCTCCATCACCGGCTCACTCAACCAGGTCAGCGGGACGAACAGGCCGGCGGCGATGGGCGGGTAGATGAAGGCGAAGCCGCTGCGGGAGTCGAAGTCGTCTCCGTAGAGACCGCCGTTCTCGACGATGGCGCGTCCGGCGTCGCGGAAGACTCCGACGTCCAGCAGGTAGTTGTCGAGGAAGTGGTTGATGACCCCGAACAGCTGCCAGAGCAACAGCACCAGACCGAAGATCACGGCGGCCCGGACGCCGAAGCGTTCCGCCGGACGCAGCGGCCTGGTGCCACCCGACTCGGTGTCACTTGTTGCGCTGGCTGCAGTGTTGTCGGCCGGGTCAGCAGGATCGGTGGAGGCGGCAGAGGTGTCGACAGTCACGACTGAGGGATCTCCCAGGGCGGCTCGGGGACATGGGTCGGATACAGACGATAGGGGTTGAGACTGGAGAGTACTCGTGTCCTGACTGGCAACCGACTGTCAGCGTCGCAGGACTGGTGAGGCCCGTCACATCGGACACCCAAGAACATGTATCGTCATAAGGACCATGACTGCCAAATCACGCCGCAAGCGTCCCCTTCCCCTCCGACTGTTCCGCAACGTCGAGCGCACCGTCGTCAAGCACGCCTTCTCGGGCCCCCGCGCAATGCAGCGTTCGCTGAGCGTGTGGCCTCCCCTGTCCGGCTCCGGCGTGGCGATCACGAACATCAGCGACGACTGGTCGCACGGCGAGGTCGTCCTGAAGCTCGGGCCGCTGAACCGGAACATGCACGGCGCGGCCTTCGGCGGAACCCTGTTCGCCATGACCGACGTGCTCTTCGGCACGCTGGTGATGAAGCGGCTGGGGCGCGACTTCGAGGCATGGACCCGCACCGGCACCTTCCAGTACCTCAACCCGGGTCGCAGCGGCGCCCGGCTGATGGTCGACGTCGACGACACGATGGTCGCCGACATCCTGGAGCACATCTCCCATGACGGCTACTACAACGTCTCCTTCACCTCGGTGATCCGCAACCCGGACGGCACGGTCGCCGGCATCGGCCAGCAGGACCTGCACGTGCGTCCGAGGAAGGGACGTGAGGCCGAGCGCTCTGCGGAGGAGGCGGCGAACGCGATCCCGGGCGTCGGGTCGCTGCCGCGTGGGGTGGAGGACGCCGCCCCGGCCTATGAGCCGAAGGGCATCACCCTGGCCTCGCTGGTCACCGCGGTGGCCTGGCGCGCGTGGGGTGACCGCGAGGACGTCCGGGACCGCGGCGGTCTACTGAACTCGGTGCTCAGCCACGCCCGACGCATCCCGCTGCCCGAGGAGCGGGCGCGCTACGTGTGCGCGGAGGTGCTTGAGCGCGGGGACCTGAGCCGTGAGCAGATCCTGGAGCTGCGCATCCCGGAGCACCTGCTGCCGTAGCCGGCTCTACTGACCGTCAGGCAGGTCGCCGCCGGCGTTCTCCAGGTGGGCCCGGATGAACCACTGGAACTGCTCCATCGCGCCGATCTGGCCGATGAACATGTCCTCGCTGACCGGGTCGAGCTTGTCGAGGGCGGCATCAGCCTCACGGGAGTCGATGATCACCTTGTCGTAGACCTCGTTGAGGGCCGTGAGGTGCTGGATCGTGGTGCCCTTGTTGAGCGGGTACTGGAGCGGGTCACGGCCCGGCGCGTGGGAGTCCGGGGTACCGACCGGCTCGCCGCCGAGAGCGGCGATACGCTCCGCGACAGCATCGGCGTTGGCACGGATTGCGTCGACCTCCGGGTCGAGCATCTCGTGGACGCCGATGAAGTTCGGGCCGACGACGTTCCAGTGCGCGTGCTTGAGGATCAGGTGGAGGTCGTTGTAGGCGGTGAGGCGCTCCTGCAGGATGTCGACGACCTGCTTGGCGTCGCCCTCCGACAGGCCCGGAACAGTGAAGTTACTCATGGTGTGTATCGCTCCTTCGTATGACATGTGGTGTGTTGTCATGTCCACTGTTGTCAACGGATCACAGCCTGGAATATTCCCGTTGAGTGCGCCCGGCGGCGGCTCCACACGCAGTTGGCGCGGTGAGAGGTGAAGCCTTCGGCCGGTTAGGCGCAGGAGCGTGGCTATCTGGGCAACGGTGGCATCGCAAATGGTCAGGTGGTCATCGCAAACGACCGATATACAGGTGTTTTCCGGCCATTTACGATGACCAGTCGCCCAGTTACGATGCCGCTCCGGGCGAGGCGGCGGCGTCGGAGTCCGAGGGCAGCACGAATCCGAGGATCTCGGGCAGGGTGACGACCTTGTGCAGGCCGGGGACGCCCTTGCCCTCCGCGCCGTCACCACTGGCACTGTCTCCGGCACCCGCCGTGACGCCGACCAGCTGCTCGCTGTTCTCCCGCATCGACCGGAAGGCCTCGTGGACAGCCATGTCCTCAGGCAGCGTCAGCAGCGGACGGCTCAGCGACAGGACCTCCTCCGACCGGGAGAGCACCAGCGTGTCCCGGACGTGCACGACGGTGATGTCACTGTTCTCACCGGTAAGCAGGATGCGCATCTGGCCGGTGGAACGTGCGGCGTCCTGCACCTCGGCGACCGTCGCGGACGCCGGAAGGTGCGGCACCTCTGTGCCAGGCAGCTCGCCCAGGTGTCGGCTCTGCAGTTCCAGTGCACCGGCGATCGACGACTGGAACTCCGCCTCCAGGGCACCTTCCTCGGCCGAGTGCTCGACGAGGTGACGCAGGGTGTCGGCGTCGTAGCCGGCAGCTGCGGCACGGTCGACCGGTTCCACACCGGACGCCGAGACCAGGCTGTTGGCGACCCGGTTCATCCACAGCAGGATCGGGCGCAGCAGCCAGGCCAACGCCCGGGCCGGCAGCGACACCAGTCGTGCCGCCCGCTCCGGGAAGGCGATCGCCCAGGACTTCGGGGCCATCTCACCGATGACCAGGTGAAGGAAGGTCACCACCAGCAGTGCCACGATGAAGGACACCGTGTATGCCGCGCTGGCGGGCACTCCGACCGCCTCGAACAGTGGTTTGATCCAGTAGGTCACCGCCGGCTTGGTCACCGCACCGAGGGCGAAGGTGCAGGCGGTGATTCCGAGCTGTGCGACGGCAAGCATCACCGTCAGTTCGTTCATGCCACGCAGGGCGGCCCGGGACGACGCCTTCTCCTGGGCGTTCTCCTCCAGGCGGTGACGACGTGCACCCAGCAGGGCGAACTCGATCATCACGAAGAATGCGCTGGCCACCAGCAGTGCGATGGTCGCCAGGATCACGGTCAGGTCATTCATGCTCGGTCACCTCCAGCCGGACCAGCAGTTCGGTGGGCACGTGGTGGCCCAGTTCGATGACTTCGGCGACGAGCACCCGGCTGAGCGGATGGTCGTCGACGACGTCACGGGGATCCTCCGGCAGCTCGACCCGGATGGTCTGTCCGACCTCCGGCAGCGCACCGAGTTCCTCGATGATCAGGCCGGCGATGGTCTCGTACTCACCGGTCGGCAGGCGCACGTCCAGCGCACGGGACACCTCGTCGAGGTGCTCGTCACCGGCGATGCGCCACTGACGGTCGCCGTCGTCCCCACCGGGTTCGGCGCTGATGTGCTGTTCGTCGACGTCGTGCTCGTCGGTGAGCTCGCCGACCAGTTCCTCTGCCAGGTCCTCGACGGTCAGCACGCCAGCCACGCCGCCGTACTCGTCGACGACGCAGGCCATTCGGTTGTCGGACGCCACGAGCAGACGCTGGGCGTCAGGCAGGGACATGGCCTCGGGCAGCACCACGGGCTCGCGGAGGAGCTCGCTGACGGGCTTCTCCGGGTCGAGGTCGGGGTCGAGGATGTCGTCCAGGTGCAGGACACCGTAGAGGCGTTCCTCCTGCTCGTGGGTGGTCTCGTCCTCGATCTGCCCGATCACCGGGTAGCGGGTGTGGCTGACGGCCATGCGCTCCCGGGCCTCGGCGGCGGTGGTCTCCGGGTCCAGCTCACCAAGCTTCGCCCGCGGCACCATGGCGTGCTCCACCGTGCGCTCCGGGAAGTCCAGGATGCGGTCGATGAGCATCGACAGGTCCGGCGGGAGATCGCCGGAGGCCCGCGAGTCGGCGACGATGCGTCCCAGGTCCTTGCGGTCGGCGGTGGAATCGACGTCCTCGACGACGGCGACCCCCATCAACCGCAGCAGGGCATTGCTCGACCAGTCGAAGAAGGCGATGAGCCAACCGAAGAGGAAGAGGTAGACCTGCGTGGACCTGGCCAGGGCACGGGCCATCTTCCCGGGGATCGCGATCGCCAGGTTCTTGGGGTAGAGCTCGGCGAAGATCATCTGCACCACGGTGGCGACGATCAGGGTTCCCGCGGCGATGGCTCCGGCAGCACCTGCCACACCGATGATCTCGGCGAGCGAACCACCGATCATCGGCTCGGCGAGCTCACCGACCAGCAGGCCGGTCACCGTGATGCCGAGCTGTGCCCCGGAGAGCATGAAGCTGGTGCGCTTGGTGACGGCCAGGGCCGCCTGTGCCTTGGTGTTCCCCTCGGCGGCCTGCGCGCGCAGCCGCGAGCGGTCGACCCGCATGTAGGAGAACTCCTGGGCGACGAAGTAGGCGTTCGCCACGATGAGCGCGAGGATGAGCAGGATGCCGAACAACAGCATCAGCCACGCGTTCACCGGTCACCCCCCTGGTCCGGTGATGCTGACTTGTGGTGCGGGCGGACGACGCCGCCCCTCATACTCCGACTAGGCCCATCGTCCATGGTGGACGCTCAACTCCTCGAGGTTCGATGATTTTCCGGTGACTTTCTGGTGACTTGCAGGATACAGGACATCACGGACATCACGGACATCACGCGGATCGCGGGGACCGGGAGGATCACCGAGAACACAGGTAACACAGACGACCTGCCTCCCGCGTAGCCTCGGATCCCATGAGCGATCCTGTGTACCCCGACATCTACCGCGCCGCCGACACCCGCTACACGGGCACCGACGAGCACCCCGCAATGCCCTACCGGCGCAGCGGACGCTCCGGCCTGAAGCTGCCGGCGATCACCCTCGGCCTGTGGCACAACTTCGGTTCCGACCGACCGCTGCAGGGCCAGCGGGAGATCCTGCGCCGTGCCTTCGACCGCGGGGTCACCCACTTCGACCTGGCGAACAACTACGGACCGGTGCCGGGTGCCGCGGAGGAGAACTTCGGACGGATCCTGGCGTCGGACTTCCGCCCGTACCGCGATGAGCTGCTGATCAGTTCGAAGGCGGGCTGGTACATGCAGGACGGCCCCTACGGCTTCGGCGGGTCCCGGAAGTATCTCGTGGCCAGCTGTGACGCCTCGCTGAAGCGGATGGGCCTGGACTACGTCGACATCTTCTACCACCACCGTCCCGACCCGGAGACCCCGGTCGAGGAGACGGTCACCGCCCTCGACCACCTCGTGCGGTCAGGACGCGCCCTCTACGCCGGCATCAGCTCCTACTCCCCCGAGCTCACCCGGCAGGCCCAGACGATCGCGAAGGACCTGGGGACGCCGCTGCTCATCCACCAGCCGAGCTACTCGATGTTCAACCGCTGGATCGAGGACGAACTGCTGGACACCTGCGCCGAGCAGGGCCTCGGGGTGATCGCCTTCTCCGCGCTGGCGCAGGGGTTGCTGACCGACCGTTACCTCGACGGGGTGCCGGAGGGTTCCCGACTGGGGACGCACAAGATGAACTCCGGTTTCCTCTCCGACGACACCCTGGCCGCCATCCGGGCGCTCAACGACATCGCCGCCGGTCGTGGTCAGACGCTGGCCCAGATGGCGATCGCCTGGGTGCTGCGCCGCCCCGAGGTCACCAGTGCCCTGATCGGCGCGTCCTCGGTGGAGCAGCTGGACGATTCACTGGATGCGCTGAAGAACCTCGAGTTCACGGATGCCGAGATCGCGGAGATCGACCGGTACGCGGTCGACCGCGGCATCAACCAGTGGGCCGGTGCGACGGAATCCACCGGGTCCACTGAGTAGCGTCTGCAGGCTCTACAGGCTCTACAGGCCCTAAGCCTCCACTGCCGTAGCGAATGCGGCGACGAGCGCAGCATTGAAGGCCGGCAGGTCATCGGGGGTGCGGGAGGAGATCAGTGCGCCGGTGGAGGCGCCGTCTCCGCCGTCGACGTGGGCTTCCTCGTCCACCCACGACGCCCCGGCGTTCACCAGGTCGGTGCGCAGGGACGGGAATGAGGTGAGGGTCCGTCCGCCGAGCACGTCGGCGTCGGTGAGGATCCAGGCGCCGTGGCAGATGGCGGCGACCGGCTTTCCACCGGTGGCGATCGCCTTGACCAGCGCTACTGCGTCCTGATCCAGACGGAGCGCGTCCGCGTTCGAGGTACCGCCGGGCAGGACCAGGGCATCGAAGCTGGCCGCGTCGGCGTCGGCGGTGGAGATGTCGGCAGCGAGCTCGGTGCCCTTCTTGCCGGTCACCGTCTCACCACCGGGGGTCACCAGCACGGCGGTGCCGCCGGCATCGAGGATGGCGTCACGGGGACTCGTGAGTTCGGAATCCTCGAACCCATTGGTGGCGATGATGGCGACGGTCCGGCCGGTGAGGTCTGACGTGTCCGACATTGTGGCGAATAACCTCCTCTTATCAGGGGGAAGACTGTTCATCTTCCGGTTCCCTTCCGAGGCTACGCTCGACTGTCGGACGCCGTCACCCGCCGAGAACCACACCCTCGCGCCGCGGGTCTGCTCCACCGACGAGGGTCCCGTCCTCCTGCCGCACGATGGCTGAGAGGCCACTGATCTGCCCCTCGGTGGAGACGTCGTGCCCCTTGTCCTCCAGCGAGGAGACCAGGTTCTCCACGTCCTCCGAGGAGTCCTCGGAGCCTTCACCGTCTTCACCGATGAGCGGGTGATCACCTCCGATGCCGGTCTCCTCCTCGTTGCGGGCGCCGAAGTTCGGCATCGAGACCGCCTGCTGCGGGTCGAGGCCCCAGTCGATGACACCGATCAGGGTCTTCAGCACGTACTGCGGGATGACTGCGCCACCCGGGGAGCCGGCGACCATGTACAGGTCGCCCGGCTTCTTGGCGTCATTGTCGGCACCGTTGAACACCATCGTCGGCGCCATCGAGGACCGGGGGCGTTTGCCACCTTCCACGGCGTTGGCCACCGGGTTGCCGTCCTCGTCCTCCGGATCCTCTTCGAAGTCCGTGAGCTGGTTGTTCAGCATGAACCCGTTCACCATGTGGAAGGAACCGAAGGAGGACTCCACGCTGGTGGTCATCGATGCCGCGTTACCGGCACCGTCCACCACACTGATGTGGCTGGTGCCGTGTTCAGGTGTGTCCGCGCCCTGGGGGACAAGTTCGTCCAGTTCGCCGGGATCGGCCTCACCCATGGATTCGTCGGGGTCGATCTCGTCGAAGCGTTCTTCAAGGTAGTCCGGGTCGAGCATGGCGTCCGCGCTCTCGCCGTCCTCCCCCGGGAGCGGCGTGAATGCCGTGTCGGCGACGTAGGCGTCGCGGTCGGCGTAGGCGAGTCGTTCCGCCTCACTGATGGTGTGGACGGCCTCGGGGTCGGGGACGAAGCCGTCGGCTCCTGCCTCGCTGGGGGCGTACTGTTCCAGGTCGGTGTTCTCGAGGATGCCCAGCGCGCTGGCCACGGTGATTCCGCCGGAACTGGACGGCCCCATGCCGCACACGGTCTTGTCACGGTACGGGGAGCACACCGCGTCGTGGGTCTCCGGGGTGTAGGCCGCGAGGTCCGCGGTGGAGAGCTTTCCGGGAGTGGTGCCGCCTTCGCGGCTGTTCGTCCGTTCGACAATGCTCCTCGCCAGGTCACCCGTGTACAGCGCGTCTGCCCCGCCTTCTGCGATACTGCTCAACGTTTCCGCGTAGTCGGGGTTCTTCAGGAGCTCGCCCACCTTTTTCGCGTTTCCGTCCTCGTCGAGGAAGTAGTCCGCTGCGTCCGGATCACGGGCGAGGTCCTCCACATTCTCCTCGATGGACGCCGACAGCCGCGGACTGATGTCGAAGCCGTCGGTGGCCATCGTCTCCGCAGGTTCGACCAGGTCGCTCCATTCGGCGCTGCCCCGCTGGTCATGGAGCTCGCCGAGGGCGGCGACGATGCCAGGTACACCGATCGAACGTCCGGACCTGCGGGCATCCGGTTGCGGCTCGGAGGTGTCCTCATCGGAGACCTGGCTCAGGTATGTGCCGGTGGCGTCGATCGGCGCAGTCTCGCGACCGTCGATGCTGGTGAGCTCACCGGACTCCGAATCGTAGTAGAGGATGTAGCCGCCACCGCCGACTCCGGAAGCCTGGGGCTCCACCAGACCGAGCACCATCTGGGCCGTCACCAGTGCGTCGGCAGCACTGCCTCCGTCGGCGAGGACGTCACAGGCTGCCTGGGTCGACAGCGGGTTCGCCGTGGACACCGAGAAGTTGTCGGTCTGCACCGGGTTCATACCGTCGCGGAAACCGGTGGTCGCGGTCTCAGGGTTCAGCGCGAGATCCTCTTCAGCCTCTGTCTCGCTCGCCTCGTTCTCCTCCGACAGCTCCTCGCCTGCGACCGCGTCCTCGGTGCCGGAGGCTCCGTCCACCGATTCGCAGGACTCCGCGGAGAGGACGTCCCCTCCCCCGCCGTCCTGCGAGGCTTCTGTGGCGGCGCCTCCGGTGGTGTCGTCCGCTTCGTCGGCGGAGTCAGGACTCTGGCATGCGCCCAGGAAAAGCGCTGCGGAGGCTCCGATGGCGGTGATTGCGGCGACCGGGCGCCGACGTGGTGTATTCAGCATTGCTCCCATTCCTCGAGGGTACTGGTGTCGGCGGTGGTCGGCGCGGCAAGCCGAAAACCGGCACCGGGCGTGAACGCCCGGTGCCGGTGTGGCGGACCGGACGATGCCGGCTGGTGAACGACTAGAACAGGCCGGTCGGGTTCTCGTCGTAGGACCACAGCAGGTTCTTGGTCTGCTGGTAGTGGTCGAGCATCATCAGGTGGGTCTCGCGTCCGATGCCGGACTTCTTGTAGCCACCGAAGGCGGCGTGTGCCGGGTAGGAGTGGTAGTTGTTCACCCACACGCGACCGGACTGGATCTCGCGACCGGCACGGTAAGCCTGCCGGGAGTCACGGGACCACACGCCGGCGCCGAGGCCGTAGTCGGTGTCGTTGGCGATCTGCATGGCCTCGTCGAAGTCCTTGAAGGTGGTGACCGCGAGGACGGGGCCGAAGATCTCCTCCTGGAAGCAGCGCATGGAGTTGTTGCCCTTCAGGACGGTCGGCTCCACGTAGAGGCCGTTCTCCAGGCCGGGCACCTGGCGCACGCCGCCGCCGATGAGCACCTCGGCGCCCTCTTCCGGGCCCGACTTCAGGTAGCCGGTGATCTTGTCCATCTGCTCCAGGGACGCCTGTGCACCGATCATGGTGGACGGGTCCAGCGGATTGCCGGCGGTGATCGCGCCGACACGCTTGATGGCGAGATCGAGGAACTCGTCGGCGATGTCCTCCTGGATCAGCGCGCGCGAGGGGCAGGTGCAGACCTCACCCTGGTTCAGGGCGAACATGGTCAGCCCCTCGACGGCCTTCTCACGGAAGGAGTCGTCGGCGTCCATGATGTCGCTGAAGAAGACGTTCGGGGACTTGCCGCCGAGCTCCAGGGTGACCGGGATGAGCTTCTCCGCCACGGACTTGTTGATGATCTTGCCGACCTCGGTGGAACCGGTGAAGGCGATCTTGGCGATGCGGTCGGACGCCGTCAACGCGGCACCGGCCTCCTCGCCGAGTCCGTTGACGATGTTGAGCACGCCCTCGGGGAGGATGTCCTGGATGAGCTCGGCCACGAGGAGGATCGACGCCGGGGTCTGCTCTGCGGGCTTCAGGACGATGGCGTTACCGGCGGCCAGGGCCGGGCAGATCTTCCAGGCGGCCATGAGGATCGGGAAGTTCCAGGGGATGATCTGGC
>DXGC01000091.1 GCA_019114135.1 Candidatus Corynebacterium avicola
ATGGAGAACTTGGTGTTTCCGTCGACCGCGAAGGAGATTCCCTCCGGAACCTCGATGAGGACCGGATGGGAGTAGCCCAGGGAGAACTCGAGGTTCTGGCCCTTGGCCTGGACGCGGTAGCCGACACCGAAGATCTCCATCTTCACGGTGTAGCCCTCGGTGACGCCGACAACCATGTTGTTGACGAGCGACCGGGAGAGGCCGTGCAGGGAGCGGTTCTTGCGGTGGTCGTCCGGACGGCTGACGACGATCTCGTTGTCCTCCTGGGCAACGGAGATCGGGTCCGGGATGACCTGGGAGAGGGTGCCCTTGGGGCCCTTGACCTCGACGTTCTGGCCGTCGATAGCGACGGTGACGCCGGAGGGGAGGGCCACGGGTGCCTTACCGATACGTGACATTAGTACTTGGCCTCCTCTTCCTTTACCAGACGTAGGCGAGGACTTCCCCACCCACGCCCTTCTCGGTCGCCTGACGGTCGGTCAGCAGGCCATGGGACGTGGAGATGATGGCCACGCCCAGGCCGCCGAGGACCTTCGGGAGGTTGGTGGACTTGGCGTACACACGCAGGCCCGGCTTGGACACGCGACGCAGTCCGGCGATCGAACGCTCGCGGGACTGGGTGTACTTCAGCTCGAGGGTGAGCTGCTTGCCGGTCGAGGCGTCCTCGACGGCGTAGTCAGCGATGTAGCCCTCGGACTTCAGGATCTCGGCGATGTTCGCCTTGAGCTTGGAGGACGGCATCGAGACGCTGTCGTGGAACGCGTTGGACGCGTTCCGCACGCGGGACAGCATGTCCGCGATGGGGTCAGTCATGGTCATGGGATGACCTCTAGCCTTTCTCGTCAGGGTTCCCGACCCACCCGGGCGTCACCGCGTGTTGATTGACCCGCAACTCGACGCTCCCCGGACTCAATAGTCCGGTTTGCTCGCTACCTGGTGTTCTTGACGCGGCCGCAAAGGGCGGAGGGCCTGTGACAAAGTGGTTCTTTACATGGTTGACGGGCGCCCGCAGGCACTCGTCATGGTCTTCGGTCCCGAAGTGGAGGGCACATGTGTCCCCCACGAGACCTGTCTACGCTAGCAACCTGGGCAAACAAAGGCAAAAATGGTGTCGGAGACCACCTTTCGACCACCTTTCGGCCACGTTTCGACCATTCTTCAGGCGACCACAATGATGGTTCATCCCCACCATGCGCGTAGGCTTTGACCCGCATCCACTCTCAGTGACATCAGTGACTCCAGCGAGGTACTTCGTTAACTATGTGCGGCATCGTCGGCATGGTCGGTAACAACCCGGTCAACCAGGACATCTATGACGCCCTTCTCCTCCTGCAGCACCGCGGGCAGGACTCCACGGGCATGGCGACTGTCGAGGACAGCGGCCACATGCACCTTTTCCGCGCCAAGGGAATGGTCCGGGAGGCCTTCCGCACCCGGGACATGCGCTCACTTCTGGGCACGGCCGGTCTCGGCCACGTCCGCTACGTGACGAAGGGGGCGGCGTCCAGCGAGGAGGAGGCCCAGCCCTTCTACGTCAACTCCCCCTACGGCATCACCCTTGTCCACAACGGCAACCTCACCAACACCCGTGAGCTCACCGCCGAGATGCGCAACCGGGACCGTCGCCACCTCAACACCACCTCCGACACCGAGCTGCTGCTCAACGTGCTCGCCAACGAGCTGCAGTCCACCACCGGTCCGGACGACCTGAACCCCGACGACATCTTCGCCGCGGTCAGCGCCACCCAGGACCGCATCGAGGGCGCCTACGGTGTGATCGCCCTGATCGCCCACCACGGCCTGCTGGCCTTCCGCGACCCCAACGGCATCCGTCCGCTGGTCCTCGGTCGTCGGGGACCGACCGGACCGGACGGCCGCGCCGACGTCAGCACCGTCGCCGGCCACGACGAGTGGGTCGTGGCGTCCGAATCCCTGGTGCTGGAGAACGCCGACTACGAGGTCGTCCGCGAGATCGCCCCGGGCGAGGCCGTGTTCATCACCTCCGACGGCACCCTGCACTCCCGCCAGTGCGCCACCGGCGCCACCCTGGAGCCCTGCTCCTTCGAGTACGTCTACCTGGCCCGACCGGACTCCGTGATGAACGGCATCAGCGTCTACGACTCCCGCCTGCGCATGGGCGCCCGGCTCGCCGGCACCATCGCCAAGCACGTCCCGATCGAGGACGTCGACGTGGTCATGCCGATCCCGGACTCGGCGCGTCCGGCGGCGATGGAGGTCGCCCGCACCCTCGACCTTCCCTACCGCGAGGGTTTCTTCAAGAACCGCTACGTGGGCCGCACCTTCATCATGCCGGGCCAGGCGGTCCGCAAGAAGAGCGTGCGCCAGAAGCTCAACGCCATGTCGACCGAGTTCGCCGGCAAGCACGTCCTGCTCATCGACGACTCCATCGTCCGCGGCACCACCAGCTTCGAGATCATCGCGATGGCGAAGGCCGCGGGTGCCCGCAAGGTGTCCTTCGCCTCCGCCGCCCCGCCGATCCGCCACCCGCACGTCTACGGGATCAACATCCCGAACCGTGAGGAACTGGTCGCCACCGGACGCACCATCCCGGAGATGTGCGAGCTGCTCGGCGCCGACCACCTGGTGTTCCAGGAGGTCGAGGACCTCGCCGCGGCGATCCTCGACGGTCAGACCGACACCCACCTCGACGGCCTCGACCTGAGCTGCTTCACCGGCGAGTACGTCACCGGCAGCGTCACCGAGTCCTACCTGGACTGGGTCGGCGAGACGCAGGCCTCCTAGTTCCCTGGTCCCCGGTATCATCGGGAAGCGTGACTGAGAACCTTCCCGACCAGAGCCGGCTGCACCGGGGTGAGATCGTCCCGGGCAAGCCGCTGATCGTCGTCGCGATGGCGTCCGAGGCCTCCGGCATCGACCAGGACTCCCCCGTCCTGCTCACCGGTATCGGTCGGATCAACGCCACCCTCGCCCTCACCGACTGTCTGCACCACTACCTGCGGCTCGGCGGGCTACCCAGTGCGATCATCAACATCGGCACCGCCGGGGCCCTTCGTCCGGGCCTGTCAGGCCTGCACCGGGTCGACCGGGTGCTGCTGCACGACTTCTCACACTCCGCGGTGGCCGCACTGACCGGCTCCGACGAGTACCCGCCGATCGACCTGTCGGACACCCCCGCGCCATCGGTCACCCTGGCCACCGGCGACACCTTCGTCGAGGACGCCGACACCCGCGACCGCCTCGCCGAGGACGCCCACCTCGTGGACATGGAGGGTTACGCCGTGGCCAGGGTCGCCCAGAGTTTCGGTGTGCCGGTCCAGTTGCTCAAGCTGGTCAGCGACGCCGCCGACAGCTCCGCGGGGAACTCCTGGGAGCGGGAGCTCCCCCGCCTGTCCCGTGAGCTGGCCGCGCACACCCGCAAGGCACTCGAGGCACCTGAGTCCTCCGCTTAGCCTCGGCTTAGTTAGGCGACCTACATTGTGCTAGTTTCATCGTCATGATGTTCCGCCGTCCTGCCAGGGCACTGGCCTGTCTCGTCCTCTCTGCCACCGTCGCCGCCACCAGCCTGACCGCCTGCGGCGTCGGCTCCCAGAATGATTCCGGCACCGCCGGCACCGCCGAGGAGACCTCCTTCGATTCCGCACTGTCCGCCTTCACCGAAGGCGTCGGTGGCGACGGTGAAGACGGCGACGGTGGCGACACTGACCCGCGGGAGTTCACCGGTACCTCCACCGCGGAGACCGTGGGAGACGTCACCCCGGCAGAGGGCGCCGAGGACGCCGAACCGGATCTTCCCGTGGAACTCACCGACGCCGACGGCGAGGACGTCACCGTCGACGACGTCAGCCGGATCATCCCACTGGACATCTACGGCACGATCTCCCGCACACTGGCCGGACTGGGCCTGCGCGACAACATCGTCGGACGCACCGTCTCCTCGCTGGAACCGTCTCTGGAGGACCTGCCGGTGGTCACCCAGGGCGGACACTCCATCAACGCCGAGGCGGTGCTCAACCTCGACCCGTCCCTGGTGATCGTCGACGGGAGCATCGGGCCGTCCGAGGCGATCTCACAGCTGCGCGACTCGGGCGTCTCCGTGGTGAAGATCAGCCCGGACCACACCATCGACACCGTCGGCGACGACATCAACACCCTCGCCTCGATCGTCGGCCTGCCCGAGGTCGGCAAGACGTTGGCGAAGCGCTCCGAGGACGAGATCGACCAGGCCGTCGAGGCGATCAGCGACGCCACCCCGGAGGAGCCCCTGCGCATGGCATTCCTCTACGCCCGCGGTGACGGCGGCATCTTCTACATCCTCGGCCCCGACGACGGCACCTCCGACCTCATCGAGTCGCTCGGCGGTGTCGACGCGGCGAAGGAGGAGGGCATCGGCAAGGCGTCCCCGGCCAACGCCGAGGCCCTGGCCGACCTGGACCCGGAGGTCATCGTGATGATGTCGGAAGGTCTGGAGTCCACCGGTGGTGTGGACGGGCTGCTGGCCAAGCCCGGTATCTCCCAGACAACAGCCGGCGAGAAGAGCCGGATCCTGTCGATCCCGGACAGCCAGTCCCTGAGCTTCGGCCCGCAGTCCGGCGAGATGCTGCTCACGGCAGCGGCCGCGCTCTACCAGGGCTGAGATTCCACGGTAGCCTCGACGGGAACAGGCAGGGTCCGGTCGATGTCCGAAAGGTGGGATGAATCGCTGCTTTCCGGCGAGAAAACCAGCGTTTCATCCCACCTTTCGGACACGGGCGGTCCTGCGTCCCTCCGCCGCGCCACCGAAAGGACCCCCACCATGTCCGACAGCCGCAAGGACTCCCCCGAGGCGATGCGCAGTGCGCACGCCTGGCTCACCCAGGTCGCCGAGGAGCTCGGTCTGCCGGAGGACGTGGTCCGCGCATCCGTGAAGGACGTCCTGGACCTCACCTCCGCGGTGGCGCACAACCGCTCTCGCCCCGCCGCACCGGTGACCGCCTTCCTCATCGGACTGGCCGCCGGACAGGCGGCAGAAAACACCTCCTCAGATAACCTCTCTGCGGCCTCCAAGCCCCTGATCGAGCGCATCACCGCCCTGGCCGAGGAATAATTCAGCCCGATCCCGGGGACGGAATCATCGAACGGCTCTACGGCATCACCGTATGACCGACGTCACAACCTGCGGTTTCGCATACGCTCCATCTTTCGGGGTCGCGAACGCGTGGCGAACAGGCCGACAACAGGCCTTTTCCCGGTCGCTGACCTGCATCAGCCGGGGATAGGCTCGGGGGTATGACCAGCCTGCAAGAACCCCGCGCCCAGGTGAACCCGATCGCGAACCGGTACGACCACCCGGAGATCTCCGAGTTGGAGGACACCGCCACCGGTGTTCCGGCAGTGCTCCACGCCATGGAGCACGCGCTGCCGAACAACGCGGTCCCCTCGCTGCTGACCATCAACAAGCACAAGGGTTTCGACTGTCCCGGGTGTGCGTGGCCGGAGCCGGACCAGGCCGACCTGAACGTCGTCGAGTTCTGCGAGAACGGCGCCAAGGCCGTCGCCGAGGAGACCACCCCGAAGAAGGCCGACGCCGCCTTCTGGGCCGACTACTCCGTCAGCGACCTGCGGGAGAAGACCGACCACTGGCTGGGCAAGGTCGGACGCATCACCGAGCCGCTCCTCTACGACCGCTCCTCCGGCGACGACCACTACCGCCCGGTGAGCTGGGACAAGGCCATCGGCATCATCGCCGAACAGCTGCAGCGCACCGAACCGGACGAGGCGGTGTTCTACACCTCCGGCAAGGCTCCGAACGAGTCGGCCTACGCCGTGCAGCTGCTGGCCCGCCGCATGGGCACCAACAACCTGCCGGACTGCTCGAACATGTGCCACGAGTCCACCGGTGCCGCCCTGTCCGCCACCCTGGGCCTGGGCAAGGGGTCGGTCACCATGAACGACTTCCACAGCACCGACCTGATCATCTCCGTCGGCCAGAACCCGGGAACCAACCACCCACGCGCACTGACGGCCTTCTCCCGGTGCAAGGAGAACGGCGGCCGGATCATCTCGGTCAACCCGATCCCCGAGGCCGGCCTGATGAACTTCCGCGAGCCGCAGGCGGTGAAGACCTACCTGGGCTTCAAGGAGAAGATCTCCGACGACTACCTGCAGGTCCGCCTCGACGGCGACCGCGCCCTGTTCCTGGCGATCAACAAGGAGCTCGTCCGGCGCGACAAGGCCATCGACCACTGGTTCATCGAGACCTACACCACCGGTTTCGAGGATCTCACCGCCCACCTCGCCGAGCTGGACGACGACGAGCTCGCCCTGGCCCACGGCATCCCGCGCAAGCAGATCCTCGCCACCGTCGACACCATCGAGAAGGCCGACTCCACCATCATCACCTGGACCCTCGGTGTCACCCAGCACAAGGACGCGGTCGGCACCATCCAGGAGATGACCAACACCCTGCTGCTCACCGGACGCATCGGTAAGCCGGGTTCCGGCACCGCCCCGCTGCGCGGCCACTCCAACGTGCAGGGCGACCGCACCATGGGCGTCTGGGAGAAGTCCCCGGAGAGCTTCCTGGCAGCGATCGAGAAGGAGTTCAGCTTTCCGGTCCCGCGCGAGCACGGCTACGACACCGTCGCGTCCCTGCAGGCCATGCGCGACGGCAAGGTGAAGTTCTTCCTCTCCCTCGGCGGCAACCTGGTCCGCGTGGCCTCCGACACCTCGGTGCTGGAGCAGGGTGTGGCGGCCAACGAACTGACCGTCCACCTGTCCACCAAGCCGAATGGTTCGCACGCCTGGCCGGGTGAGAAGTCGCTGATCCTGCCGGTGCGTTCGCGCACCGACCTGGACCTGCAGAAGTCCGGCCCGCAGTCGGTGACCGTCGAGGACTCCGCCGGCAAGGTCCACGCCTCCACCGGTAAGCGTCGGGCGAACCGGAAGGCGAACCTGAAGAGCGAGGTCGACATCCTCTGCTCCATCGGTCGGGAGACCTTCGGCGACGCCTTCTGGCAGCCGATGATCGACGACTACGACGTGATGCGCGACCACATCGCCCGCACCATCCCCGGCTTCGAGGACTTCAACGAGAAGCTCAAGCATCCCGGTGTTTTCTACCTGCCGAACGGCCCGCGCGAGCGTCGTTTCCCCACCGACGACGGCAAGGCCCACCTGACGGTCAACCAGCCGAACACGGTGCAGCTGGAGGAAGGGCAGCTGATGATGAACACGGTGCGTACCCACGACCAGTTCAACTCGACCGTCTACGGCATGCACGACCGCTACCGCGGCATCCGGAACGGCCGCCGGGTGGTCTTCGTCAACCCGCAGGACGCCGCGGAACGCGGTCTGCGCGACGGCGACATCGTCGACATCGTCACCTACTGGGAGGACGGCGAGCGCCGTGCCCCGATGTTCCGCGTCGTGGAGTACGACCACTCCCGTGGTGGCTGCACCACCTACTTCCCGGAGGCCAACGTGGTGATCCCGCTGGACCACGCGGTGAAGGGTTCGAACACCCCGGTGTTCAAGTCCACCCCGGTCTACCTGGAGCCGACGGGACGCCGGGCGGAGGACATGCCTCCGATGCCGTCCGCAGAGAAGTAAACTCTGTAGTCATGGGACGCTTGATCGACAAGGCACGGGTCACGAAGGTCCGGGTCAGTGACTCCACTGACTCCACTGACTCCACCGACTCCACCGTTGAGGTCGACACGCGCGCCGACCGGCTGGCAGTGGAGGAACCACTGCAGATCCGGGTCGACGGCACCGACCTGAGCACCACGATGCGCACCCCGGGCCACGACATCGAACTGATCCACGGACTGCTGCACGCCGAGGGGGTCATCTCGCACCGCTCGGACGTCTCCACCGCCCGCTACTGCGCCGGCGCAGTGGGGCCGAACAACGAGAACACCTACAACACCCTCGACGTCTCCCTGACACCACCTGACCTTCCGGACGCCCCGGAAGTTCCCGGTCTCACTCCCCCACCCTCCGCGCTGCCCTCTCTGCCCGTGCGATCGGTGACCACGAACTCCGCCTGCGGGGTCTGCGGCACCCGCAGCATCGACGACCTGATGAAGCAGAAGCGCTACACACTGACGCCGGTGCGTCCCGACCCCACCGACATCATCGCCATGCCGCAGGCGTTGCGGGGCGCCCAGGAGGCCTTCCGCAAGACCGGCGGCATCCACGCCGCCGGTGCCTTCACCGCCGACGGGCGTCCGCTGGTGGTCCGGGAGGATGTCGGACGCCACAACGCCGCCGACAAGGTCATCGGCGCCCTGCTGCTCGACGACCGGTTGCCCGGTGACGTCGACCCGTCCGACCCGGACCGTGCGGTGTATCTGGTGATGAGTTCGCGGGCGTCCTTCGAGCTGGTCCAGAAGGCGGTGTTGGCCGGGTTCTCCGGGCTGGTGGCCGTCTCCGCGGCGACCTCGTTGGCGGTCGACATGGCCCGGCAGTCCGGGCTGCTGCTCACCGGGTTCACCCGGGACGACCGTTTCAACCTGTACAGCGGCGAACTGGCGTCCTGAGAAACGGCCACAAGCGGCGACAAAATTTCGCCGGGGCAATACTCTGGGGGACATGAGTTCACCCGAGCCCACCAAGGGCATCTTCCGCGGCCCCACCCTGGCATGGGCGTTCTGGGACTGGGGGTCGGCGGCGTTCAATGCCGTGCTGGTCACCTTCATCTTCTCCGTGTACCTCACCGACTCGGTCGGCACCTCCATCGAAGGTGGTCCGGGCGGCGGGATCAGCCCCGCCACCTGGTACGGCGCCGCCATGGCCGTGGCCGGGGTGAGCATCGCGCTGATCGCCCCGGTGATGGGGCGTCGGTCGGACGCCCGGGGCACCCGTCGCCGCTCGGTGGGCAGGTGGACCGGTGTGACCGTCGGACTGATGTTCTGCCTCGTCGGGATCGGGGACGATGCCGCGATCTACTTCTGGGTCGGCATCGTCATCATGGCGATCGCCTCGGTGACCTTCGAGTTCGCCGAGGTCAGCTACTTTGCCATGCTGTCGCAGGTCTCCACCCGGGAGAACGTCGGCCGGGTGTCCGGCTTCGGCTGGTCGATGGGCTACTTCGGTGGCATCGTCCTCCTCCTGATCTGCTACCTGGGGTTCATCGCCGGTGAGGGTGACACCCGGGGCTTCCTGAACATCCCCGTCGAGGATGGCTGGAATGTTCGCATCGTCGCTGGTCTTGCCGCCGTATGGTTCCTGGTCTCCGCCATCCCGGTGCTGCGTAAGGTCCCGGAGAACACCCCGGACCCCGACGCCGAGACCGGCTCCGTCAAGGAGGCCTACCTCGGCCTGTTCCGTGACATCCGGACGCTGTGGCGCACCGACCGCTCCGCCGTCTGGTTCCTCATCTCCTCGGCGGTCTTCCGCGACGGCCTGGCCGGTGTATTCACCTTCGGTGCCGTGCTGGCCGTGTCGGTGTACGGGCTGAGCTCCAGCGACGTCCTGCTCTTCGGCGTGGCAGCGAACGTGGTCTCCGCGCTCGGCGCCCTGGCGGCCGGTTACCTGGACGACCGGTGGGGCCCCAAGCCGGTGATCATGATGTCCCTGGTGCTGTTGGTCGTCGACGCCGGCGTCCTCTTCCTGGTCGAGGGACCGCTGATGTTCTGGATCTTCGGGCTGGTGCTGTGCCTGTTCGTCGGCCCGGCCCAGAGCGCCTCGCGTTCCTACCTCACCCGGGTCAGCCCGCCCGGCCGGGAGGGGCAGATGTTCGGCCTGTACGCCACCACCGGACGCAGTGTCAGCTGGATGGCCCCGGCCGCCTTCGCCATCTTCACCGCCGCCACCGGGGACGACCGCTACGGCATCTTCGGCATCGCCGTGGTGCTGATGGCCGGCCTGTTGCTCCTCACGAAGGCACGTGAGCCGAAGGGCGGAAGCAAAGCGCCGATCGGGAACCGCGTTAACCAGGGCGAGGGGTCCACAAAGGAACCCTGATGGGGTATGGTGAGCCTGCTCTAATTTCAAGGAGGCTAAACACCATGGCTAAGGGATTCAACGGGGCACTGCTCCACACCCTCGGCGCAAAGGACCACGTCCTCACCGTCACCGGAAAGGAGTGGCTCACCGACAACTTCCTGCGCGTCCACTTCACCTCCGAGACTCTCCTCGACGATTCCGGAGAGGCCCCCGCCGCGTGGATGCGAGCCTGGTTCCCCGACCCCGACGGCGGTTCCAAGCAGTTCCAGCGTGGTTACACCTTCGCCGAGACCGACCCGGAGAACGGCACGCTCGCGGTGGACTTCGTCATCCACAGTCCCGCGGGCCCGGCGTCCTACTGGGCGCTGCACTGCGAGCCCGGCGACGAGATCGAGGGCATGCGTTACGGCGAGGAGCCGTTCACCCTGCTCGACCCGGCGCCGGAAGGTTACCTGCTGCTCGGCGACCTGGCGTCCTACCCGGCGGTCACCCAGCTCGCTGCCGCGATCCCCGAGGACATCCCGGTGGTGGTGTACCTGGAGAAGCACAGTGAGGCCGACGCGCAGTCGCCGCTGCCGGAGGGACCGAACATCACCGCAGCCTGGGTCGATGAGCTCCCCGACGGCCAGACGCTGGTCCAGGCCATCGGCGGACGCGACTGGACCGGTTGGTACGCCTGGGTCACCGCGGAGTCCACCGCCACCCGGCACGCCCGGACGGTCCTGCAGCGCGAGTACCACCTGAACCGCGGCACCCTGCATGCCCAGGCCTACTGGGTCGCCGGGCGTGCGATGGGCAAGTCCCGCGCGCTTCAGGAGCACGCCGAGCAGCAGGAGAAGGCGGCACAGGAGAAGGCACAGGACGCCCCTGCACCGCAGCAGGACGCTCCGGCTGCCGCGGCGTCCGGCACCCCACATGAGAAGCCGCAGGAGAAGGCGACCGGCGTCCTCGCCCCGGCGAAGACCGCGCTGATCATCTCCGGCCTCGTCCAGGGACTGCTGTCGATCGTGGGGATCGTCCCGTTCATCCTCTTCGCCGACCTCGCCCGGCAGTTCCTCGCCGGAACCGACCAGGACAGCGCCCTCTCCACCGGCATCACCGCCGTGGTGATCATGGGTGTCTCGGCCCTGGGCAGCGGCCTGCTGATGCTCGCCATGCACCTCTACGACGCCTCCTACGCCTCCGCGCTGCGTCGTCGACTGATGGGGAAGTTCCGCAACCTCCCCCTGGGCTGGTTCCTGTCGCGGCAGACTGCGGACACCCGCAAACTCGTCACCGACGACGTGGCGGGCATGCACTACATCGTCACCCACGCCGTGCCCGACCTCGTCGCCGCCATCGTCACCCCGCTGGCGACGCTGATCTACCTCTTCGTCGTCGACTGGCGGCTCGGGCTGGTACTCCTGCTGCCGATCATCGCGTACATCTACGTGATGGTCAGCATCCAGAACAAGGAACGCGACCGGGTGGTGACCTCCCAGCGCAACATGTCCCTCATCGCCGGACAGGCGCAGAGCTTCACCTCCACCCTGGACGTCGCCAAGGTCTTCGGTGCCAGCTCCATCGTCGACCTGCCCGGCACCCTCAAGGAGACCGGCGCCTTCACCGACAAGCTGCAGCGTGACACCGGCCCGATCAAGATCATCGCGGTGATGATCAACCGTCCGACCACCGTCCTCGGCCTGCTGATCATCGGCGGTTTCCTCCTGATGCTGCCCGACTGGGTCAGCGCCAACGACCTCGTACCCTTCCTCATCCTGGGCCCGGCGTTCGGCGCCCAGCTGGTGGCGATCTCCGGGGGCGTCGGAACCCTGCTGGTCTCCCTGGACAGCCGCTCCACCCTGGACCTCACCATGTCCACCCCGGAGCTCACCGGGCCGGTCGAGGGCAAGACCCGCCCCGTGCCGTCC
Source organism: Candidatus Corynebacterium avicola (assembly GCA_019114135.1). GTDB lineage: Bacteria > Actinomycetota > Actinomycetes > Mycobacteriales > Mycobacteriaceae > Corynebacterium > Corynebacterium avicola. The sequence continues at coordinate 11,820 of DXGC01000091.1, forward strand.
GGCCACGTGGTCTTCGACCACGTCCGCTTCGGTTACACCCCGGACCGGGACGTCCTGCCGGACCTCTCGCTGAAGCTCGAGCCCGGCACCGTCACCGCGGTCGTCGGACCGTCCGGCGCCGGCAAGTCCACCGTGGGCATGCTGCTCGCCCGGCTGTGGGACCCGGTCGCCGGGTCGATCAGCATCGACGGCACCGACCTGCGCGACATGACGCAGGACGAGCTGTACGCCAAGGTCACCATCCTGCTGCAGGACGTCCAGCTGATCCACGCCAGCATCCGGGACAACATCGCCCTGACCCGCCCGGAGGCCACCGACGAGCAGATCGTCACCGCGGCGAAGGCGGCGCACATCCATGAGGTGATCATGACGCTGCCCGAAGGCTACGACACCATCGTCGACGCCGACCGCCTCTCCGGTGGTGAACGCCAGCGACTGGGCATCGCCCGCGCTCTGCTCGCCGACACCCCGGTGGTCGTGCTCGACGAGGCGACCGCCGCCGCCGACCCGGACTCCGAGTGGGCCATCCTGCAGGGTCTGGACGAGTTGCTGCGCGGACGCACGGTGCTGATGATCGCCCACCGGCTGCACACCATCGCCGGTGCCGACCAGATCCTGGTCCTGGACCAGGGCCGGGTCACCGAGTCCGGCACCCACGCCGACCTGCTCGCCGCCAAGGGGTCCTATGCCGACCTCTGGAACATCTCGGAGGTCCACTGATGCTCACCAAGATCCGTGCCATCATCGGCGGCGGCGCCGACTACCGCGCCTACGTCGCCCTGACCGTCATCTCCTCGATCCTCCAGGCCGCGTCCGTGGTCGTGTTGTTCCCCCTGCTGGAGGACCTCTTCGGCCCGAACTCCGCCGACGCCTGGCCGTGGGTGCTGCTGCTGGTGGCGCTCATCGCCGCGTCCTGGGCCATCGACATCGTCTCCGCCCACAAGGGCCTCAGTGTGGGCCTGGCGCTGATGCACGCCATCTGCGGCAACACCCCCACCGCCGTGCTGAACTGGCCGGCGACCGACCTGAACCGTAAGAAACTCACCGACCTGCGGCGGCTGGTCTCCCAGGGATCCCTCGAGGTGACCTCGGCACCGGTGCTGCTTCTCGGCCCCGTGATCACCGCCCCGGTGTTCACCGTCGCCCTGGCCGTGGGACTGGCCTTCGTCAACATCCCCGTCGCCATTGTCACCCTGGTGGGTGCTCTGCTGATGATGGGCGCCTTCCAGCTGTCCGGGAAACTTACCGAGCGCGCCGACAAGGAGTTCGCCAACGCCAACGCCACCCTGGACGACCGGCTCTTCGACTTCGCCCGGGCGCAGCCGTCGCTTCGTACCGCCCGTCGGGTCTCCACCGGTGCACGGCTCGTCGACGACGCCATCGGGGAGGCCCGGGGCCGGACGCTGAAGCTGCTGCTCTGGCAGCTGCCCGGCGAGATCCTGTTCAGCCTCGTGTTGCAGGTCGTGCTGCTGGGCTTCGGCGTGACCGTGTGGCTGGCCTACGACGACGGGACGCTGACCGGGGTTGCCGCGGCAGCGACGGTCATCGTCATGCTGCGTGTCATCGAGCAGGTCAACGGCATCTCCGGTTCGGCGACCGGCATCCGGAACCTGGGACGCACCCTGGACGAGGCAGCCGAGGCCACCGCCGTGGCCGCCTCCGCACCGGCCACCCCGCCCGCCGCCCTGGGCGCCGCCCCCTCCACGCGCCTGGAGAAGGTGGGCGTGCGTTTCGCCGACGGCACCGTCGGCGTGGACGGCGTCGACCTGGACCTCGCCCCCGGCACTGTGACGGTGGTGGTGGGGCGCTCCGGCTCGGGCAAGACCACGTTGCTGCGCACCCTCGCGGGGCTGACCGACGTCGCCGACGGTCGTGTGGTCCTCGACGACAATGCCGCCGACACCACCACCCTGCGGTCCAATGCCTCGATGGTCTTCCAGGACACCGAGCTGGGCACCGGCAGTGTCCGCGACAACCTCACCGCGGTGAACCCGGACCTGTCGCAGGAGGACCTGGACCGGCTCGCCGACGCCGCCGGCCTGCGGACCATCCTGGAGTCCATCCCGACCGGCTGGGACACCCCGGTCGGCGAGCTGGGCAACCGGCTCTCCGGTGGTGAGCGCCAGCGCGTCGGCATCGCCCGCGCCCTGGCGAAGCCCTCCCACCTGCTGCTGGTGGACGAGGCGACGTCCGCACTGGACGCCCGGAACGAGGCCGCGGTGGTCGACTCCATCCGCACGGTCCGCGGTGACTACACCACCGTGATCGTCACCCACCGCCCGGCCACCCTGGAGATCGCCGACACCGTCGTCGTGCTCGATGACGGGAAGATCGTGGAGCAGGGCACCCCGGCGGAGCTCTCCGCCGCCGGCGGCGCCTTCGCCCGCATCGCCGAGGAGTGGCGCAACGCCGCCCAGTGGCGGGTGTGAGGTCAGAGCATCAGCTGCATCAGGGTCATGTCCAGCCACCGGCCGAACTTCGTGCCTACCTGACGCACAGTCCCGCACTCCTCGAACCCCACCTTCGAGTGAAGTCGCAGTGAGGCGGTGTTGCCGCCCTCGATGGCAGCGACCATGACGTGCTTGCCCTCGTCCCGGGCACGCTCGATGAGTTCCTGCATCAGAGCGGTACCCACTCCCCCGGCGCGACGGGTGCCGTCGACGTAGATGGAGTTTTCCACGGTGTGCCGGAAGCCGTCGTAACTCCGGAAGTCCCCGTAGGTGGCGTAACCGAGGACCTGCTCGGTGCCGTCTGTGCCGTCTGTGCCGTCTGTGCCGTCTGTGTCCACCGCGACCGCGGTGAGCGCCAGAGTGCCCGGCCCTCGGTGATCAGCCAGCCACTGCAACCGGTTCTCCTCGTCGACGGTGTCGTCGTTCCACACGGCGACGGAGTTCGTGACGGCCTCGTTGTAGATCGCGGTGATCGCCGGGATATCTTCCTCGACGGTCTCGCGGACGGTGATCTCGACCATGCCGTCAGACTCTACCGGACCCGTTCTTCCGGCAGCGCCGTAGGCGTCACTGGTCCAGAGGGAAGATCCGCCATGCAGATGTCGTGCTGTTGAGATCATTGGCGCTGTCGGTGCCTGCACCCCATGACGACTCACCGACGACGGTGTGGTCGAGACGTTCACCGGGGTTCCCCGCGCCGAAGGTGGATATCTCCAGGTCGCCCTCGCGGGAGTCCGCAGTGTGGGAGACGACAACCCGATCCCGGTCATAGGTTACCTGGTGGGCGACGCCACCCCCGAGATCGAACTGTCCGGTCTCGGTGTCCTCCCCCATGGCAAAGGGGATCCTCTGGTAGCTCCCGTCACGATCGGTGGTGAACAGTGCGCCGTCGACCACTCTCGTGCTCCTCGGCATCTCGCTGTTCATCGAGTTGTCGACGCGTTCCTGTTCGGACACCTGCGGTCGCTCCGACACCCCGTCGACCACACGACGGTCGGTTTCCCCGTCCTGCATGGACGCGATGACGGACGCACCGTCGCCGTCACAATCGAACTGCGTCGCCCTGGCTCCGGTGAATGCGCCCTCGGGGTCGTCCGTCGTCTCGACCCGGCCGTCGGGGTCCATCCTCGACACCTGGTACCGGGTGGGCGATGTCCCGTGCTGCTCGTCCAGCCAGTAGGTTGTGCCGTCGTCACAGACGGTCACGGAAGTCACGCTCGGCTGGTCGTCCGCCGGAACCTGCTTAACCTGCCCGTCAGTCACAGTGGCTAACGATGCTTCGCGACCCACAGACGTTCCGTAGAAGACGGTGGTGGCCGTCGAGCCCGCAGAGGTCACCGCAAACGTCGGTGAAGACGACCCCTCCACCGGAATCTCGTCCGTCGCGTTCCCGTCGGAGTCGAAGAGGGTCACCGCGTCCTTGGCGCCGTAGAGGACGCCGTCTCCGAACCTGGCGAGCATCCCGCCCGGCATGGTGTCGTCGGGCGCGACTGCTTCTGTCGTGCCGTCGTCGTAGACCACCCTGAAGCGGTCATCCTCCCCACCGTCCTTGGCTCCAGTGTGGTCACTGGAGAGCGCGATGTAGGCCGGTTGACTGTCGTTTCCTGGAGTGGGCCCGGGGGTATTTGCGGAACGATCACTACAGGACGTGAGGAACATCCCGAGGAGACATGGCACGGCGACAGATGCATACCGTCCCACCTGCGACGATCTGCGGCGACAAGGGTCCATGAACACCACATTACGGCACCCTAACCGCGGGCACCCCGTCCCCTATCGGGGGTAGAACTTTTAGCGAGGCTAACTTTTCGGGAGAAATGGGCTATTTTCAACTCAGCGCGGCGCTGTGCCCTGCAATGACACTGCTCAAAAGGAGAGCCTCATCATGTCTCTGATCGTCCAGATCCAGGAGATCGTCTCGGGTCCCATCAAGGACCTGTACCTCGAACTCACCACCGGTCCCCTGTTCACCTTCCAGACCCCGCCGCCGGTCCACATCCAGCTGGTCCCGGACACCGTCGGTGACCTGAACCTCGGTTCGTCCATCGGCGACCAGAACCTCGGTTCCTCCATCGCCCCGAACCTGGGCTCCAGCTTCACCAACGGCGACCAGAACCTCGGCTCCAGCAACCTCAGCCTGCCGAGCCTGCCGAACCTCCCGATCCCCGGCTCCAGCTAGGAGCTAAGACTCTCCGACTCTCCACTCTCCTTAACTCTCCACAGCTCTCCACGCTCTCCAACTTCCCCACACTCTCCGCGAGGCGAACTCTCCTCGCCAAGAACGCCACGGCCTATCCTCTGGGGCCGTGGCGTTCGTCGTATTTCCCAGGACACGAGCCGCCCCGAGCAGGTCAGTGACAGCACGAGTCAACCCGGCGTATACTTAGTTAGCGCACATAAAACAGTGACTGAGGAATCACATGAGGCACGCTCTACGCCCCCTGCTCATCCCTACACTCTGCGCCGTCGGTCTCGGCCTGGCCTCCTGTAGTGAGGACAGTGACGATACCTCCGCCGACGACACGACTGCGGCGTCCTCGGCCGAGACAGGCTCCGGGGAGGAAGCGGAGGCCACCGACTGTGCCCCGTACTCCGGCGAGACCGTCGAGGCGAACAACAACCCGGGCGAACCAGTGGTCACGGTGCCGGTACCTGAAGGCTGGGGACGCAGCACCGAGATGGACAGCGAGATGATCCGTCTGATGATCGGCGACGGAAACGTCTCCGAACCCCCGGTCCCCAACGTCAATGTCGTCATGGAACAGGGCGACGGGGAACCCGAGGACCTTTTCGCACAGAGCCTCGACGGCGTTGAAAACTCGTTGGAAACGGAGGATCTGACGTCTGAGGAGACCTCCCTCTGCGATTTCCCCGCCATGCGTTTGGACTACGTGCAGACGCAGGGCAACATCGAGTGGGACACCACCCAGTACATGGTCTCGGTGCCGGCCGAGGACGGCCAGTACCTGGCCACCATCACACTGATGGCAGGCGATCCCGCGTCCGAGGAGGACCTCGCACTGCGCCAGGAGATCATCGACGGCATCGAGGTCGCCGAGGCCGACTGAGCCACCCAGTAGACAGAAAATGCCCCCGCAGACCTTCCGCGGGGGCGTTCGTACTGATCAGAGAGCTGGAGACGAGACTTGAACTCGCAACCTACGGTTTACAAGACCGTTGCGCTACCGATTGCGCCACTCCAGCGGAAAACCCGGCCTCACGCCCCCAGTTCTCACTGGACCGACGGCTCCGCGGTATTCGAACGGTGAGTCTACCAGCAGCGTCAGGGCCACATCGAATCCTCCCACCCGTCACGTAGAGTGAGCAGGACAAGCAACGGCACCACCCCGAACCGACCGACCAGGGATGGACGCCGACCGGGCCGACAGAAAGGGTGAGGGCAGCTCCGTGGGACGTGTCACCGACCGCATCACCTCCCTGCGCAACCGCGCATACGACCTGATCTCCGGCGGCAACAAGTCGACGATCGACACGATCCGCACCGCGCCGCCCCCGTCACCCCTCGCCCCGGTCAACCTCACCGACCCCGACGAGGTCCACCGGGTGATGGACACCGCGGCACGCATCGGCGACCTGCTGCTCGCCTCCGGCACGAGCAACACCGATACCCGCGCCCAGATCCGGGCGGTCACCTCGTCCTACGGCCTGTACGGCTGCCACGTCGACATCACCCTGAACACGATCACGATCTACACGTCGAACAACGGCACCAGCTCCCCGATCAACACCTTCCGTGTGGTCCGTTCCGTGAACACGGACTTCTCCCGACTCACCGAGGTCGACCGTCTCGTCCGGTCGATCGTCAACGGCGCGACGGAACTGGAACTGGCCCGCAGGATCCTCGACGACATCGAGACCAGCCCGCCCCCGTACCGGATCCGCTGGGCCACCATGTCCTGGGGCGGCTTCGCCGGTTCCGTGGCGCTGATGCTCGGCGGCGAGCCTCTGGTGGCCCTCATAGCCACGATCACCACGGTGATCATCATGGCCGCGAACGTATGGCTGGCCTCGAAGTCCCTGCCACTGTTCTTCCAGAACTTCTTCGGCGGCATCATCGCCACCATGCCCGCGGCATTGAGCTACAATTTCGCCAGGGCAATGGACATCTACCTGTCGCCGTCACTGATCATCGCCTCATGCATCGTGGCCATGCTGGCCGGATTGACGCTGGTCCAGGCGCTGCAGGACGGCGTGACCGGAGCGCCGGTGACATCCTCGGCGAGGTTCTACGAGACCGTGCTCATGACCGGCGGAATCATCTCGGGCATCGGTGTCGGCCTGGTCGTCACCGGTGAGTTGGGCATGACCCTTCCCCCGCTCGACACCAGCAGCACCCAGGGAACCTTCGGTGGTGCGGCCATCCAGGTCCTCGGTGGCGTGGGCGCGGCGATGTTCTTCGCCCTCGCCTCCTTCTGTGCCCGGCGTGCACTGGTCATCGCGACGGTGACCTCTCTGATCGCCTACTCCTTCTACAGGTTGATCCTGCTGGAGAGCGGCCTGGGGGCGATCACCTCCGCCGGCATCACCGCAGCCTTCGTCGGCCTGGCCGGTGGTCTGCTCTCCCGTCGTTACCTGATCCCGCCGCAGATCACGGCGATCGTCGGCATCACCCCGCTACTGCCGGGTCTGGCCCTGTACCGGGGCATGTACTCGATGCTGTCCGACCAGTTCGTGTTCGGTATCTCCAACCTCGGTGTCGCGCTCGCCACGGCGACCGCCCTGGCCGCCGGTGTGGTCCTGGGCGAGTGGGTCGCCCGTCGACTGCGCCGTCCACGCATCCTGTACCGCCACAACGACCTGCGTCGTCCGCCGGCACGTCGGGCGCGCGGACGACGCGGCCCGGGTACCGGTACCGGGAAGGGCTCCGGAGAGGAGCGTCCTGCAGGACCGGCGCACTGGACGGTCCGTCGGCAACGACGGCGCGGAACACCCTGGTTGCCGGACCCGTTCGGTGATCGCCGTCGTAAGGCACGCAAGTCAGAACCCGGGGCGGACGGTGCAGCCGACGCCCAGTCGGGCTAGAATGGGCGTCTACGCAAGCTGTTGACAGTTATCTAGACCAGCAATTCACACCAGGGAGTTCTACGTGCCGCCGAAGGTCACCGACAACCACACCACCAGCGCAGAGTCACTGCACACCGTGGAGAAGGAGACCGCGATCGCTGCGCAGCGCATCGTCGCGACCTACGCCAACGACTTCCTCGACGCCGCCACCCTGATGTGCATGCTCGGGGTCGAGCCGGAGGGTCTGATCCACCGCAAGGTCGCCGCCGATGCCGCAGCGGAGGAAGAGGCCAAGAACCCGAAGCCGGCGAAGAAGGACACCAAGAAGGCGACGAAGAAGACCACGAAGAAGGCTCCGGCCAAGAAGACCACCGCCAAGAAGACGACAGCGAAGAAGGCGACCAAGAAGACCACCGGGGAGTAGTTCCACGGCGGCGGGAAAGGGATTGAGGTCACAGTGACTACTGCGGCGAGTGCGGCGTCTGCGACG
>DXGC01000092.1 GCA_019114135.1 Candidatus Corynebacterium avicola
AGCTGCTCTACCGCAACACGGACATGGCTCCGGACGAGGTCGAGAACTGGGACGACGTCGTCTCCACCTGTGAGGACGTCACCGCCGACAACAACGACTGCCTGATCACCCAGCTCAAGCAGTACGAGGGCCTGACCGTCTCCACCGCCGGCTTCATGTCCGGCTGGGGCGGCGGCCTCGTCGACGACAACGGTGAGGTCTCCGTGACCTCCGACGAGTCCCGTGAGGGCCTGCAGGCCCTGGTCGACGCCTACGAGGACGGCACCATCTCCCGCTCCTCCACCGGCGCGACCGAGGAAGAGACCAACCTGGCCTTCACCCAGGGTCAGAACGCCATGGCGATCAACTGGCCGTACATGTACACCGAAGCCGAGGCCGAGGGTTCCGCCGTCGCCGGCAAGGTCGAGGTCCAGCCGCTGGTCGGCAAGGACGGCGTGGGCGTCTCCACCCTGGGTGGCTACAACAACGCCATCAACTCCAACTCCGAGAACAAGGCCACGGCCCTGGACTTCATGAAGTACATCCTCAACGAGGACAACCAGCGCTCCTTCGCCGAGGCGTCCTTCCCGCCGGTGCTGGCCTCCGTCTACGAGGACCAGGACCTGATCGAGGAGTTCCCGTACCTGCCCGCTCTGCAGGAGTCCCTGGAGAACGCCGTGCCGCGCCCGGCGTCCCCCTCCTACGACGAGCTGTCGAAGGCCGTCCAGGACAACGCCAACGCCGCCATCACCGGCGGTAAGGACGTCGAGTCCGCCACGGACGACATGGCGTCCGCGATCGGCAACGTGACCGGCTGACTTCCGCCGGCACACCGCTCTCCGCGTCCACACGCCCGTCAGCCTGTTCTCTGGCTGCCGGGCGTGGTTCATTACCGATAAGGTCTTAGCTGTGACTGTCACCACACCCACCCCCGGGCAGGCCCCGGCCGCGAGCGTCCGCCCGCCGAAGAAGAAACGCGACCTTCGTGCCCTCTGGTTCGTCGGGCCCAGCCTCGCCCTCCTGGCGGTGGTCATCGGTTACCCGGTGATACGTGCGCTCTACCTCTCCTTCCAGGCGGACCGGCACCTCGACCCGAGTACCGGCATGTTCGTCGACGGTGGTTTCGCAGGCCTGGACCACTACCTGTACTGGCTGGCCAACCGGTGTCTCTCCTCCACCGGCGAGGCCACGACCTGTGCACCGGGCAACATGGCCACGGACTTCTGGCCCGCGGTCTGGGTGACCCTGTTCTTCGTGGTCGTCACCGTGGCCCTGGAGACCGTCCTGGGCATCTGGATGGCGGTGACGATGTCGAAGTCCTTCTGGGGACGCAGCCTGCTGCGCGCCGCCGTCCTGATCCCCTGGGCGATCCCCACCGCGGTGACGGCGAAGCTGTGGCAGTTCATCTTCGCCCCCGACGGCATCATCAACTCCCTGTTCGGCCTGGACATCGCGTGGACGACCGACCCCTGGGCCGCCCGCTTCGCGGTGATCATCGCCGACGTGTGGAAGACCGCACCTTTCATGGCGCTGCTGATCCTCGCCGGACTGCAGATGGTCCCCGGGGGCGTGTACGAGGCCGCCCGCGTGGACGGTGCGTCGAAGTGGCAGCAGTTCACCCGGATCACCCTGCCGCTGATCAAGCCGGCGCTGATGGTCGCGGTCCTCTTCCGCACCCTCGATGCACTGCGCATGTACGACCTACCGGTGATCATGATCAGCGAGTCCACCAACTCGCCGACCGCCGTGATCAGCCAACTGGTCATCACCGACACCCGCTCCGGCAACTTCAACTCCGCCTCGGCGGCGTCCACGTTGATCTTCCTGCTGGTCTTCGTCGTCGCCTTCATCATGGTGAAGTACCTGGGTGCGGACGTGGCCGGCACCCAGAACATGCCGAAGGGTCAACGCAAGGGACTGCGGGCGCGACTGGCGTCGCTACGTTCCTCCAGGGCCTCCGACACACCACCGGACACTCCAGCGCCAGCGTCCGAAGCAACCGGTGGGGATGAAGGGAGCCGACGATGAAGCGCAGCATCCGCAGTTACATCAGCAACTACGCTGCCGTGATCATCATCCTGATCTGGGCCCTGGCGCCGTTCTACTGGATGGTGGTCACCGCCTTCCGCGACAAGGCGTACACCTTCTCCACCAACCCCCTGCCCAGCCACATCACGCTGCAGAATTTCAAGGAGGCGATGGCCACCGACGCGGGCAACAACTTCCTGCGCGCGATCGGCAACAGCCTGATCATCGGCTTCGCCACCACCGTGATCGCCTTGGTCGTCGGCGTGTTCACCGCCTACGCGTTGGCCCGCGTGGACTTCCGCGGCAAGGGCTTCGTCACCGGCATCATCCTGGCGGCCTCGATGTTCCCGGGCATCGCCCTGGTCACCCCACTGTTCCAGCTGTTCAGCAACATCGGCTGGATCGGCACCTACCAGGCGATGATCCTGCCGAACATCTCCTTCGTCCTGCCGCTGACGGTCTACACCCTGACCTCCTTCTTCCGCGAGCTGCCGTGGAAGCTGGAGGAGGCCGCCCGGGTCGACGGCGCCTCCCGCGGCCTGGCGTTCCGCAAGGTGATCCTTCCGCTGGCCGCCCCGGCACTGTTCACCACCGCCATTCTGGCGTTCATCGCCACCTGGAACGAGTTCATGCTGGCCAAGCAGCTCTCGACCCCGACGACCGAGCCTGTCACCGTGGCGATCGCCCGCTTCACCGGTGCCAGCGCCTTCCAGTACCCCTACGCCGCGACGATGGCCGCCGGTGCACTGGTCACCATCCCGCTGGTGATCATGGTGCTGGTCTTCCAGCGACGCATCGTCTCCGGCCTGACGGCAGGTGGCGTGAAGTGAGCGGAATCGACCACTCCGAGACCCGGCGTCGTAAGACGGTGCTGGAGGCGGTGCTGGGCTTCCTCGCCTTCTTCACCGTCCTGGCCCTGGTCCAGGCGGTGTGGAACGTGTTCAAGGACGACCCGGAGATCTGGCCCTCCCTCCTGCTCGCCGGTCTTCTGCTCGCCACCTTCCTGGTGTGGCGGCGCTGGCGCACCTACGACTGAGCCGCCCCCTCAGGCCCGTCCGAAGATCCGGTGGATCGACAGGGCGACGAACTCGCGCAGGTAGGCCGCCGGGATCACCGCCTTCGGCGTCGGTGCACCGAGGACCTCCGCCTCGAAGGGCAGGTCGTCCTCCCCACGGCTCTGCTGCAGCATCCCCACGATCCGCTTGGTCCGCATCACGTGGAAGTCCGAGGTACACACCAGGATCCGGGGGTCATACACCTTACGCTCGGCCAGGATCTCGAGGCTGAAGTGCAGGTTCTCGGTGGTGTCGTTCGCGTAGGCCTCGGCCACCACCACGTCCCGGGGGAAGCCACGGCGGGCGTAGTAACGCCGCATGGCGTAGGCCTCCGGACATGCCTCGTCCGGCCCCTGTCCCCCGCTGACGATCAGCGGCACCTGTCGCGCCCCGCCGGCGCCGCGGGCCTTCTCGACCTCCCGCCAGGCCGCCGCCCCGCGGTCACACCGGGCGGCGAGCAGGTCACTGACCTCCTCACCGACCAGTCCGGCACCGAGCACCACCACCGCATCAACTGAGCGGGGCTCCGAGGGTTTCCGGTGCCGGCCGCGGCGTACGTCCCGCAGGAACCACAGCAGTGCGACCAGCGCTGCGGCCCACGCGACGATCCCGACCGCCCCCAGTACAGTCAGCACGATGAGGGTGTCGTCCACCCCGGCGCCCCACCGGCTACGGGCCTCGACGACGGTGACCACCCACGCCAGCCCGACCGAGAAGGTCAGTGCGGCGGCGATGACGGTACTGAGGTGGAACCAGCCCCTCCCGTCGGCGCCGGGCAGGGTGTCCCCCATCCAACGCGCGGTGAGGTAGCCGACACCGGCGACCAGCACATGGCAGATCCCCCAGGTCACCCACATCGACACCGGGTACCCACCACCGTGGGCGGCGACCAGCAGCCAGACCCACAGCAACTCGCCGACGGCCATCACCAGCAGTCCGTTGCCCGGCCAGCGCGGTCGGGTCTTCACGCTCCAGGCGGTGACGCCGAAGGTCGCCAGGAACAGCAGTGCGACGAGCAGGAGGCCGGTCATGCGTGTGCCGTCCCGCTACTCACCCATGAGGCTGGCCTGGAGACGGCGGTCCTTCTCCAGCACCTCATTCTTCATGTGCTCCTGGTAGGCGACCATGGCCTCCATCAGGCGGTCGTCGGCGACGGCCAGGGTGCGCACGGCCAGCAGTCCGGCGTTCTTCGCCCCGTCGATCGACACGGTCGCGGTGGGCACGCCGGCGGGCATCTGCACGATGGAGAGCAGCGAGTCGAGGCCGTCGAGGTTCTTCAGCGCCCGCGGGATGCCGATGACCGGCAGCGGGGTGGCTGCGGCGACCATGCCGGGCAGGTGGGCGGCACCGCCGGCACAGGCGATGATGACCTTCACTCCCCGGGTGTGGGCGTCGCGGGCGTAGTCCAGCATCCGCTCGGGAGTGCGGTGCGCGGAGACCACACCGACCTCCATCGGTACACCGAACTCGGCGAGCACCTGGGCGGCGGGCTCGACGGTGGGCCAGTCGGAGTCCGAGCCCATCACGATCCCCACGAGCGGTGTGGGCTGCTGATCAGGAGTGTCAGTCACTGTGGTTCCCTCTGTGTTGCATGCGGTTGCTTGCGGTTGTCTCCCGAATGACTTTACCCGCTCACCGCGGGATTCCTAGGCAGACCAGCCGTCGGTCCAGCGTGCCCCGACGAGGAAGTCGGACGCCAGCCGTGCGTCGCGGCGAAGGGCCTCGACGGCCTCCTCCGTCGCGTCCACACCCAGCGGCAGGGACATGTTGACGTGGCCGATCTTGCGGCGCGGACGCCAGTCCTTGCCGTAGAGGTGGATCTTGGCGGTCGGGAACCGACGCCAGACCTCGTCCATGCGCTGGGGCATCGGCATCTCCGGGTCGGACGCGTCGTCACCGAGGACGTTGGCCATCACCGTGGTGGACGCGGTGGGGGCTGAGGAGCCCAGCGGGCGGTCCAGCACGGCGCGCAGGTGCTGCTCGAACTGGCTGGTCACACAGCCGTCCTGGGTCCAGTGGCCGGTGTTGTGCGGACGCATCGCCAGCTCGTTGACGATGATCTCCGGCTGGCCGGCCTCGTCCTGGGTCTCGAAGAGTTCGACGGCCAGCACGCCGGTGACGCCCAGGTCGGCGGCGACCTGGCGGGCCAGCAGCCCGGCCTTCTCGACGATGCGGCGCTGCCCCTCGGTCGCGACCGGTGCCGGTGCCACGGCGAGGTAGCAGATCCCGTCGGCCTGCACCGACTCCACCACCGGCCATGCCTCGACCTCGCCGGAGGGGGTGCGGGCGACCATGGCGGAGAGCTCGCGGACCAGGCGGACCTTCTGCTCGGCCATCAGCGGGACACCCTGCTCCAGCAGGTCGGCGACCAGGGTGGCGGTCTCCTCACGGGTGTCGGGGAACCACACGCCCTTGCCGTCGTAGCCGCCGCGGCGGGCCTTGAGGCAGACCGCGCCGTCGGTGGCGTCGAAGAAGCCGGTGGCGTCGTCGACGCTGGTGATCTCCAGGAAGGGCGGCACCGGGGCACCGATCTCGCGCATCTTCTTGCGCATCACCAGCTTGTCCTGGGCGTTGATCAGCGCGGAGGGCTGCGGCTGGACGTTGACGCCCTCGGCGATCAGTGCCTCGAGGTAGTCGTTGGGGACGTGCTCGTGGTCGAAGGTGACGGCGTCGGCCCCTGAAGAGATCTCCCGGACGACCTGCTCCTCTGTGTACTCGCCCAGCCAGACGTCCGCGGTGGCCTGGGCGGCGGAGGAGCCCCCGGAGCCGGCCAGCAGCCGGACGGTGAGGCCCAGCTCGATGCCGGCCTGCTGCATCATCCGGGCGAGCTGGCCGTCACCGATCACGGTGACCAGCGGCATGTCCGGGGCGTGTGCCTCCGGGCGGGCCAGCGAACGGTCCGGTCGGGTGCTGTTCTCAGAGCTGTTCTTCTCGTCAGTCACGGCTGCCGAGTATAGCCAATCAGTACAGCGGTCCGGGCTGGTGGACCGGAATCCGGGACCGCAGCAGTTTCGCGAACTTCTTGGTGAAGGGGACGTCCCGCAGCACCAGCGGACGCCCACCGCCGCGCAGGTAGACCGAGACATCCGATCCCCGGTGCCGGACCTCGGCGATGTGCGACAGCGGGACCTCACCGATCTGGCTGCGCAGGTGCCCGGTGGCGGTGACCAGACGGCGGTCGGTGAGGATCATCCGGGAGCGGAAGCGGAACAGCAGGTGGCGCAGGCACCGTCGCCAGCTCAGCCACGCCCAGGCGACCAGCAGCGCCCGGCGTCCCCACACAGCCGCGGTCGCACCGCCCACGTCCTGCCCTTCGATGAGGTCGGGCACCGTCGTCACCTTCTCGGGCACGTAGCCCAGCCACTGAGTCGCCACGTTGGCGAGGTAGGCGTCCAGCAGGCCGATGCCCAGCCACACCACTCCGGTGATCACCACGAACTCGAGCACCGGGAACATGGTGGACCTGCGGGACGGACTGAGCTCGGCGAGGACCTCCTCGTCGGGGTCGAATCTGATCTTCGGCATAGATCAGTCCTGGGTCGGTCGCAGGTGGACGACGTCACCGGCGGTGACGGTGCGGCGCCCCCCGGACCCGGTGTCGATGACCAGCTCCCCGTGGTCACCGAGGTCCACGGCGGTTCCGGTGACCAGGGTGCCGTCCGGCAGTTCGGCGCGCACCCGGGTGCCCAAGGTCGCCGAGAGCTCCCGGTAGCGGCGTCGCAGGTCGTCCAGCTCCGCTCCCTGGGCACGCCAGGCGGCGTCGGCCGCGAGCAGGTGGGTGACCTCCGCGGCGGCGAGGTCGGCGCGGGCGGCGGCGTCCGGCACCTTTCCCCCGGCCGCGATCACCGAGGTGGCGGTGCGCTCCGGGATGCCCGCGGCGTCGAACTCCTCCACGGTCAGCGAGACGTTCAACCCGATCCCGGCGACGATCACCGGTGGCTCGACGCTGGCCGCCTCGACGAGGATGCCGGCGAGCTTGCGGTAGCCGAAGGGTGCGTCATCCGTCAGCACGACCACGTCGTTGGGCCACTTCAGCACGGCGGGCACACCGAACTCCCGGGCTGCCTCGGCGATGGCCACGCCCACCAGCAAGGGCAGTTCCCCGAAGGCGTCGGGGGTGATCTGCCCGACGTCGGGACGCAGCAGGGCGCTGAAGATGACCTGGGCACCCGCCGGAGCGGACCAGGGTCGGCCCAGCCGACCACGGGCGGTGACCTGTTCATCGGCCAGCCGGATCGTCCGGTCGACCGGGGCATCCCCCGCGCGCCATGCGTCGGCGAGGTCGGTGTTGGTCGACCCGGTGCTGGCCACCCAGTCCAGCTTCCCCGGCGCGACACCTTTTCCGGCGGTTACCCGGGCATGAACCCGGTCGAGCACGGCCTCGGCGTCCAGCGGTTGTCGGGACGGGTGCGCGGGTGTGGCGTCGTTCATGTTGACCAGAGTAACGCCCCACGCGGCCAATGCTTCTACACTGTGGTTCATGACTTCACCGACCTCCGCGCCCAACCCGGCCGACACAACGACGACCGCAGGCAAGCTCGAGGACCTCCGACACCGTCTGGCGGAGACCACTGCCCCGGTCGGGGAGGGTGCCGTCGCCGCCGTGCACGAGGCAGGACGGCTCACCGCCCGTGAGCGTGTCGAGCAGCTGCTGGACCCGGGCTCCTTCGTCGAGATCGACGCCCTGGCCCGGCACCGCTCCACCTTCTTCAACCTGGACCGGTCCCGGCCGGTCTCCGACGGCGTCGTCACCGGTTACGGCACCGTCGACGGCCGCCAGGTCTGCGTCTTCTCGCAGGACGGTTCCGTCTTCGACGGCACCGTCGGCGAGGTGCACGCCGAGAAGCTGATCAAGGTCATGGAGCTGGCCGGACGCTCCGGCGTCCCGCTGGTGGGCATCCACGACTCCACCGGCGCCCGCGTCGGTGAGGGCGTCGTGTCCCTGGGCATGGCCGCCCGCCTCTACAAGCTGCGCGCCGAGCTCTCCGGTGTCGTCCCGCAGATCTCGGTGATCGCCGGACCGACCGCCGGTACCGAGGCCCACCAGCCGGCCCTGGCCGACATCGTGGTGATGGTCGAGGGCACCTCCTCGCTGTACCTCACCGACGCCGCCACGACCGAGCGGGTGGTCGGCGAGTCCGTCAGCGCCGAGGAGCTGGGGTCCGCGGCCGTGCACGCCGGGCGCACCGGCACCTCGCACCACACCGCCGCCGACGACACCGCCGCGCTCACCTTCGTGCGGGACGCCCTGGCCCACCTGCCGTCCAACAACCGCTCCGTCGTGCCGGTAACCGAGGCAGAGGCGGCCGCAACGGAGGCCCCGGACGAGCTGAACACCCTCATCCCGGACTCTCCGCTGGCCGGCTACGACATCAACGACGCCATCGCCGGCATCGTCGACCCGGACAGTGTCCTGGAGCTGCAGCCGGACTACGCCGGCAACGTGATCACCGCCTTCGCCCGCATCGAGGGACGCGCCGTCGGCGTGGTGGCCACCCAGCCGCTCGTACTGGCCGGGGCACTGGACACCGCGGCCTCCGAGAAGGCAGCCCGCTTCGTCCGCACCTGCGACGCCTTCAACATCCCGCTGGTCTTCCTCGTCGACTCCCCCGGCTTCCTGCCGGGCACCGCCGAGGAGCACACAGGCCTGCTGCGCCGCTCCTCGGTGCTGCTCTACGCCGTCGCGGAGGCGACCGTCGGCATGGTCACCGTGGTCACCCGCAAGGCCTTCGGGACGTCCTACATCGCCCTGGGTTCGAAGAACATCGGCGCCGACCTCGTCTTCGCCTGGCCGAGCGCGCAGATCTCCCACGCCGACGCGGAGAACACCGTCGCCCTGGTCCACGCCGACGCCCTGGCGAAGGCCAAGCGCCGCAAGAAGGACGTCGCCGCGCTGACCGCCGAGTTCACCGAGGAGATCGAGCGCACCCTGGTCAACCCCTACGCCGCCGCCGAGCGGGGCTACGTGGACGCGGTCATCCCCCCGGCCGACACCCGCCGACAGGTCGCCGACGGTCTGGGCCTGCTGGAGCGCAAGGTCGTCGACGCCCCGTCCCGCAAGCACGGCAACCCGGCGCTGTAGTCGGAGCACAGACGGAGCACAGAAGGAGCACCCCATGACCCAGCAGACCCCCTCCGTGCCGGTGTCGGCCGTCAAGGTCGTCAAGGGCACCGTCGACGAGGTCGAGACCGAGGCGGTCAGCAAGGCACTGTCGACCATCGTCGACGAGGCAGCCGCCGCAGCCGCGGCCGCAGCCGCCAACACCACCGAGGCCCGGGAGACCGCCCGCCGTGCCGCCCGTACCCACGCCCGGGGCATGTGGGGCACCCCGGCGGAGTCCCTGCGCGGGGTCAGCGGCTTCAACCCGACGGGTTTCCGTGGCTGAGGCAGTCACCCCGTCGCCCCGCGTCGTCCTGGCCTCGTCCTCGCCATCGCGTCTGTCGGTGCTGCGCTCCGGCGGCATCGAGCCGCTGGTGCTGGTCCCCGGGGTCGACGAGGACGCCGCCACCGCCGAGCTGCACTCCCGCCACCCCGACCCCTCCCCCGCGCAGGTCGTCGCCCACCTGGCTGCGGCGAAGTGTGCCGCGGTGACCGAGCAGTTCGCTGACGAGATCGGCGGGCAGATCCCGGCCGGTTCCCTGGTCATCGCCGGTGACTCGATGCTGCTGCTGGGCGGGGAGCTCCAGGGCAAGCCGCACACCGTGGAGAAGACCGTGGCCCGCTGGCACGAGCAGCGCGGCCGTACCGCGAGCCTGATCACCGGTCACGCCTTCACCTTCGCGGACCCTGCCGGCACAGACACCGGGACCGGTTTCACCACGGTGGACACCGCGGTGAGCGAGACCGTCGTCCACTTCGCCGAGGCCACCGACGCGGACATCCGCGCCTACGCCGAAACGGGCGAGCCGCTGGCCTGTGCCGGGGCGTTCACCCTGGAGGCCCTGGGCGGTTGGTTCATCGACCGGATCGAGGGGGACCCCTCCAGCGTGATCGGCCTGTCGTTGCCGCTGGTGCGCCAGGCGATCACCGGTGCAGGACGCAATGTCTCCGACTTCTGGAACACCGACAACACCGAAAATACCGACGCCTGAACGAGTCATTCACCGGTCCGCCCGGAAAAACCCCGAAACCGGCGTGGGTCACACCTCAAGGGCGGTTACACTACAAGGTATCGACATGAAAGGCGGTGCCCTCACCCGTGGGAATCGAACGCGACCCCAATCCCCAGCTGCACCAGTACGCCCACCCGGAGAAGCTGGTCACCAGCTCCTGGCTCGGTGCGAAGCTGGGCGGTCCGGGGCTGAAGGTGGTGGAGTCGGACTCCGATCCGATCCTCTACAACATCGGCCACCTGCCCACCGCCATCCGTATCGACCTGCACGAGGACCTCGGTGACCCGGTGACCCGCGACTTCCTCGACGGCGAGGGCTTCGCCCGGCTGATGGACAGCAAGGGCATCACCCGGGACGACACCGTGGTGGTCTACGGCAACGACTCCAACCTGTGGGCCGCCTACACCCTGTGGGTCTTCGAGCTCTTCGGGCATCCGGACGTCCGGCTGCTCGACGGCGGCCGTGACGCATGGATGCAGGACGAGCGTGAGACGTCCTACGACGCCCCTCCCGCCCCCACCACCGGCTACCCGGTCATCGAGCGTGACGACGACCACCACCGGATCTTCGTCGACGAGATCCGCGGCAGCCTTGCCGGCAACTCCGGTGGGGCCACAGCCCTCCAGCTGGTCGACATGCGCGACGCCGAGGACTTCATCGGTGTCGCACCGTCGGAGACCACCAGCCGCACCGGGCACATCCCCGGGGCGGTGAACTTCCCTCCCCGGGCGGCCCTGCTGCCCAACCACCGCTTCCAGTCCCGTACCCAGCTGGAGGAGATTTTCGCCCAGCTGGATCCCGCAGTCACCACGGTGCCCTACTGCCATACCGGTGCCCGGGCGTCCCACCTCTGGTTCGTGCTGCACCACCTGCTGGGGTGGGATAACGTGCGCGCCTACGACGGTTCCTGGCTGGAGTGGGGAAACATGGTCAGGATGCCTATCGACACCGGTGCCTGACGGTCCGTAACACCTGTGTTGGAACAGTCGCTGTGGAATAGTAACGTCAGTGGTTTCCGTCTGACTGCAGATTAAGAGGAGTGGATGTGCCGGTAGAGGTCCGGAAGTTGTCGAAGGTGCTCGTCGCCAACCGCGGCGAGATCGCCGTCCGGGTGATCAGGGCTGCCCGCGACGAGGGCATCGCCTCGGTGGCTGTCTACGCAGAGCCCGACGCGGACGCCCCGTTCGTGCGCATGGCCGACGAGGCCTTCGCCCTCGGTGG
>DXGC01000093.1 GCA_019114135.1 Candidatus Corynebacterium avicola
TCGGCGGGGGAGTACAGGTAGATGCCCTTGAGCAGGCCCTCGACATCCATGTCGTCCGGGGCGGCCGGCTGGTGCACCGGCTCGTTGTAGACGGTCATGTAGTAGATGACGTTCTCGCCGGGGCTGTTCTCGCCGCTGGAGCCTTCGCCGTACATGCGCTGGATTCCGTCGCGCATGATGTAGGCGATCTCGTAG
The DNA here is from genome assembly GCA_019114135.1 of Candidatus Corynebacterium avicola. Classification (GTDB taxonomy): domain Bacteria; phylum Actinomycetota; class Actinomycetes; order Mycobacteriales; family Mycobacteriaceae; genus Corynebacterium; species Corynebacterium avicola. Next base: position 196 of record DXGC01000093.1, read on the forward strand.
GCGAAGGCGGGGTCCCAGGAGACCACGGCCGGGTTGGTCGACGCCAGCACGGGGGAGTGCCCGTCCATGTGCTGCAGACCTTCACCGGTCAGGGTGGTGCGTCCGGCGGTCGCGCCGATGAGGAAACCGCGGGCCATCTGGTCGGCGGCGGCCCAGATGCCGTCGCCGGTGCGCTGGAAGCCGAACATCGAGTAGAAGATGTACAGCGGGATCATCGGCTCGCCGTGGGTGGCGTAGGACGTGGCGGCGGCGGTGAACGACGCCACCGCGCCGGCCTCGTTGATGCCCTCGTGCAGGATCTGGCCCTGCTCGGACTCCTTGTAGGACAGCATCAGGTCGGCGTCGACCGGGGTGTAGTTCTGGCCGTGGTTGTTGTAGATCTTCAGGGTCGGGAACCAGGCGTCCATACCGAAGGTGCGTGCCTCGTCCGGGATGATCGGGACGAGACGCTTCTTGATCTCCGGGTCACGCATCAGGTCCTTCAGAGCGCGGACCAGGGCCATGGTCGTGGCGACCTCCTGGGACCCGGAACCCTTCAGGACGCTGCGCATCGAGTCCTTGACCTCCGGGACCGCCAGCGGGGTGTAGCTGTGGCGGCGCTCCGGCAGGGGACCGCCGAGGTCCTTACGGCGCTCCAGCATGTAGCGCACCTCGGGCGACTCGGGGCCCGGGTTGTAGTACGGAGGCAGGTAGGGGTCCTTCTCGAGCTCCTCGTCGGAGATCGGGATCTCCTGCTTGTCGCGGAACTGCTTGAGGTCCTCCAGCGCCAGCTTCTTCATCTGGTGCGTGGCGTTGCGGCCCTCGAAGTTGTGGCCCAGGCCGTAGCCCTTGATGGTGTGGGCCAGGATGACCGTCGGCTGGTCCTTGGTGTCCATGGCGCGCTGGTAGGCGGCGAAGATCTTGCGGTAGTCGTGGCCACCGCGGCGCAGGGCGAAGATCTCCTCGTCGGTCATGTCCTCGACAAGCTTGGCGGTCTCCGGATTGCGCTCGAAGAAGAACTTGCGCACGTAGCCGCCGTCCTTGGCCTTGAAGGTCTGGTAGTCACCGTCGACGGTGTTGTTCATGACGTCGACCAGGGCGCCGTCCTTGTCCTTGGCGAGCAGGTCGTCCCACTCGCGGGCCCAGACGACCTTGATGACGTTCCAGCCCGCGCCGCGGAAGAAGCTCTCGAGCTCCTGGATGATCTTGGTGTTGCCGCGGACGGGGCCGTCGAGTCGCTGCAGGTTGCAGTTGATGACGAAGGTCAGGTTGTCGAGGTTGTACAGCGCGGCCTGCTGGATCAGGCCGCGGGACTCCGGCTCGTCCATCTCACCGTCACCGAGGAAGGCCCAGGTGTGCTGCTGGGAGGTGTCCTTGAGGCCACGGTCGTGCAGGTAGCGGTCGAAGCGAGCCTGGTAGATCGCGTTCATCGGGCCCAGGCCCATGGACACCGTCGGGAACTCCCAGAAGTCGGGCATGCCGTGGGGGTGCGGGTAGGACGGCATGCCGTGCTCCGGCCTGGACTTCTCCTGGCGGAAGGCGTCCATGTCCTCTTCGCTGAGCCGACCCTCGAGGAAGGCGCGGGCGTACATGCCGGGTGAGGCGTGGCCCTGGAAGAAGATGTGGTCGCCGCCGCCGGGGTGGTCCCGGCCACGGAAGAAGTGGTTGAAGCCGACCTCGTAGAGTGCGGCGGCGGAGGCGTAGGTGGAGATGTGGCCACCGACGCCGATCTCCGGACGCTGGGCGCGGTGCACCATCACCGCGGCATTCCAGCGGATCCAACGGCGGTAGCGCTTCTCCATCGCCTCGTCACCTGGGAAGTCCGGCTCCATCGAGGTGGGGATGGTGTTGACGTAGTCGGTGGACAGCAGCGGGGGCAGGGCCACCCGCTGGGCCGAGGCGCGTTCCAGCAGACGAAGCATCAGGTACCGTGCCCGCTCGGGGCCAGCTTCACTGAGCAGGCCGTCCAGGGAGTCCATCCACTCCTGGGTCTCGTCGGGGTCGGCGTCCCTGAGATAGGACGCCACGCCATCACGGATGTTCCTGAAGTTGCTGTCGGAACGTCCGGTTCCTGATGGGGTCGTCATGAATGTTCCTCCTGGGTGTGGGAAAGGACCGAGGTTGCGGAAAATAACTGTGGTTCCGCGGCAGGAGTTCAGTACCTGTCAGCACCCGATCCTACGGAATGGGACCCTCCCGAATGTTTGGGGGATGACACGAAAAAGGGCGTAAGTCTGGTCAGAATCCCGTCAGTGACCTACTATTCACAAGTGATCGGTAAGTGAATCTGCAGGTGGCGCATGACGCGGGCCACCGACGGAGGTTCACAGCCGAATGGTCGGGCATCAATGGGGATGACCCGGTCGGAGAAAATCACCCTAGATAAGGGTGGAATTAGTAATGACGACAGATTTAATTCGACGAAAGGTCAGGGAACCGCAAGTGGGAGACGCCTCCGGCGCAGCAGTGCACGAACAACAGGATTGGGCCAGCCTCATGGATGTCGAGGCTGACCAGGTCGTGCAGGAGCTCGGTTGGGACGAAGACGCCGACAGCACCATCAGCGAAGCACTCGAGGAGACGATCGGGGAGGAACTCCTCGACGAGGACACCGACGAGATGGTGGACATCGTGCTGCTGTGGTGGCGCTCCGACGACGGTGACCTGGTCGACGGGCTGGTCGACGCCACCCGCAACCTCGGTGACTCCGGCCGCATCTGGCTGCTGACCCCCGCGGCCGGCACCGACGGCACGGTCGAGCCCGGTGAGATCGCCGAATCCGCTCAGGTTGCCGGCCTGGTGCAGACCCGGGCCACCCGTTTCGGCGAGTGGCAGGGGGCCTGTCTGGTTCCCCGTGGGATGAAGCGCTAGAGTTCTACTTCGGACCACGGTTCACACCACGGTTCATACTGCGTGCCTCGCGGCGCGTGGACAGTGCGACGCGCATTTAGCTCAGTTGGAAGAGCAGCTGGTTTACACCCAGCAGGTCGGCGGTTCGAACCCGTCAGTGCGCACCATTCTCGGCCAGCGGCCTGTGTCGGCGGTATCGCCCACAGGTCGCTGGTCTTTCTCGTCGGCGACCTCGTATGGTCACGTGTTCCGCCGCGTGCTTCACATCTGCTTTCAGCTGCGCAATATTGGTGAATTCATCACCTTCGTGGTAAGCCTATGCTCACCATAGAGCCGTATGCCCTTGCCTGTATATACCGGGTTGCGGGCATCGGCCAGCACGAATCAGCAGGAGGTTGAGCACCGGTATGCCTACGTCGCACCAGTTCCCGCCGGTCAGGGCCGAGGGCCTTGCGAAGTACTTCAGATCCGGCGACGCAGTCATCGCCGCCGTCGAAGATGTGTCACTGACGGTGGAACCGGGGGAGATCTCCGCGATCCTCGGACCGTCCGGGTCGGGAAAGTCGACCCTGCTGCAGCTGCTGGCGGGCCTGGACCGGCCGGACGCCGGTACTGTCGCCGTCGGCGGCACCGAACTGACGGGGCTGCGGGACCGGGCTCTGACCCGCCTGCGCCGCGAGCGGATCGGGTTCATCTTCCAGGACTTCCAGCTGCTGCCACGGATGACCGCCTGGCAGAACATCACCCTGCCGGTGCGACTGGCGGGTGGAAAGGTCGACGAGGACGAGGTGCGTAACCTCGCCGAGACCCTGGGCGTGGACGACCGCCTGGACCACCGCCCGAGTGAGCTCTCCGGTGGCCAGCAGCAGCGCGTCGCGGTCGCCCGGGCCCTACTGGGACGTCCCGACGTGATCTTCGCCGATGAGCCGACCGGCGCCCTCGACTCGGTCACCGCGGAGACCCTGGTGGACCTGTTCACCTGGGCCGCCCACGAGCGGGGCCAGAGCTTCGTCGTCGTCACCCACGATGACCGGGTCGCCGACCGGGCAGACTCCGTCCACCGCATGTCCGACGGACACCTGGCCACGGTCGGGGTGTGATCGTGCGAACCCCCATCACGCTGACACTGCTAGGCCATGAACTTGGGGCGAAGCGCCGCACCCTCTCACTGTTCCTCGCCGTCGTCCTCGGTGGCACCCTCGCCGTCGCCGCCATCGTCCTCGGTGGGACCCTGCAGCAACGCATCGACACCGGTGCACAGGTCAACTACGAGGGCTCGGACCTCGTGGTGCGCAGTTCCTCGTCTGACTCCTCTTCCGGGGCTTCCGCTGACACCGCCGGTTCTGCCGGTGCCGTGTCGGACGCGGTGCCCGCCGGCATCAGCCCCGAGGACGTCGACGCCATCAACGACATCGACGGAGTCGCCGATGCCGACGGCATCACCAAGGCCCGCGCCGGACTCTGGGTGGACGGCTCGGTCACCCCGACCGCCGTCGAGTCCCTCCCGTCGGAGGACTTCCGCTGGCAGGAGCCCGCCCAGGGGCGCTTCCCGACCGAGGCGACGGAGGTCGCGTTGGGAACGGAGACCATGAAGTCGGCCGGGGTCAGCCTCGGCGATGTGGTGACCCTGGCCACCGACGAGGCCGGCGACGGCCAGTTCACCGTCGTCGGCACGGTCGACACCAGGGGAGCCCTGGACTACGAGTCCGCCGACTACGCCGTGGTCACCCCGGAACTCGCCCAGGCCTTCGCCGGGACCGACGGCTCCAACGAGGTCCGCGTCGCCCTGACCCCGGAGGCCGACGAGAACGCCGTGATCGACGAGATCAACGCCCGGGTCCCCGGCGGCTGGCCTGAGACCACCTCGGCACTGGTCAAGGGAACCGAGGCGACCTACAGCATCGGGCTGGGGGCGTTGAGCACCATGATCAACGGCTTCGCCCTCGTCGCCGCTGTCGTCGCCCTGACGGTCCTGGCCACGGTGGTCTGGGCGTCCCTGCCGGGTCGCCGCCGCCAGCTCGCCCTGATGCGGTTGGTGGGTGCGACGAAGTCGCAGATCACGACGGTGCTCGTCCTGGAGACCGCGGTCATCGCCGCCGTCGGTGCCGTGCTGGCCATCCCGATCGGTATCGGGCTGAGCTACCTGGCCCTCCCCGCGGTGGCCATGGTGCCGGGCGTCCCCACGATCCCGTGGTCGCAGGTTGTCATTCCGGTGGCGCCCCTGGTCGCGGTCCCTGTGGTCGCTGTGGTCGGCGCAGTCCTCGCCGTGGCGGTTCCCGCGTTCCTTGCCGGAGGCGTCCCACCGGCGGCTGCGCTGCGCCGCTCCTCGGTGGCGGAGCCGTCCCGCCCGACGGCCACCGTCGTGGCACTGGTCGCGGTGGCCGTTCTGGCCCTGCTTCTGGTCGTCGTCGCCACCGTCGGTGGCACCAGGACGACGGCCGTCGTCGCCGTCCTCTTCGTCCTGGCGCTGATCCTCGCGGTGCCTGCGCTGTGCCGCGTCGGTGCGGGACTGGCCGCCCGGATCGCCGGCGAACGCCACCCCCTCGGCGAGATCGGTGCCGCAGAGGTGCGCAGCTTCCCGGGTCGGACGGCAGCCACCGGGTTGGCGGCCATGCTCGCCGCCACCGTCATGGCCTTGAGCTGGGTGACCCTGTCGTCGGTGGGCGCGATCTCCGGCGACCATTCCAGTGACAGCTCCGGACCCGAGCTCCAGGTCGGTGCCTACGCCGGCCAAGCCGCCCTGGACCCGGTGGTCGTCCAGGCCCTGTCGGATGTCGACGGGGTGGACACGTCGGTACCGGTGGAGACCGGCGATGCCCGGCTGTCCGGGGACGGGACCCGGCTGAACACCGGCATCGTCGCCGGTGACGCCGCAGACTTCGCCGAGGCAACCGACGGGCAGTTCCCCCTGTCCCAGTCCGACGAGGACACCGTCTACCTGCCTGCCTCGGAGCAGACCCCGTTCCGTGACGGATCCTCGGTCACCCTCACCGGCCCGGACGGGGAGAAGCCCCTGACCGTCCGCTACGTCCAGGACCTTCCGATCTCGGGGCTGATCGCCCCGCAGATGATGTCCGAGGTCGGTATCGACACCTCCACGCCGGCGGTCTGGCTGTCACTGGACGACGACGCCAACCGGGCGGACGTCCTGGAGTCGGTGCAGACGCTGGCGATCATCGGCGGTGACCTCCCGGTCACCGGGACCGCCGTCAACGACGCAAAGGTCGACCAACTGATCACCAGCGCCCAGCGCATCGCCACCCCGATGCTCGGCGTGGCTGTCCTCATCGCCATCATCGGCAGCGTGGTCACCATGACCGCCGCACTGCGCGGACGGACCGGCGAGTTCGCCGTCCTCCGCCTGTTGGGGATGGAGTCACGCCAGCTTCGCCGCCTGGTCGGCGCGGAGACCGTCACCGTTGGTGTGGTCAGCGTGGTCATCGGGCTGGCGGCAGGAACCCTGCTGGGATGGGCGGCGAGCTCCGCCCTCGCCGACACCCTGGGCGTCGCCCGGCATGCGTCGCTGCCTCTGATCGCACTGCTGGTCATGGGGGCCGTCACCGTGGTCTCCCTGCGGGTCGCGGTGACCGGCGCCATCGACAGAACTTCATACGTCCCGCCCGCCGTGGCACTCCGGGACGCCAACCTGGGAGGAAACCAGTGAGAACACCGAGAACACACGGTCCTGCCCGTGCTCCACGAGCACTGACGTCCGCCCTGATGGCTGGCGTCCTGGGGCTCGGAGCCCTCGGGACGTTGGGCACCGCCGCGGCGCAGTCGAGTGAACCGGCGCCGCCGCCGGCGAGCAGCTCGGCCGCACCGAGTGAGAGTCCGGCACCGTCCGAGGCGCCGAGCGAGTCGGCCACCGAAGAAACCGAGGGAAAGGAGGAGAGCCGCCGTGGGGAGATCTGGATCCCTGACTGGCTGCTCCTGATCCCTGCCGCCGCCGTCATCGTCGCCGCCGTCACGTTGGCGACCAAGTCCTATCTCCGATTCACCGAGACCCGTCACGACCTGGAGGGCTAGAAACCATGCTGAAGAACACACAGACCCGTCGGGCGGCCAACCGGACCCTGACACGCGGCGGGGTGCTCGCCGCGGTGATCGCACTGACGCCGCTGACGCCGCTGACCTCGTTGACGGTTGCCCCGGCCGTCGCGGCACCGGCGCAGACACAACAGGCCTACGACTGCACCATCACCGTCGACGAGAACCCCGGCCAGCCCTCGCAGATGGACCTGACGGTGAAGATGAACCTGAACCTGCCGGACCAGGTCACCGCCGGTGAGGAGTTCACCGTCGACGGCGACTTCTCGGTGCAGCTCCCCAGTGAACTGGGCACGCTGATGGGCGCCTACTTCCCGTCGGCCCGACTCACCTCCGACGGCCTGATGCTGCCGGTGACCATCGGGGGCGAGGAGCAGCTGGTCAGCACCTCCTACATCGACAGCGGCAAGATCGACACCCGCAATCCTCCGGTGGTCTTCGGCGGTGACTTCACCACCGACCCGATCCAGGTGCCCGAGAACGCCGAGGGCGAGGTCGGGGTCACCATGCCGCGCAACGACAGCGTTCCGGCGATCTCCCGCGACGGCAAGGCCGCGATCACCGCCATCCTCGCCGCCGAGGGTGGTCTGGTGCCCGGCTACGACAAGGGCACCGACCGGGTGTCCTGCAACACCAAGGGTGAGCCCTCCCAGATCGGCACGGTGCCGATCGTCGCCGGCCAGGACGGTGCCGACGGTGCGGGCCAGGGAGCTTCCGCCGCTGCTGGCGACGGTGCCGACGGTGCAGGTGGTGCCGACAGTGCGAACAGCGGGAACAGCGGGAACGATGCTGCTGCAGCACCGCGGACCAACCGCGTGGCGGACGCGCAGGGCGCCGGCGACGACGGCGAAGAGCGCGACGAGGAGCGCGAGGGCGAGGAGGACGCTGCGTCCGACGGCGAGAACGCCGCCGCCTCCGCGGAACAGGCTGCGGCAATGCGCGAGATGAGCGACCAGATGCGTCTGGCGTCGATGAACGAGGCTGCGTCGCGTGAGGACGGGAGCTATGTCTCGATCGGCACTATCGCCTTGGGCACCCTCGGTGTCGTGGTGGCGTCTGTGCTGTTCACCGTCGCGATGAACACCCGGACCCGGCGTCTGGAGCGCGCCGCGGAGGACTTCGACTAGAAGACCCCCGAAAGGGGTGGCGGTCCCGGTGTCCGCCGTTGGTCAATGAGGCTCACCATCGACTAGCCTTGCCTAACTGAAAATAGGTGTAAATCCACATGCATCCCGTCCCCTCCCTGTGAGCATGTGATGACGTTGAAAGAACACGCTGTGAACCCAAGGAAGTCCCTGCGGCCCGTCCGCTCCCTGCGCATCGCCTCGGCCTCCGTCGTGGTGGCCACGCTGCCCCTGGTGGGAGCCGTCGCCCTGCCCGGTGCCGTGACCCCGGCCGTGGCTGCGCCTGCTGAGTCCTCCAATTCCGCAGAGGTCTCCTCGGTCTCGCAGGGCACCTTGTCCTGGGGTATCAAGCAGTCCTTCCGTAACTACCTCACCGGCCCCATCGCCGGTGGTCACTGGGACCTCGACGGCATCGGGTTCACCGGGGGAGCCAAGGCCGAGGACGGTGCCTTCCAGTTCTCCGCCGACCCCGCCGCAGCTGCCGTCCAGGGCGACGATGCCGACATCCCGCTGAATGGCTCGATGACCCTCACCGGGCACGCCGGTCTGATCAACGTCACCCTGAGCAACCTCGAGATGCAGATCCGCGGCAACCAGGCGCAGCTGATCGCCGACGGTCGTTACCTGGCCGCCGACGTGGACGCCGTGGTCAGCCTCGCCGGTGGCCCGCCCGCCTTCAGCGGCGAACCGGTGGCCACCTTCAACCTGGACCAGACCCTGTCCGAAGCCGGTGCGGCCTCCGGTGCGGCGACCGTCTCCGGTGACAGCTGGATCCACGAGAACCTCAACAAGGCGCTGCTCGGTAGCTACGGCGAAGGCAAGAACGACGGCGACCGTTTCAGCTTGGATCTGACCACCGCCCCCGGTGGGGCCAAGAGCGTGGACCGCAGCGTGCAGATCGCCCGTTCGGCCGGCCAGAGCGAGGCCGGTCAGCAGAGCCAGGCCACCGAGCAGGCTCCGGCGGCAGAGACCACCACCCAGGGCCAGACGGCGCAGCCCGCCACCCAGACCCAGGCCACGGCAGATAACGCTCAGTGCGGTGACGTCCAGTCCGCCAGCGTCGGCTGGGGCATCAAGCAGTCCTTCCGCAGCTACCTCAACGGTCCGATCGCCATGGGCGGCTGGGACCTCAACGGCGTCGGCTTCTCCGGTGACCCCAGCGGCCAGGGCACCTTCGACTTCACCGGCGACCCGTCCGCGGTCAAACTCTCCGGGCAGGACGCCGACATCCCGCTGAACGGGTCGATCAACATGAACGGCCACTTCGGTGCCCTGGACATCACCCTGTCCAATATGTCGGTCAAGGTCCGCGGTACCACCGCCCAGTTCATCGCCGACTACCGCTCGTCCACGGTCAGCAGCTTCACCCCGGGAGCCGAGGTCACCGGTGCCGACACCGGCTCCCAGGTACCGATCGCCGAGTTCACCCTGGACCAGCCGATCAACGCCTCGGGCTCCGGCGAGATCACACTGAACGGCCCCGGATACATCACCGCAGACGGCAACAAGGCCTTCGGTGGCAACTACGGCGAGGGCAACAACGAGGCAGATCCGCTGAACGTCACCCTGGCGACCGACGGCGGCGACTGCGGCACCGGCGCAGGGGAGGGCCGGGGCCTCGACGCCCTGACCACCGCATCGCCCGCCACCGCCGGCGGGGCCACCGGCACCGGCGGAACCTACGACGCCGGCTCCGGCAACCCGGACCTCGGCGTGAGCGCACCCCGTGTCAGCGGTGTGGCTTCGGGCGGCAACGACAGCGAGACCACCTGCGACGCCTCGGACGGGTCCACCCATGTCGCCGAGGCCCGCATGGGCTGGGGCCTCAAGGAGTCCTTCCGTAGCTACATCCGCGGCAGCATCGCCAACGGCGGTTGGGACCTCGACGGTGGCGCGGTCTACAGCGACGGTGCCTTCGTCTTCACCGGCAGCGACGGCACCGCAGAGGTCAGCGACGGTTCCCTCAGCAGTGCCACCCTCACTTTCGGGGGCTCGGTCCACTTCACCGGTCACGACGGCGTGCTCGACACCACCGTGGCCAACCCGGAGCTGAAGATCGACGGCGACACCGGAACCCTGTACGCCGACGTGTCGTCCAACGACACCGAGGGCAACCCGCACGACTACGGCCGCATCGCCGTGGCTGACCTGGCGGTCGACGGCGCGGAGGTCACTGACGGTGTCGCCGAAGGTTCCGCGACGGCGACGCTCACCGCCGACGGCTCCGCGGCGATGGGCAGCTTCTACGAGACCGGTGCGGAGATGGATCCGCTGAGCTTCGCCGCGGCCCTGGGCTGCGACGGGGAGGCTGGCTCGTTGGGTGACATGCCCGAGGACGAGACCGAGGACGACCGGGACGACGAGGACTCCGACAACGAGGCCGCCGACGGCGATGTCACCATCCGCGACTCCGAGGACTCCGACGGCAGCGCCGACAGTGAAGACAGCGAGGACGACAAGAGCGCGCTGATGAACTTCATCACCACGCCGTCCTCGGCGATCCCCAGCGCGATCGCCCTGATCGCCGTGATCGTGGCCGGATGGCTCGGGCTGCGGCTTCGGGGAAGCCGCCAGTCGGGACTAGACTAGGACGGTGTGACGAAGAACGAGCCGGTGTCCACCCCCTCCGCGACCCCAGCCACCTCCCGGGCCCCACGGTCCGGCGCAGGGACTGACCGTCGGAGGGGGTGGCGTTCTTTCCTGACCCCCGGGTGGGTGATCACCGCCGTGGTCGCGGTCGCCTTCTCCTATTTCGCCTTCACCGTGCTGGCCCCCTGGCAGCTCGGAAAGAACAAGGACACCCAGGACTTCCAGCACCGCCTCGAGGCAGCCCTGGAGAAAGACCCGGTGCCTGCCGAGGACGTCCTGCCCGCCGACGGCAGCAGCGCCGGTGTGGAGAAGGAATGGACCCGGGTGGAGCTGCAGGGTCGCTTCCTGCCGGGCGACGAGGTCCTGCTGCGCAACCGTCCGGTCTCCAGCACCCAGGCCTACCATGCCCTGACCCCCTTCCAGCTCAGCGACGGTTCGACCGTCATGGTCAACCGCGGATGGCTGGACGCCTCCGGTGACAACGGCGCCGGCGACGTCCCGGAGGTCAGCGGCGAACCCACCACGGTCACCGGTTACGTGCGCATGTCGGAGGACGCCCCCTCCAACTCGCCGATCACCGAGGAGGGACGACTGCAGGTCTACGGCATGTCGACGGAGGCTGTGGGGGACACGGTGGACCTCGACCTCGCCGCCGACTACGTGCAGTTGGACGAGGAGTCCGTGGAGGCGACCGACATCTCCGGACGGTTGTCGGAGATCCCGCTGCCCGACCTGGACTCCGGCCCCTACCTGTCCTACGGGCTGCAGTGGATCGCCTTCGGTGTGATGGTGCCGGCCGGTCTGGCGTACTTCGTGTGGGCGGAGATCCGGGAGCGACGTCGCCGCCGCGAGGAGCTCGCCGCCGCCGACGCCGCCGCGGCGGAGGATACGACGGATGCGCAGGACGAACCGGCGGCGGCAGGGGAGCGTCCTGTCGAGGCTGCACCGGCGGCGTCCTCAGCGTCTTCCCGGGAACGCAAACTCCAGGAGCGCTACGGCTCCAAGCGGAACTCCTTCCACGACAAGCGCAACGCCCGCGACGACGAGAGGTTCTGAGGCGACGCGCCGTCTGACCGCCGCAAACTTGTTTCACCTTGGAACCTGAACACTGTTCAGGATACCGTGGTGCCATGACCGACATCCTCACCACTGCACGTGCCCGTGTCCTCGACGAGGGACACGGCCTCGACTACGACGACCTCATCAAGGTCCTCCACCTGCCTGACGACCAGATCCCCGACCTCCTCGGGCTCGCCCACGAAGTCCGCGTGAAGTGGTGCGGGGAGGAGGTCGAGATGGAGGGCATCGTCAGCCTGAAGACCGGCGGCTGCCCGGAGGACTGCCACTTCTGCTCCCAGTCCGGCCTCTTCCAGTCACCGGTGCGATCCACCAAGCTGGACGTCGCCCAGCTCATCGAGCAGGCACGTCAGACCGCCAAGACCGGCGCCACAGAATTCTGCATCGTCGCCGCGGTCAAGGGCCCGGACGAGAACCTCATGCTCCAGCTGGAGAACGCCATCGAGGAGATCTACGCCAACGTCGAAGGCATCGACATCGCCGTCTCCGTCGGCATCCTCACCCCCGAGCAGGTCGAGCGCATGAAGGCCGCCGTGGTCCACCGCTACAACCACAACCTCGAGACCGCCCGCAGCTACTTCCCGAAGGTCGTCACCACCCACACCTGGGAGGAGCGTCGGGAGACCATGGAGCTGATCAAGGACGCCGGCATCGAGGTCTGCTGCGGCGGCATCGTCGGCATGGGCGAATCCCCGGAACAGCGCGCCGAGTTCGCCGTGCAGCTGCGCGAGCTTGACCCGCACGAGGTCCCGCTGAACTTCCTTGACCCCCGCCCCGGAACCCCCTTCGCGAACATGCCGGTGATGAACGGCAAGGATGCCCTGCGGGCCATCGGCATGTTCCGCCTGGCCATGCCGTCGACCACCCTGCGCTTCGCCGGCGGTCGCGAACTGACGCTCGGCGACATGGGCGTGGAGCAGGGGCTGACCGGAGGTATCAACGGCATCATCGTCGGCAACTACCTGACGACCCTGGGCCGCCCGGCAGAGCAGGACATGGACATGATGGGTCGGCTGAACCTGCCGATCAAGGTTCTGTCGCGGAGCGTGTGACCGTGGCACGCGAGAGAAGGCGAGGTAAGGGCACCGGGCCCTTCGACCCCTACACCGGTGCCGACC
>DXGC01000094.1 GCA_019114135.1 Candidatus Corynebacterium avicola
TTCGGCCCCGGCAAGCTCTCCCGTGACGAGGAGAACGAGTACTGGCAGCAGATGGTCACCGCCGCCAAGTTCCAGCCGATCGACCCGGCCGACGTCCCGAAGACCCGCGGCGAGGTCCTGAAGTACCTCGACGACTGGCGCCAGGGCCTGTCGGCCTCCGAGGCAGCGATCCGCAACGTCGACCACATCATCGACGGTGGCGAGACCGTCTTCGTCGGCCTGCCGGCCCCGATCCGCAAGATCGTGCGCCCGCTGTTCCGCCGCAGCATCATCGCCACCTACCCGCACTGGATGCGTCCGATGCTCGGTGTGAAGCAGTCCAAGATGATGGACCAGGCCATGTTCACCGCCTGGAAGCCACTGCTGTTCTTCGCCAACAAGAACCCGTGGCTGGTCAGCTGGGTCGTCAAGCGCATCTGCCCGCGCGCACTGCGCTACATCAAGCCGGTGTACTACAAGGTCCCGGCCGAGAGCCCGCGCGTGTACACCCCCCGAGGTCGCCCGCCGTATGTTCGGCAACCCGAAGACCCCGCTGGAGCAGCGCGAGGAGCTTCTGGAGAAGCGTCGCGGCGGCAGCGGACAGGAGTCCTACGGCCACAACCACGTCGACGGCATCCTCGAGTTCTCCCAGGCCGACGACGAGGAGACCACCAAGGAGACTCTCGCCGCCGTCGAGGAGTCCACCAAGGCGTCCTAGGCGTCGCAGGTGCCCCAGTCGGAGGGAGGCCCCCGTGGCCTCCCTCCTTCGTCTTTTTGTCGACAAACTCTGTGAGTAGGATGTCCCCATGACCGTTTCGGCAAAGGTCACCGACCAGGGTGACCACACCACCGCACCCCGCCCACGCGCCCGTAACCGTCGGGCCGACGGCGAGCGCTCCCGGCAACGCATCATCGATGCTGCCAGCACCATCGCCGCCGACCGCGGATACGACGGCACCAGCATCGCCGAGATCTCCCGGCGTTGCGGACTGCCGGCCAGCTCCATCTACTGGCACTTCCAGGACAAGGACGACCTGATGTCCCATGTCATCGAGAAGAGCTTCACGGCTTGGAACGAGGCCTGGGACATCTCCGACGAGGGGGACATCCTCCTCCGCCTCCCGACGATCGCCGAGCAGCTGCTGGACGCCCTGGAGAACCACCCGGAGTTCATCCGGCTGTGCCTCCCGCTGGCACTGCTCAAGCGCAACGACGACCCCCGCCCCCGGCGGATGTACCTGCAGATGCGCAAGGACATCATCGACCGGCTCTGCACCATCGCCACCACCCACTTCAGCTTCGTCCCCGAGGAGCGACGCACCGCCATCGTGACCTACATGGTCTCCGGTGTCGAGGGCCTCTTCGTGGACCACGAGATGAACCGGGACTCCGACCTGCGTGCCCAGCTCGAGCTGCATGCCCAGGGCGTCATCTCGATCATCATGCAGGAAGCCGCGGCCTACACGAAGTGAGCCAGGCGTCCGGGCAGCCCGCCCCTCTGCTGCAGACCCCGTCCGGCACCGTCTCCGGCACCCGCCGGGAGGACGGTACCCGGGTCTTCCGGGCCGTCCCCGTCTCCGCGGAGCACGACACCACCGCCACGCGGTTCACCGACCCTCTCCCGGCACCGTCCTGGGAGGGGGTCCTGGCGTGCCCGGACACCCGCGACCGTCTGCGACTGCGCGACACCCACACCGCCACGGTCTACGCTCCGGTGGAAGCCACAACCGACGACTCCGGTACTGCCCCGGTGATCGTCTTCATCCACGGCGGACGCTACGAGACGGGCCACGGCGACGAACCCTGGTACGACGGCGGGGTTCTCGCCCGCGCAGGCTGCGTGGTGGTCACCGTGAACTACCGCAAATCCTTCGAGGGCTTCCTGCAGCTGGATGAGGACGGCAAAGACACAGACACAGACCAGCCACGCGCGGTCAAGGACCTCCTCACCGCCCTGCGCTGGGTCCGGGAGGTGGCCGGTGGTCTCGGCGGCGATCCCGGCAACGTGACCCTGGCCGGCCAGTCCGCCGGTGCCGGTCTCATCGCCTGGCTTCTCACCGTCCGGGCCGCCGACCCCCTGTTCCACCGGGCCGTGGTCATGTCCCCGGGACTGCCCCGGCGCACCGGCGGGATCCGCCGACTCACCGCCCAGGCAGCCCTGCTGTCCCCGGGCCCTCCCGGCACCCGTCCCTCGCGCTCCTACCTCGAGTCGCTCTCCCCGAACCAGCTACGCACCGCCTACCGACGCTTCGCCGCACTGCACTCCACCGACTGTGCGGTCGGCCCGTACCCCCTGGACGTCGGGAAGCTGCGTCCGGTACCTCTGCTCATCGGCACGATGCACGACGAGTTCGTCACCTTCCCCCTGGTCGTCGACGTCGACCGGGTGCTGCGCCGCATCGTGGGCAGGTTGCGTCTGCCGCAGGTGGTGGCCGCCTGGCTGGTCGCACCGACGATGCTCGCCCTCGGCGTCCCACTTCGGGCTCTGGCGGGATGGTGCCGGTTCGCCTCCACCGAGCAGCCGGTGCGTCCTCTCGGCCGTACCGTCGGTGACCAGACGATCCGACGCTGGGCCTCCGCGGTCGCCGAGGGGGCCGTCGCCCGGGGTGCCGAGGTATGGGCCTACGAGTTCACCGGTGATTCGGACCACTACGCCCTACACTGCGGGGAGCTCCCACAGCTCTTCGACACCCTGACCGTCGGACGCGCCGACGTCGCCGCCGCCTGCGGGCCTGACGCGGTACGCCGTCTGTCCGGGGACCACGGCACCGCCGTCGCCTTCCGCACCGCCGTGGTGGAGCACGCACACGGCCGCTCCCCCGGGTGGTCCCGCTTCACCCGGCCCGACCGTACCGCCCGGGTCTTCGACATGTCCGGGAAGACCGACGCATCAGCCGGTCAGACCACCCACGACCCCTGGCGCCCTCTGCGCAGGCTCCTGGGGCGACTGTACTGACCGGCCGGAGCACGGGACGGATAGAGTGGTGCCCATGGCCCCAACTTCCGCACATCCAGTACTCTCCTTCCCCGACCTCGACACCCTCCGCACCCGTCGGACGATGAAGTGGACGGCCTTCGAGCCGGACGTCCTTCCGCTCTGGGTCGCCGAGACCGACTTCGACACCTGCCCGGCCGTCGCCGCGGCGGTGCAGGACGCCGTGGACCGCGAGTACTTCGGCTACCCGGAGGCCGGCGGCATGTCCGCCCTGGCCGAGGCTCTGGCGACCTTCTCCGCCGACCGCCACGGCTGGACGATCGACCCGGCGAATGTGGTGGTCGTCCCGGACGTGGTCAAGGGCATCATGGTCGCCATCGACAACCTCACCGCCGCGGGCTCCGGGATCGTCATCCCGCTGCCGGCCTACCCGCCGTTCCAGAAGGTCCCGGCCGCCACACGGCGTCCGGCGACATACGTCCCGATGGGCACCGGTACCGACGGTGAGGCGGTCTTCGACCTGGAGGCACTCGAGCGTGCCTTCTCCTCCACCGACAACCCGAACGGCGTCGGAAGTTTCATCCTCTGCAACCCCTTCAACCCCCTGGGTCGGGCGTTCACCGCGGAGGAGCTGGCCGAGGTCTCCGAACTGGCGGCGAGCTACAACGTGCGGGTGATCTCCGACGAGATCCACGCCCCGCTCGTCTTCTCCGGCAACCACGTCCCGACCGCGACGGTGTCGGACACCGCCGCGGCGAACACGGTCACCGTGACCGCCACCTCGAAGGGCTGGAACACCGCCGGGCTGAAGTGCGCGCAGATCATCTCCACGAACAAGGAGGACGCCAAAGAGCTCGGCCGACTGTCCAACCTGGTCACCGGGGAGCCCTCCACCATCGGCATCGCCGCCGCCACCGCCGCCTACACCGGGGGCATGGACTGGCTCAAGGCCGAGGTCGACTACCTCGAGGCGAACTGGCGGCACCTGCAGAAGCGCCTGCCCGAGGTACTGCCCGGCATCACCCTGCCAACCCAGGAGGCGACCTTCCTCGCGTGGCTGGACGTCTCCCGGGTCGACCGGCTCCGCGGTGCGGACGGCACGGTCTCCGCCCCGGCGAAGCGTCTGCGTGGGCTCGCCCGCGTCGGCTTCAACGAGGGCACGGACTTCGGACCGACCGGCGCCGGTTACGTCCGGCTCAACTACGGCACCTCCCGCGAGATCATCGACGCCGCCCTGGACCGCATCGCCGCCGCTGACCTCCGTGAGGGAGCCTGAGTGCGCAGCCTGAGCCGAATCGTCCGCTCCATGCGGGAGCTGTGGCCCTACTATGTGATGGTCATCCTCGCCGCCACGGTCACGGTCGTCCTGTCGATGGCGTCGCCGTTCCTCATCAGCCACGCCACGGACACCATCGTCGACACCGTCAACGGCTCCACCACCATGGAGGACGCCACGACGGTGGTCGTCGCCGTGGCGGTCGGCCTGCTGCTCGCCGAGCTGGCGCACACCGTCATCCACAACATCGGTGGCTGGTTCGGTGACGTGATGGGCATGCGGATGCGGCAGATCCTGTCCAACCGCTACTTCGCCAAGCTGCTCTCCCTGCCGCAGAGCTACTTCGACAAGCAGATCACCGGCACGATCATCTCCCGGCTGGACCGCTCGATCCTGGGACTGACCCAGTTCCTGCAGTCCTTCGCCAACAACTTCTTCTCGATGATCCTCACGGTGATCGTGGTCCTGGTGATCTCCGCCTGGTACTACTGGCCGCTGGCTCTGCTGCTGGTGGTCATCTTCCCGATGTACCTGTGGCTGACCGCCCTGACCAGCAAGCGCTGGATGCGGTGGGAGAAGACCAAGAACGACCACATCGACACCGCCCAGGGCCGCTTCTCCGAGGTCGTCGGCCAGGTGAAGGTCGTGAAGTCCTTCGTCTCGGAGCTGCGGGAGCTGCGACTCTTCCAGCAGCACTTCGCCGAGACGGTGTCTGTCACGAAGGACCAGTCCCGCTGGTGGCACATGATGGACATCTTCCGCATGGCGGGGATGAACGTCATCTTCTTCGCCATTTACCTGGTGCTGTTCCTGCAGACGCTCAACGGCCAGTTCAGCATCGGCGACATGGTGCTGCTGGTGCAGCTCGTGGCGATGGCCAAGCAGCCGGCGACGATGATGAGCTGGATGGTCGACACCGCCCAGCGCGCCGCCGCCGGTTCACGGGAGTACTTCGAGGCGATGGAGGAGCTCGAGGAGGCCACCGTGTCCCCGGTGCTGCTCTCCGCCTCCCGCGAGTACGGCCCCTCGCTGATCCCCGAGCAGGAGGTGCGCGACGCGATCCCCGATCCGCCGGCACCGGTGGAGTCCTGCACCTGTGAGGGCGGCACCCCGGTGTTCGAGTTCGACGACGTCACCTTCGGCTATGACGCGGACGATCCGGTGATCCACAACGTGAGCCTCGCCGCCGGCTTCAACGAGAAGGTCGCACTGGTCGGCGAGTCCGGTGGCGGTAAGTCCACGCTGGTGAACCTGCTGCTGGGGCTGTACCGCCCGTCGAGCGGCACGCTCCGGGTCGGCGGCCACGACATCGCCGAGCTCTCCGCCGCCCAGTTGCGCGGCATGGTGGGCGTGGTGTTCCAGGATGCGGCGCTGTTCTCCGGGACGGTCCGGGAGAACATCGCCTACGGTCGTCCCGACGCCACGGACGAGGAGATCGAGGACGCCGCCCACCGCGCCAACGCGGACGCCTTCATCCGTGCCTTCCCACAGGGGTACGACACGATCATCGGCGAGCGTGGTCTCCGGCTGTCCGGCGGTCAGAAGCAGCGCGTGGCGGTGGCCCGGGCGATGCTGAAGGACGCCCCGATCCTCGTCCTCGACGAGGCCACCTCCGCCCTGGACACACGCGCCGAGCGTGCGGTGCAGGCAGGCCTGGAGGAGCTGATGGTGGGACGCACCACCCTGGTGATCGCCCACCGCCTGTCCACCATCGCCTCGGTGGACACCATCGTGACCCTGTCCGAGGGGCACGTCGACGAGATCGGTTCACCGGCGGAGTTGGCGGTCAGCGGTGGTATCTACGGGGAGCTGCTGCGGCTGACCGCGAGCTCCTCGGAGGAGGACCGTAAGCGGCTGCGCAGCTTCGGCTTCCACACCGACGACGCTGACGAGGAATAAAAAAGGACGACCCCCACAGAAACTGTGGGGGTCGTCCTGTCATCGTCAGGGGGGAAAGGAACTAGTCCTTCTTCAGACCGCCGATGATCTCGTTGGCCTTGTCGGTGACGGCGTCCTTCGCGTCGTTGAACTTCTCCTTGGCGTCGGACTTGACCTGGTCGGCCTTGCCCTCGTCCTTGAGGCTCTTGTTGTCGGTGGCGTCGCCGACAGCTTCCTTGGCCTGTCCGGCGGCGTCGCTTGCCTTGTTCTTCAGTTCATCGAAATCTGCCATGGTCGGGCTCCTTCACTGTCGGTGACGTGCTTACTGTTCCGACGGTACGCGAAGTCCCGATACCGTGCAGGGTTTCACATTTCGTGAGCTGAACTACTTGTAGTCGTAGAAGCCCTTGCCGGACTTACGACCAAGGTGACCGGCCTGCACCATGCGGCGCAGCAGCGGCGGGCAGGCGTACGACGGGTCGCCGAACTCCTCGTGCATGACGTCGGCGATGAAGGCGCAGGTGTCCAGGCCGACCATGTCTGCGAGGGTCAGCGGGCCCATCGGGTGGGACGCACCGAGCTTCATGCCGGTGTCGATGTCCTCCTTGGTGGCCACCTCCTGCTCCACCATGCGGATGGCGGAGAGCAGGTAGGGCACCAGCAGGAAGTTGACGATGAAGCCGGAGCGGTCCTTGGCCTGGATGGCGGTCTTGCCGAGCACCTCGGTGGCGTAGGTCTTCGCCGTGTCGACGGTGGCTTGCTCGGTGGTCAGTGCGGGAATGACCTCGACCAGCGGCAGCACCGGCACCGGGTTGAAGAAGTGCAGGCCGATGATGCGGCCCGGGTTCTCGGTCGCAGAGGCGATGGCCTGGATCGGCAGCGAGGAGGTGTTGGAGCACAGCGGGGCGCTCTTGTCCTCGACAATGGCATCGAGCTTGGAGAAGACGTCCTTCTTGATCTCCTCGTTCTCGATGATCGCCTCCATGACCAGCTCACGGTCGGCGAAGTCCTCCAGGGAGGTGGTGAAGGTCAGGCGGCCCAGGGCGGCGTCGCGGTCCTCTTCGGACAGCTTGCCGCGCTCCACGGCCTTGGACAGGGACTTCTCGATCTTGGCCTTGCCGAAGTCGAGGGCCTCCTGCTTGGCCTCCCAGACCAGGACGTCGCTACCGGCCTTGGCGGCCACCTCGGCGATGCCGCCGCCCATCTGGCCGGCTCCGATGACGCCTACGCGCTGAACCATTGTCGTACTCCTTCATGTTCGGGTCGAGCATTGTTATATATGCATAGTGTAACCGGAGTCACGTCCCCGGTCCGAACCTTGCCCGCATCAATGGGCTCAGTTCCTCCCGGTGTCCTCGCTACCGTCTCCGGTGCTGGAGTTGAGGTCCGGGACCTCGACGTCCTCCAGCGCCTCCCAGTCGTCGGCGTCAGCGTCTGCGACCTCACCGACCACCCCGACGTCACCGGCGACGATGATGTTGCCCGGGACGATGAGGTTGCCAGCTTCGTCATAGGACGCCCGGGGCAGTTCCTCACCGGATTCTGCGTAGCCGGGTGCAGGCTTGCGCTCGTTCTCCTCGAGAGCCTCCGGCGAGTCGGTCTTGCCCCACTGTCTGGTGATCGGCTCGGGCCGGGCGTGGAAGTCGTTGTGCATTCCCCTGAGTATCGCGTACATCATCACGAAGAACATCAGGAAGAACGGTAGGCCGATGATGACCGCGATCTCCTGCAACGCTTCCATACCGGCGTCCGGCTCCATCACCAGGATCGCCGCGGCGACCGCTGCGATGGACACCGCCCACAGCACGCGCTGCCAGGTGGGGGTCACGTTCTCTTCACCGACGGCGAACATGTCCATGACCAGGGCGGCGGAGTCGATGGAGGTGACGAAGAAGATCGCGGCGACCAGCAGTGCGAACACGCTGACGATCGTGGTCCACGGCATCGTCTCCAGCAGGATGAACAGCGAGGAGGGCGCATCCCCGTCCTCGACGACCGGGCCCGACAGGCTCCCCGGGTTCTCACGTTCGGCGTTCAGTCCGGCGTAGCCGAAGATGGAGAACCAGATCAGGACGAACAGTGCGGGGAGCGCCAGCACACCGGCGACGAACTCACGGACGGTGCGCCCCTTGGAGATGCGGGCCAGGAACATGCCCATGAAGGGCGACCAGCAGATCGTCCAGGCGTAGTAGAAGACGGTCCAGGTACCCTGCCAGCCTTCCTCGGAGATCTGGTCGGCGTCGGACCAGAACATCAGCTTCGGCAGCCACTCCGCGTACAGCGACGCCGAGTCCAGGGTTCCGCGAAGGAGCAGCAGGGTCGGACCGGCCACGAGGACGAAGAGCATCAGGCAGACGGCCATGATGATGTTGATGTTGGAGAGGTTCTTGATGCCCTTGTCCAGGCCGACAGCCACCGACCAGCAGGCCAGGGCAACGATCGCCCCGATGATGGCGATCAGCAACCAGGTCGAGCCGTCGATACCGAACACGGTGCCCATACCGGACTGGATCTGCAGGGCGCCGAGACCGAAGGACACGGCGATGCCGAAGACGGTACCGATGATCGCGAGTGCGTCGATGAGCTTGCCGGGCCACCGGTAGATGGCTCCGCCCAGGATCGGTGCGAAAGCGGAGGACAACCGCGGTGGGAGGTTGCGCTTGTAGATGAAGTAGCCGAGAGCGAGTCCCGGGAGGGCGAAGAGAACCCACATGTGGATACCGAAGTGGTACATGGTGAAGCCCATGGCCTGGTCGACAGCCCCGTGGGACATCGGCTCCTCGTTCTGCCAGGGCACATTGATCGCGTGGTTGAGCGGCTCAGCCACGCCCCAGAACATGAGCACGGCACCGAGACCACCGGCGAAGAGCATGGCGAACCAGCTGCCGAGGGAGTACTCGGGTTTCTCGCCGTCCGGCCCCAGTCGCATGCGACCGAAGTGACTGATCGCGAGGCCCAGCAAGAAGAGCAGCGAGATGGAGACCCCGCCGATGTACAGCCAGTTCAGGTTGGTCATCAACCAGTCGGCGACTGAGCCGAAGCCGTCACGTGCCTGGGACGCGAAGGCGACACAGACGATGACGAAGACGATGATGAACCCCGCGGACACCCCGAGAATGAGCTTGTCCGGGCCCCTTTTCTTCACCCCCTCACTTGCCGTCCCACTTCCTGCCGCGGACACGTCGGTAGCAGGGGTCGTCGAATTGCCAGATGAGGAAGTCACATCGGTTCCGATTCCTCCGGGGTGCCTGGGGCGATCGTGCTGCCGAGGACCCCGGATGATTTGAGGTCAGGTGGACAACATTCACCAGAGTAGCGGAAATCACACAGTTAACCCCCGGCTCCTGACGAACCGGGGGTCAACTGCTGACGTTTCAAGAGGAGAATGCTCAGCTGCCGTATACGGTAGGTGTCCTTTCGACGACTTCCTGTCCTATCACCTCACCCCGAGGTCCCGATGGGGATCAGCGTGACGAGCGCTGTGGTGGGTTCTGTGACGGTGAACCCTCCCTCGGAGGCGATAATTTCAATCTACGACCCGGTTGTTGGAGTTCCCTGGTAACGATCTGCGATCTTTGTCAGAGTGCCGTCAGAGTGCCGTCAAAGCTCCGTCAGGACGGTCTGCAGGTCAATGTCGACCGTCGGCACCGCAGGCGGGGCGAGGAACGTCAGGAAGCTCGACGTCAACGCGTAGGACGCGGCAGTCCACCGCCCGTCGATCTCCGAGCCGAAGGCCTTGGCAGTGAACGAGTCGTCGGCATCGTCGGCATCGTCAGTACCGGAGCGACCTCCGCCGATGATCAACCCCGACATCAGTGCCCCCAGCGTCGACGACATCAGTTCCAGGCTGGCGTCCTCCCCCAGGGCCGGCACCTGCACCCGGTAGCCGAGGGCACGGGTGGCCCGTGCGTAGACCCGCCCGCGGCCCGCGGTGAAGTCTTTGTCCGCCCGCCGAAGCTCGGCGGTGAGTTCGGCGCGTAGTTCCTCGTCCGGCAGCCCCGCGCACGTCGCGCGCAGCGCGAGATAGTCGCGCCACCGGCGGGACGTCACGAGCCGCCGGAAGTCGGCCTCCGTGGCAATCCTCAGCGCCTCGACGACGGCCGTCCGGCCCGGATCGGCGATCTCGCCGCGCTCTGCCACGGCATTGACACGTGAGACGGCATTGCGGATCGCCGCGAGCGTCTCCTCACTCTCCGGCACCAGCTCAGCTTCCCGGACCACCCGGACCAGGACGGCCCGGGCGAAGTCCTGCCGGTTCGGCCAGCGGCGGTAACCGGTCGCCCGGGCGACACCAGCCTCGGCGATCGCCTCCTCCAGGCTGATGCCGGCAAGGGCGACCGTCAGCCCGTCCCGGTGCAGCCGCGCCACGGCTGCATCGACAATTCTCTCTTTCGCATCCCGGGCACCCCCGGTCTCTCGACTGGTCATAAACCCAATGCTAACGTAGATGATACACAATGTCTCACGGAAGGGAGAACACCATGAAATCCGTGATCATCACCGAGAGCTACTTCGGCAACACCGCCACCATCGCCGAGGAACTCGCCGCCGGGCTCACCGACGCCGGCGCCGAAGCCACCGTCCTCACCGCCGAAGATGCGCTGAACGGTCCGGGCAGCTCGGCCGACCTGGTCATCCTCGCCGCACCCACCCACAACATGGGTCTGCCCACGGAGAAGACCCGCGCGCAGGCCACCGAGAAGGGTGCCGGCAGAGGGTCCGGCGCAGGCGTCCGCGAATGGATCGACGCCGCGTCCGGATCGGACGCCCGCATCATCGCCGTGTCCACCACCACCGGTGGCTTCATGGCCGGCTCCGCGGCCAAGGCTGCGGTGAAGGCGCTGAAGAAGAAGGGTGTGACCGCAGACCGCGGCGAGGACTTCACCGTCACCGACGTGCCCGGTCCCCTGGCTGAAGGCGAAAAAGAAAGGGCCCGTGCCTGGGCACGGACCCTTCTCTGACCAGCGAGCGTCAGGCACCCACCTTCGGCAGGTGCTCACGGGTGCCGTCGAAGGTGTTGAACAGCACCGGGGTTCCGTTGGACAGCGCACCGACAATGTGGCGCTTGCCGTCGCGTCCGGCGATGTGCAGCGGCGAACCGGAGTCACCGGCGATCGCCGGGATCAGCGCGGTGATCTCCTGGGTACGCACGTTGACGTCCAGCACCGGCCCGCAGGTACGGCCGGACATGGTGCCGTCCTTGCAGACGATGCGTCCCACCAGGCCCTGGGAGATCGGCACCGGCTCGCCCAGCGGCTGTGAGTGGCCGCGCAGGGCGTCGTCGAGCAGCGGAATGCCGGTGTTGGCGGTGCTGGAGACCGAGGAGGCGTTGGCGGTCACGCTCTCGTCCAGGCGGAACCACCCGAAGTCGTCCAGCGATGCGTTGACGTCGAAGGGGGAGGCCGAGCCACCGGTGACGAAACCTCCGGCGGCGATGTCCTCCTTGTCGGCGAGCAGCTGGCCGGACTCGGTGGTGATCTTCTCCGGGTTCGCACCCAGCTCATCGGGGTTCAGGCAGTGCGCGGCGGTCGTACCGTAGTAGGTCCCGTCCTTCTCCGCGACGGAGTTCAGCGTGCACATGCCGCCTCCGCCGTTGCCGTCGTGGATCACGATGCCTGCACCGGCATGGGTGGAAGTGGCTCCGGTGGCGGTGGGTGCCGCAACCGCGCCACCAGCGACCACTGCCAGAGCGACAGCACCTGCGGAAAGTACGCGGTTGAAAGACTTACGGAACATACGGCGTCGTCCTTACGTGTTGTACGTGTTGTATTTCATGTTCGGAACACATGCGGTAGTCGCAGTCTATCGCCTGGCGGACAATTCGTCCCGATTCTTTCGGTAGCCTATGTCACATGCACACCCCGCCGACGTCCACCGAGCTGACCTACCCACGCAGTCTGGTCGGGGTGTCGACCTATCTCCATCGTCTCGCTGACCTACCGGATCTCGCCGAACGCCTGGAAACCTCCGGCTTCCACACCCTGTCCCGGACAGAGGTCATCGGACACGGTCACGCGGACATGTCGCGGGCGATCGACAACCTGTTGTCCGGACGCGCGCACCGTCGGGCCGGGGCACCACTGCGCCGCGAACCCGACAAAATCGATGGGGACCATCCGTTGGCCGCCGGTGACACCGTCGCCGTCGCCCTGGGTGCCGGGTTGTTCCGGGCGTTGTCATCCCCCTGTCTGGTGTTGACCGCCGGACGTCGCGACACCGACGGTCTCCCGCTGACCGACTCCTTCGAGATGATCTACGGCACCCTGCCCGGGCACATGGAGTCCGGGGAGGAACGCTTCGCGGTCACCCTGGAGAACGACGGGACGGTGACCGCCACGGTCAGCGCCTTCTCCCGTCCCGCCCGACTGCTCACCCGGGCCGGCGGGCCGGTCGCCCGTTTCGCCCAGCGGCGGATGGCGATGTTCTACATCCGCGGGATGTCGGCCCAGTAGATTCGGCGACGTCAGTAGCCCCGGGAGGGCTCGAACTCGGTGGGCATCCGCTCCCCCGAGACGAAGGCACGGTAGTTCTCGGTGACCGGGCCAGCGAGCTGGTAGTCCATCGACGCCCGGGTGTTCGCCGAGTGCGTGGTGATGGTGACATTGTCCATGTCCCACAGCGGGTGACCGTCCGGCAACGGCTCCGGGTCGGTGACGTCCAGTCCCGCTCCCCCGACCTGTCCGGACTCCAGGGCGGCGACGAGGTCCTCGGTGACGATGACCGGACCACGGGCGACGTTGACGATCGTCACCCCAGGGCGGCAGGACGCCAGCAGTTCGGCGTTGAACAGGCCCCGGGTCTCATCGGTGAGCGGCAGGGCGATGATGACGTGGTCGGCGGCGGCGAGCACCTCGTCGAGCCGGTCGACGGTCACCGTCTCACGGGCACCCTCCACCGGGCGTCCGCTGCGGTTGACGGCGAGGACCTCGGCGCCGAAGGGTGCGAGCATCGCCGAGAGGTGGTGTCCGATGCCACCGGCACCGACGACGGCGACGGTGGAACCGGCCAGCCACCTGGTCTTCTCGTCGATCTCCTCCCAGATGCCCCATGTCCTGGCCAACGCAATGCGCTTGTGCAGGTGGGTCACCGACAGCAGCAGACCCATCGCACTCTCGGCGACCTGGCGGCCGTACATGCCGGCGGCGTTCGTCCAGCGCCTGGTGCCGGACGGTCCGGGAGTGACGACCCCCGCATCGAAGTAGGCCTCGATCCCGGCCTGGCACAGCTGGACCCACCTCACCCGCTCGGGAAGGTCGGGGAACTTGGTCGGTGAGACCCCGTGGGAGATGACGGCGTCCGCCTCGTCGAGGTTGTCGACGATGACGGCGCCGGCGTCCTGCAGGGCCGCCGAGGTCTTCGGCAGCGGGTGGCCGGCGAAGTAGACGTTCGCGGGGGCTGCGGTAGCTGAGGTGTTCATGTCCCCATTGATACCCCGATCAGGCAGCGGCCTGCGCCGACGACCTGGCTACCCGGGGGAGCTACTGGTTGTTCTCCAGCTGCTCGCGCAGATCGTCGAGGCTCTCACGCCCCTCGTCGAGGCGGTCCTGCAGCCATGGCTCGAGCTCCGAGAGTTCTTCCGGCACGTCCTCCGGCATCTCCCATTCGCTGGGCAGGTCCAGGTCATCCAGGTTGTCGGTGTTGTTGTCCGGGTTGTCCTGGTTGTCCGGGTTGGTGCCCGTGTTGCCGTCCGGAGTTTCCTCCGTGTCACTCTCCGGCTCGGGGGTGGAGGTGTTGGTGGCTGGCGCGGGTGCCGGGGAATCCGAGCCGGAGTCCGAGTCGCCGCCCAGGAGGTTCACGGCGAGGAGCACCACCGCGATGATGGCGGCGATGACGAGCACCACGACGATGACCAGCCCGACCCGGCTCTTCTTCGGCTGGACCGGCTGGTTCTGCTGGGGTGCGGCACCGAACTGCGGCTCGGCGTACTGGTTCTGGTACTGGGGCGGAACCTGGTTGGGGTCCTGGTAGTAGGGCTGCCCCTGCCACTGACCCTGGTTCGGGTCCTGTGCTTGATTCTGGGCCTGGTTCGGGTCCAGGTACTGGGTCTGGTCCTCCTGCCGCTGGTACTGCGGAGGCTGGGGCTTGTCTCCCCCGACTCCGGGGAAAACCTCTGTGGGGTCCTCTTCAGGGGTCCCCCACTGGTTGTTCGAGTTCATCGACACGTCCTTTCCTGACTTCGTTGGGCGTGAACTTTACCGCACCGCGGCCCCCCACATACCCACCCGAGAGACGTCGGTGTTCGTGACCTCAGCCTCCACCCACTATGATCAGGGACGAACTCGATGCGACTGACGAGATTGTGACGACCCCAGGAGAACATGAGATGACCCGCACCCGCAGGACCACCGCACTGATCGCCGCCGCTGCCCTGGCACTCGGCGTGACCGCCTGCAGCCCGCCCAGCGAGAACGACAGCAAGGAGACCGCCGCTGTCACCGAGGTCACCCCGGACTCCGGTTACGAAGGCGCCGGCAAGGCCACCACCTCCGACGAGGCCGAGGCCACCGACGAGACCGCTGCCCCGGCAGGCGAAGAGGCCATCGAAGGCGCTGAAGGCGCTGAGGGTGCCGAGGGCGAGGCTGCCACTGAGGGCACTGCGGGCACTGCGGGCGCCGAAGGTGCCGCCGTCACCGAGCCGACCGAACCGGTGACCGGGCAGAACGTCCAGTAGGAACCGCTAGACGGGTTCGAAGAGAACCTCCTGCACCCGAGCCTGCGACACTGGCCGCATGCCCCAGGCGTCTACGCCGACGTCGACCATCCCGGGACCGGTCACCGGGCTCGGGGAATGCAGGTGTCCGTGCACCAACAGGGGGACGTTGAGTCGCACATTGTCGTGCCGGGACGACATGTCGTCGTGGTCCAGACCGGGACGGGGGAAATGGCTCAGCCACAGTTCCTGCTTCCGCCACACCATGCGCTGGTATGCCTGGACCGAGGCAAAGGCCTGCAGGTAGTCGCGCTGTCTCTGGTGCGCCCGACGGTGCAGCGGGTGGCAGCTGTCGTGGTTACCGGCCACCAGGTGGGCGGTGACCCCGGCCGTGTCGAAGAGCTCTGCGAGCAGCCCGATCGCCCGGTCCTCGTGTTCCCTGGGTCCGCAGCTGATGTCGCCGAGGACCCACACCACGTCACCGGGGCGCAGCGCCGAGCCGAGGTTGTCCAGGATCACCCGGTCGTGCTCCTCGGTGTCCTCGAATCCGCGCAGACCGGACACGAACCGGTGTCCCAGATGTAGGTCGCTCGTGAACCACT
Source organism: Candidatus Corynebacterium avicola (assembly GCA_019114135.1). GTDB lineage: Bacteria > Actinomycetota > Actinomycetes > Mycobacteriales > Mycobacteriaceae > Corynebacterium > Corynebacterium avicola. Next base: position 15,321 of record DXGC01000094.1, read on the forward strand.
GCTGCCCCATGGCACCGCTTTCTCAGGATCGGGCGGGTCGGACGTCTGTCTGTCCCCCATCCTAGACACCACCGGAACCGACCTGGCCCGTTCAGTAGCCTGTCAGGCATGACCTCCACCTCCCCGTCCACTCCGTCCGGTACTCCGGAACCGTCGATCCGGACGGCAATCCTCGACGATGTCGAGGAGATCCGGTCACTGGAGCGTCGCGCCGGGGCGCCGTTCAGGGACGTCGGGTTGGACGCCATCGCCGACGACGATCCTCCCGACGTCGGAGAGCTCTCGGCCGCGGTCGGCGACGGTGCGGTGTTCGTCGTGGACGCCCCGGCGCGCCTCGCTGCCTGGCTGTGGCTCGGACGGGCGGACGGCGACCTGTTGATCGAGCAGGTCTCGGTGGATCCGGCCAACCGTGGCCGTCGTACAGGCACCCGGCTGGTGGAGTATGCCGTCACACTGGCCCGCGAGGCCGGTCTTCCCGGGGTGTGTCTCACGACGTTCTCCGAGGTTCCGTGGAATGCCCCGTTGTACCGGCGCCTCGGTTTCGTCGAGCTGGCACCGGCCGAGCTCGGGGATGATCTCCGCCGGATCCGTGACGCCGAGACCGCCGCGGGCCTGGACATCTCTCCACGGATTGCCATGCGACGACCCGTGGACGGGCCTTAGGGTCGGAAGGTATGAGGTACTCACCACGTTCCGCACGAAGAGTCGCCGCTACCGTCGCCACCGCCAGCGCACTCGTCCTGTCCGCCTGTGGATCCGGGGATGACTCCAGCGGTTCCACCGACAACACCGGCGCCGCTCCCCCGTCCGAGACCGTCACCGTCACCGAGGAGGTCCCGGCCGAGGATCCTGCGGGAGAGGACGCCGCCGCCGAGGCTCCTGCCGAGGACGCAGAAGGCACAGAAGGCACAGAAGACACAGAAGACGGCGAGGACGCGGAGGAAGCCCCGCCCGAGGACGCCAACTGCGAGCCCGACCCGGAGTCCCCGGTGATCACCGACAGCATCGAGAACCTCCCGCCTCCTGGGCTGCCGGACTCGACGTGGGTCTACAAGGGCGACTCGAACTACAACGAGTGCAGCGACCTGAGCTACGCCACCGTCGAACAGGATCCGCAGGGCAATGCCCAGTTCGAGAACAGGCTCATCTTCTTCCACCAGGGCCAGTACTCCACCACCCCTGACACGGCGAACACGCAGCAGCACAAGATCGTCGACACCACCGAGGACTCCGTCACAGTCGAGTTCAAGGACTGGGAGGCCCTCGACGAGGCCGGCGGCGCGAATGTCGACGCCCCGAACTACACCGAAACGGTCACCTTCCGCTGGGACGGCAACGGCGTGACCGCCGAAGGCCGCATACCCAACGAGCCCTGAGACTCCAGGCCCTGGGGCTGACGACGGTCAGCTGAGTCCAACGACCGGCAGTCCGGACTCCCGTCCCCATGCCGTCCACTGTTCCGCGGTGCGCCCGGCGAAGAAGTCGGCCAACACCCCGGCAGTGAGTTCGGCTGGGTCGGAGAACCCGAGCTCCTTCATCAGCCCGGCGATGAAGTGGGGTTCGATGGCGGCAACCGCGACATAGCCCTGCGCCGCAGGGTAGACGCCGTAGGTCGGCATCGCCCCGCCGAGGGGCGCACCCTCCCCGCTCAGTCCGAAGCGCACCGAGGCCGCCATGTCCTCCACGACATCAGCCAGGGCGATCTCGCGGTAGCCCCCGCGTCCGCTGCGGGACGCCTGGAACAGCAACGCCACCGCATCGGCGACGCACCGCTCCGCCCCAGCCAGGTCCGCCACCGGCAGCGTGGGCAGCCGGGGTGGCGTGCCCAGCGTGCCCGCCACCGCCTGGTAGGTCAGGTCATGGCCGGGCACGTCGGCGTCCGCTCCCCCGTGTCCGACGATCGCCACCTGGGACAGTGACGGGAAGCTGTCCTGCAGCGTCGCCCAGCCGAGTCCGAGTCGTTCCAGGGCCGCCGGACGGTGCGAGGTCAGCAGCAGGTCCGCCTCGGCGAGCAACTCGTCCAACCCGGCACGTCCTGCCGGGCCCTTCAGGTCGAGAGTCACGACCGTCTGTCCGTCCGACAGCCAGTCGTAGTAGCCGGCGGCCGCGAAGCCCAGCATGTCCCCCGACGGCGGCTCCACCTTCGTCACACTGGCGCCCAGCGATACCAGCCGACGTGCGGCGGCCGGGCCCGGCAGGTTCACCGCCAGGCTGACGACCTTCACTCCGTCCAATGGCAGTTCCGTCATCAGGCGGCCCCTGTTGTCTCGGGGTCCGGCAGGAAGGCGGCACCGACCATGGCGATGGCGAAGGCGCCCACCATGAGCAACCACACCGTCTTCCAGTGCCGTTCCGGGATCTCCGGCAGCTCCTCCGGCCGGGAGAAGAGGTCCCTCTCGTCCGCGGCGAGCATCTCCCAGTTGGCCTTGTAGTCCCGGTTGGCGAGCATCCAGTCGGTGACCAGCTTGGAGTCACGCCGGTTGCACAACAACCAGTACGCGCCCGGGATGATGCATCCCGCCCCGAAACCGAAGCCCAGCAGAAGATCAGCGACGAGGCTGTCCGAGGTGCCGGCAAATCCGCTGGCGAGCATGAGGACGCCGAAGACGACGCCGCACCAGGCGGCGACCTTCTTGACGGTGGTCGGGCGGTACATGCGCAGCCGCATCGCCGGGTTCACGGCGGCAGGGTTGACGAAGGAGGACACATCGTCCTGGAACGGGTTCATGGCCAAAAGATTACTGCATGGACCGGACACCTAGAATGGCCCCATGCTCATCCACGGTTTCACCCGCTACGGCGGCCCGGAGGTCGCCGGCCCCTTGGAGGTCCCCGACGCCGAACTTCCTGCTGGCGCATCCCCCGCCGTGCTCGTCGAGTTGCTGGCCACCACGGTCAACCCCGCCGACATCAAGGTCCGCGAGGGACTCCGCGCGGGCAAGGTCCAGGTCGACTTCCCCATGGCGATGGGCCGGGAGGCAGCCGGACGGGTCTTCGCCGCCTCCCCAGGCACCGGCTTCGAGGTGGGCGACCCGGTGGTCGGCGGTACGTTCGCAGGAACGGGGAGCTACGCAGAGAAGGTGCTGCTCGACGCCGCCCAGACCACGCTGATTCCGGACGGTGTCCCCGCCGAGCAGGCGGCGTGCGTCCCGGTCGCCCTCGGCACCGCATGGGACGCCGTGCACGAACTGCGGGACGCCGGGCTGCCGGACGGCGGGACGGTCGTCGTCCTCGGCGCTGGCGGCGGGGTCGGTCACGCCGCGGTGCAGCTGGCACGTCACCTGGGGTTCACCGTGGTCGGTGTCGCCTCGGAGTCCAAGCAGGACCTGGTCACCGACCTCGGCGCGACCTTCGTCGAGTCCGGTACGGACTGGGTGGAACGACTCGGGGACGCCGACGCGATCGTCGACACCGTCGGACCACCGGTGCTCGACGACTTCACCTCCCGGTTCCCCGAGGCACCCGTACGCAGTACCGCCGGTGGTCCCGCGGTGACGCGTCGCAGGTCCGGTCCGGTCTTCGCCGAGATCCTGGAGTTGATCGCCGCCGGTCACGTGAAGGCGCACATCAGCGAGGTCCACCGGTTGTCGGACGCCGCGACCGCGGTCGCCACCGTCGAGGACGGTCACGCGGTCGGCAAGGTGGTCATCGTCACCTGACGTTCATGTTGAATCATGTTCATGTCCACCTGGGCTGCATATTCTCTGACGCCATGAAGCCACTCCGATACGCATTCCCGATCAGCACCTCCGTCCTGCTCACGGCCGCCGTCCTCGCACCGGCCGCCAACGCCGACGGGGAGGAGACGCCGAACGTCGTCATCAACGAGGTCGAGTCCAACGGGGACCCCGAGGGCGACTGGGTCGAGCTCGCCAACACCGACCCGAACAGTTCCGTCGACGTCTCCGGTTGGGGCATCGTCGACGACGACGATGACCACGACCCGATCACCCTGCCCGAGGGCACCGAGATCGAGTCCGGCGGTTACCTCGTCGTCCACACGGAGCCCGACTTCGGTCTCGGCAGCGACGACACCGTCACCCTCACCGACCCCGAGGGCGAGGACGTCGACGAGACCACCTGGGCCGGCCACGCCGCCACCACCTGGGGACGCGTCCCGGACATGACCGGCGAGTTCAATGTCACCGGGGAGCCGACGAAGGGGCTCCGCAACGTCGAGTCCGACGGCGAGAACGACGGCAGCACCACCGAGTTCGCCCACGACCCGCTGGAGATCGGCGACGTCGAGCTGACCGGCGACTACGTCGAGGACTTCGAGGAGGAGGACATGTCCGGCATCGACTTCGGCCCGGACGGCACCGCCTACGTCGTCAACAACGGCACCGGCAACCTCTACACACTGACCCCGCAGGAGGGGAACAGCTACCACATCGACTCCCGCCACACCCTGCGCTACGAGGACGGCTCCGGCGAGCTCGACACCGAGGGTGTCACCGTCGGCCCGGACGGGGCGCTCTACGTCTCCACCGAGCGTGACAACAGCGAGGGCGAGGACGACACCTCCCGCCCGTCTGTCCTGCGCTACGAGCTTGACGGTGCCGAGGACGACTCCGAGGTCGAGGCCACCGACGAGTGGAACCTCTCCGAGTTCACCGGTGACATCGGTGCCAACGGTGGTCTGGAGACCATCAGCTGGATCTCCGACTCCGGCAAGCCCTTCTTCGCCGTCGGTGTCGAGGAGACCGGCGAGGTGCTCTTCGTGAACCTGGAGTCCGGGTCGGACGCCGAGCTCGTGCAGCGCTACGAGTCCCCCTTCGAGGGCGTCATGGCCACCGACTACGATGCCTCCGCCAGCGAGCTGACCACCCTGTGCGACGAGGTCTGCTCCGGTGCCTCCCAGGTCCTGACCTCGGACGCCCCGGGCGACTCCGACTTCGCCCCGGTCGACGAGGAGATCCAGGCCCGCCCGGACGGCCTCGACAACTTCGCCAACGAGGGCTACGCCCGCTTCGTCGAGGAGAACGGCACCGAGCGCTTCCTGTGGGCCGACGACGGTGTCTCCGACGGTGTCTCGCTGCGGGGTGCCGTCTCCACGGGTGGCGACAGCGACGTGCCCGGTTCAGTCGGCGGATCTATCGCAAGCTCTGCCAGCTGACCGTCGGAGGACGTCACTGGCTGCCTGAATCGTCCTCCGTGATGTACTCACCGCTCTCGTAGTCGTAGTCGACCGGGTTCCCGTCCTCGTCGGTCCGGGTGTACCAGTCGGTGACATCCGCAGATCTGGAGTTGAAGTCGCCGCCGGTGGCGTAGTCACTCTTCGGTTCGGTCTCCTCGATGGAGAGAGCGAAGTTGTCACCGTAGTCGCGCACACCATGGACGACTGCATTCGCCAGAGCGCCCTCCTCGAAGTCGGACCGGATGGTGTACGGGTCACTACGCAGTTCCTTCAGCAACGCAACGCACATGAGCACCAGAATCACGGCGAAGGGCAACGCGGTCACCGTGATGAGATTCTGCAGTCCCTGAAGGGCGTCTTCACCACCTGCGAGCAGGATGACAACGGCGATTCCGGCCATGCACAGTGCCCAGAACACCGTCACACCCTTGCGTGGGAACGGGTTACCGCGCTGGGACAGCTGGGAGTTGACCAGCGATGCCGAGTCCGCGGTGGTGATGAAGAAGACGGCGAGCATGACGATGACGAGCGGCGCCACAATCCACGCCCCGGGAAGGTAATCGAGGACGCTGAAGAAGATCTCCTCCGGTGCCGGCAGCGCATTCACATCATTGCCTGGGGCGATTTCGCCGTGTTCACGCTGCAGCCAGATCGAGGTGCCGCCGAGGATCGTGAATGCCAGCACAATGATGGTGGAGGGAATGAACAGCACCCCGAGGATGAACTGCCGGATCGTCCTGCCCCTGGAGATCTTGGCGACGAAGACGCCCACGAACGGTGACCAGGACACCCACCACGCCCAGTAGAAGGTGGTCCAGCTGGAGAGGAAGGACTGCATTTCCTCGCCCTCACCCATGTTGGCCGACAGCATGTCCGGCATCGAACCGACGTAGTCGACGATGACCGCGGGGATCATGTTCGCCAGGAAGGCGGTCGGTCCGACGATGAAGAAGAACGCCGCCAGGCCGACGGCGAGCACCATGTTCACGTTCGACAGCCACTTGATACCGCGCGCCACGCCGGAAACCGCAGACGCGATCGTGCCGATGGTCAGGACCATGATGATGATCAGGGCCAGCGTATTTCCCGTGGACGACCATCCCGAGACGACCTCGACGCCTTTCCCGATCTGTAGCGCACCGATGCCGAGGGACGCTGCCGTCCCGAAGAGCGTCGCGATGATCGCCAGACTGTCGATGATCCGTGCGGGGAGGGTGTCGGTGGATTTCACCGCGAACAACGGCACCAGAATCGAGCTCATCAGTGGTACCCGACCGCGGCGGAAGGACACGTAGGCGACTGCGAGCCCCACGATGGCGTAGATCGCCCAGGCGTTGATCCCCCAGTGCATGGCTGCCTGCGACATCGCCGATTTCACCGCCTCTTGTGACGCGGGTTCGACAGAGCCCGGGCGCGGTGACAGGTAGTAGGTCAACGGCTCGAATGGGCCGAAGAATATGATGCCGATCCCGATTCCGGCGGCGAACAGCATCGCGGTCCATGACATCGTGGAGTACTCCGCCTTCTCGCCGTCGAGCCCCAGCGGAACCTTCCCGTACTTACTGAAAGCAAGTATGAGCAGGAAGAACATCAGACCTGTCGCCAGGATGGTGAAGATCCACCCCAGGTTGGTCATCACCCATTCAAGAGCGACAGACGACGCATCAAAAACCTGTTCGGGGTCGATGACGCCCCACGCGATGAAGGCGACGATCAGGAGACCTGCTCCGCTGACGATCCGCCAGTCAACGCTGTACCGGATCTTCTGGTCTTCGATGGAGACGCCTGGAACGAGTGCCGGGTGGATGTCGTGTGGGTACGTGACCTCACGGATGAAACTGCGCGCTCGCTCCCGTCGGGATGGACGTGGTGTCTTGTCTTCGTCGTCGGCCATAGGCGCAGTCTCCGTTTCCTGTTCGTCCCGACCCGGTACCCGACCGAGTCAACTAACCTGTCCAACGATAGAGACCGCTTCTCTGCTGCGCAGGAGAACCGAAGCCGGTATGCCCCTCCGCCCCTGGTGTGGTCACCACTGGACCTTCCCTGACCTCGAGTAGAGGTGTTCGGGACGCCCCGACTGCCCGTAGCGCAACCGGACCACCACCACTCCACGACTGGCCATCGCGGCCAGCCGTCTCTGCGCTGTCGCCCGGGACACCCCGGTGAGCTCGGCGACCTCGGTGGCGGTCCGTTCCTCCTCACCCACCGCACCCAGGACGAGCTGTTCGGTGGCCGAAGCCGCCGCGCTCGCCGGTTGTGCGCTACCGTGCAGCAGGGTCAGCGCACGGTCGATCTCCTCCTGCTTCAGCAGGTGCGGGGTGTCCACGATGCGCCGGAAACGCACGAAGCGCTCCAACCGCTCGGTGAGCGACTGCCGGGTGAAGGGTTTCACCAGGTAGCCGTGGACACCGGCGGACAGTGCCCGACGTACTGTCGCGGGTTCGGCGGCCGCGGACAGGACGAAGGCGTCCACCCCGGCGGCACGCACCAGGTCGATACCGTCCCCGTCGGGAAGATAGACATCCGCCAACAGCAGGTCGGGAGTCTGCGTGGTGATCATCCGGCGGGCCTCCGCCACGGAGCGAGCGGTGCCCTGGACCTGCAGTCCGGCAGTCGCGGTGACCACGTCGGCATGGATCTGGGCGACCCGGAAGTCATCGTCGACCACCAGGACCTCGAGGTCCTTCGGAGTCCTGTTCGTCCTACTTCCCGTCATCGCTGCCATCGCCGTCATCTCCTTCTCCTCTCGTCTGTACCACCCCGGGCAGTCGTACACCGAACACCGCACCGGAGCCTTCTCCCCCGGCGTCGATCAGCCACAACTCCCCGCCGCGGCGTCGCAGAAGGTCGCGCGACAACGCCAGGCCGATGCCGTGGCCGTGCACCGGGTCGGGAGCATCGTCGTCCGTGGCTACCTCACCGCCGACACCCGGCCCGGAGTCGGCGACCACAAGGGTGAGGCTGTCCGCGTCCTGCAGCGCGGTGACCTCCACCCAGGGCCCGGCCTCGTCGCCGACTCCGGCAACCGCCGCGGTCATTGCATTGTCCACCAGGTTGCCCAGCACCGTGGCGAGGTCCTCCACCGCACTGACCGGGGCGATTGTCCCGAACACCAGAGTGTCCTCCCCGATGCGCATGGTGATGCCCTTTTCCGCCGCCTCGGTCGACTTCGCACCGAGGAAGGACTGCAGGAAGCTCTCGCTGAGCAGTTCGGAGTTCTCCAGCGGGAAGTCCACCGGACCGCGGTCGGCCATCTCCCCGAGGAAGTCGCGGGCGTCCGCGGTGCGTCCTGCGTCCAGCAGTCCGGCGGCGACATGGACCCGGTTGGCGAACTCGTGACGCTGCACCCGCAGCGCCCCGCCCATCGCCTGGACGGTCCCCAGCCGACGACTGAGCGTCTCGATGTCGGTCCGGTCACGCACGACGATGACGGTTCCCAGGTCACGTCCGTCGCGACGCACCGGATGGGTGTCGAGGTAGAGCACCCGGTCGCCGCGGACAACCGGGGCCGCCGGGGCCGCATGGTCTACGTCATCCGGCAACCCCAGTTCGGAGACTGGACGTCCGACCATGTCACCGCAGTCCAGCAGTTCCCTGGCCCGCGGGTTGATGACCTGCACAATCCCGTCGGTGTCCAGGGAGAGGACGCCGTCCTCCACCCCGTCCAGCACCGCCGACTGGGCGCGGACGAGTTCCGTCATCTCCTCCGGCTGCAGGCCGAGGGTGACGTGCTCCCACCGGCGACGGATCAACAACGACGCCGCCACACCGAGCACCAGGGCGCCCACCGCGGCAGCGCCGACCCCGGTGAACAACCGGGGCAGGTCGTCGAAGACACCGGACTGCCGGAAACCGACACTGATCCCGCCGACCGGGTTGTCGCCGTTCTCTGCACTCTCCCCCGGCGCGTATACCGGGGTCTTCGCCCTCGCCGACGGGCCCAGCGTCCCGGACTCCCAGGCGGTGACCTCCTCACCGCGCAGCACCGGTTCATAGTCGGTGCTGACGGTCTCCCCGAGACGATCCGGTTCCGGGTGGGCCTGGCGGATGCCGTGGTCGTCGGAGACCACCACGAAGAGTGCCCCGGTTCGCGCCGTGGCGTCCTCGGCATAGCGCTGGAGGTCACTGTCGACGGACGGTTCCCTGTCCTCGGCGAGGGACTCACGGACCTGCGGGGACGTCGCGACGCTGCGGGCGATGCCCATGGCGGTGGTCGCCGCCTCGTCCCGGAGCCGGTCGTAGGCGATCCAGCAGAAGACGCCGGTGCACACCGCGACGACCGTGACGACGGTCGCCAGCTGCAGCAGCAGGACGCGGGTGGAGTAACGCACCTCACAGACTCTACGCCAGGCACACCGGCGTGAGCACAACGCGCACAATGCCACGTGTGCACACAACGCCGGGCAATGCACACAAGCGCGACGTGTGGTGGGGGTCACTCCTACGGTGTCGGTATTCCTTCCGTCACTACACATTTCCCAAGGAGGCCCCGGTGTCAGCCACAGACATCCTCGTGCTCGCCGAAGATGCCAGCTACGAGCTGAGCCACACACCGTCGGACGGCATCCTCGTCGCCCTCGGCTTTGCCATGATCCTGACGTTCATGGCGCTGATCATGACCGGTCGGATGACACCGATGCTGGCCCTGATCCTGGTACCCACCGTCTTCGGTCTGATCGGCGGCGCCGGCCTCGGCCTCGGCGACATGGTCATCGACGCGGTCATGGACATGGCCCCTACGGCCGCCCTGCTGATGTTCGCGATCATGTACTTCGGGATCATGATCGACGTGGGCCTCTTCGACCCGCTGATCCGCGTCATCACCCGGGTGCTGGGCAATGACCCGGCGAAGATCGTCCTCGGTACCGCGATTCTCGCCGGTGCGGTCTCCCTCGACGGCGACGGTTCCACCACCTACATCATCACCACCTCGGCGATGCTGCCGCTCTACCTGCGCCTCGGGATGAGCCCGGTCGTGCTGACCTGTGTCGCCGGCCTGATCAACGGCACGATCAACATCCTGCCGTGGGGCGGCCCGACCGTCCGCGCCGCCGCCGCCCTGGGCCTGGAGCCTTCCGAGGTCTTCGTCCCGATGATCCCCTCCCTCATCGCCGGCGTGGTCGTCTGCCTCGGCTTCGCCTGGCTGCTGGGTCTCGCCGAGCGTAAGCGCCTCGGAATGGTGTCCGTGGACGACAGGGCGACCGTCGCCGCAGGTTCCGGCGGTGGCGCCGACTCCGGAAACGACAACGCCAGTGGCAATGACTCCTCGTTCGGTTCCTCCATGCTCGACCCGGACCGTCCCACCCTGCGCCCCAAGCTGATCTGGTTCAACTTCGTTCTGACCGCGATCGTGATGGTCCTGCTTGTCCTCGACATCTTCCCGCTGGCCTTCGTCTTCATGGTCGGTGCGTCGATCGCCCTGGTGGTCAACTTCCCGCAGATCAAGGACCAGGCCCAGGCCGTCGCGTCCCACTCGAGCTCGATCGTCGCCGTCTCCGGCATGGTCTTCGCCGCTGCCACCCTGGTCGGCGTCCTGAACGGCACCGGCATGGTGGACGCCATGGCGGAGTGGGTGACCACGGTCATCCCGGATTCCCTCGGTGGCTACCTCGCCCCGATCACCGGTCTGCTGTCGATGCCCTTCACCTTCTTCATGTCCAACGACGCCTTCTACTTCGGCGTCCTGCCCGTCCTGGCCGAGAGTGCGTCCCACTACGGCATCGAGCCCTTGCAGATGGCCCAGGCATCGATCACCGGCCAGCCGGTGCACATGCAGTCCCCGCTGGTGCCTGCAATCCTGCTGCTGGTCTCCCTGGCCAACGTCGGCCTCGGTGAGCACCACCGCAAGGTCCTGTGGCGTGCGATCGTCGTCTCCCTGGTCATGCTGGCCGTGGCCATCCTCTTCGGCGTCATCCCCTTCTACACCGGGTAGTTTTCGCCGGTAACCTGGCGGCCATGAGCGAACTCACCACAGTCACCGTGCTGGGCACCGGCGTGCTCGGCTCCCAGATCGTCATGCAGGCCGCCTACGCGGGGAAGGACGTCGTCGCCTACGACATCTCCCAGGAACTCCTCGACAAGCTCCCCGAGCGGTGGGACTGGATGCGTGCCCACTACGAGCGGGACCTGGAGAACTTCTCCGACAAGGACTTCGACTCCGCCGTCGGGCGTATCACCACCTCCACCGACCTGGCCCAGGCCGTCGGCTCCGCGGACGTCGTCATCGAGGCCATCCCGGAGAACCTGGACCTGAAGAAGAAGGTCTGGGCCGAGGTCGGGGCTGCCGTCCCGGACCACGCGATCCTGCTGACCAACTCCTCCTCCCTGCGCCCGTCCGACTTCGCCGATGCCACCGGTCATCCGGACCGCTTCCTGGCGTTGCACTTCGCCAACATGGTCTGGCGGCAGAACACCGGCGAGGTCATGGCCACCCCATCGACCGACAAGGCCATCTTCGAGCGGACCGTGGAGTTTGCCCGGGAGATCAACCTGCAGCCCTTCCCGGTGCACAAGGAGGTGCCCGGGTACGTGCTCAACAGCCTGTTGATCCCGTGGTTGGACGCAGCGGCCGGCCTCTACGCCAACGAGGTCGCCAACCCCGAGGTCATCGACAAGGACTGGAAGCTCTCCACCGGTTCACCCAAGGGCCCCTTCGAGATCTACGACATCGTCGGATTCAATGTCGCGGTGAACATCGCCCGCACCAACCCGAACGCCTCTGATGCGAAGAAGAGGTTCGCCGACCTACTGGAGGAGCGGGGTATCAACCAGGGCAAGGCCGGGCTCGCCGACGGTGCCGGCTTCTACGAGTACGACGAGAACGGCAACGTCGAACGCGCCAACCCGGACTGGGTCATCTACGAGTAGGGAGCCTCCGAGGTCCGGGTGACTAGTACACCGTCTTCGACCGGTCCAGCTCCCCGCCCGCCTGGCGGACCCCCGGGTCACCAGCCGCAGTCTGGTAGCTGGTTGCGTAGGTGACACCGGCGTCGGGGCTCAGGATATCGCCGTACAGCCAGTCGACCTGGGTGCGGTTGTGGTCGATGTCGACGACCATGTGGCCGTGGCGGGTGAAGTCGATGTACTTGTACCAGGAGTCGACCTCCTTGAGGATCTTCTCCCCCAGGCTCAACACCTCCTCGATGGCTGGCTTCAGCTCCGGTGCCGGGGCGATGGAGTCGTAGGCACTCGCGGCAGTGACCGAGGGAGTGATGAACTCTGCGGCCGCCACGGTTTTGTCGCGTCCCAACCGGTAGGAGCCTGCGTCCGCGGGGATGTCAGCAGCCCAGGAGGAGTGGATGTCGCCGGTGAGGAAGACGACGTTGCCTTCGCCGCGGTTGTTGCGCTCGGCGATGAGGTCCACGATCCGCTGACGTTCGGCCATGTAGCCGTCCCACTGGTCGGCGTTGAGCGCGATGCCGTCGTTCGGCAGGCCGATCTGCTTCACCAGCCAGTCGTGCACCCGCGGGTCCAGGGTGTTCGGCAGGGTCATGGGCGCGAACATGACCGAGTTGCCGATGACCTGCCAGGTCGTCGGAGAGGTGTTCAGCACGTCGGCGAACCAGTCGAACTGGGTGCGTCCCATCATGGTGCGCTCGTCCTTGCCGACCGAGCGCAGGTAGTCCGGGTCAGCGGGCACCCCGGACTCGGACTCGCTGAGCAGCACCTGGGCGTCACGGTAGGTACGCAGGTCCGGCAGGATCAGCTCGAAGAGGGTGCCGTAGCGCAGGTGCCGGTACAGGTGGCGGGCGTCATTGGTACCGAAACCCTCGCCGGCGCGCACCGGCATCCACTCGTAGTAGGCGCGGGTGGCGTCCTGCTTCACCGCGGCGTAGTCGGGGTAGTTCGAGTCGCCGGTGGCGCCGTCGCGCCAGGCGTTGTCGTAGAACTCGTGGTCGTCCCAGATACAGATCATCGGCTTGGCGGCGTGCAGGTCGGCCAGGTCCGGGTCTTTCCGGTAGTGCCCCTGCCGGATGCGGTAGTCGGTCAGGGTGGTGGTCCGGTTGGACGGCGCGGTCTGGCGCACGATCTCGTCGTAGGCGGCACCGTATTCGCCGGTCTCGTACTCGTAGGTGTAGTCGCCGAGGTGCAGGACGAACTCCACGTCGTCGCGCTCGGCGAGCGCACGGTAGGCACGGAAGTAGCCGGCCTCGTAGTTCGAGCAGGACACCACACCGAAGCGCAGGCGACCGGGGTCGTCCCCGTCGGCCGGTGCGGTACGGGTGCGTCCGACACGCGAGGACGCACCGTCCGCCGGTCCGCCGACGACGGTGAAACGGTAGTGGTAGGTGGTCGCCGGGGACAGGCCGGTGACGTCGACCTTCACCGTGTGGTCCCGGTCGGTGTCGGTGGTGAGGGTGCCGGACGCGACGGACGAATCGAAGTCCGGCGAAGTGCCGACCTCCCAGTGCACCTCGGTGGGCTCCCCTGCCCCGGATCCCGGGGTGGCGTCGGCGGTGGGGGTCACCCGGGTCCAGATCACGACGCTGTCGGATCGGGGGTCACCCGAGGCGACGGAGTGGGCGAAGACCTCGTCCGACCGTCCTGCCCCGGTGGCTACCCCGGCGGACGCTTGCCCGACGAACCGTGCGGCGACGACGCCGGCCCCTCCTGCTGCTGCACCTGCCAGGAAACGGCGGCGTTTCATTGAAGTTCTCCTCGGTGACGTCTGTGGATCATGACGTCACGTGAGCCTATCGGTGCCCACCGGGGTTTGCCGGATAAGCCGCCTGCGACAACGCAATCGTCAGCAGGTGTTCATTCGGGGTTCACCCTAGATCAGGGAGTAGTCCTTCTGTGTCAGTCGTGCGGTGACCCCGTCGACGGTGATGGTCGCTGCTTCGTCGTCAGTGAGGTCGACGACGAAGCGGTCACCGACGCGGGTGATCGTGTTCGGCTCGAGCTCGCCGACCAGGTTGACGCCGGCCGCGTTGCCCAGCAGGGCGTAGAGCTCAGGGTCGCCGCCCTTGCGGTAGGCCACCCCGTTGGCGTCGCCGCCGCGGGTGGCCGGCCACCCGGTGTCGACATTGGCCTGGCAGCCCCAGTCGAAGCCGTCGGCTTCCTGGGAGTCCCGGAACATACAGGTGAGTGAGGTCCCGTCGCCCATGGTGACGGTGTAGTCGCCCAGCTCGACCTGGTTCACCTCCGGCTCCTGCTCCTGCTGCTCCGACTGAGGTGCGGGGGACGGTGCCGGCGCAGCGTCGCCGGCGGTGGGGTCCGGAGCAGCATCGTCAGAGTCGGAGCCCTCGTCGGAACTCGACAGCGCCGCGTTGACGTGGTCGTCCTCCACGGTCGGATCGTCCGATCCGGAGCTGCAGGAGGCCAGCCCCATCCCCAACGCGACCGCGACGGCGGCTGCAGCGGTGGTGACGGTAGCGGGTCGGTGTGTACGACTCACAGCAGGGCCTCATTCCTCAGATGAATTTCTGTGTCTCCCCTCCACCGTGCCATGTTACGAGAGTTAATGGAAGTGGAGAGAGTGATACGAAGACGCTCAGGAACCGGGTATGATCATCGTCCATGTCCGCATCAGAACAGTCAGGCTGGGCGCTGGAGCAGTTGCGGGAATACAGTGAAAAGCAACGAAGCACAGGCGCGGCTGCTTACTTATGGCCCGTACTTCTCATCCTGGCCTCCGTCGCATTCGGTCTGTGGATGTTCGACGACCGACTCGATGACGGTGCAGGGATACGGAAAGCTCTGCTCACCGGGATGCTCTGCTTCTTCACTGCCTGGTGGATGGGAAACTTCACTTTTACGGCCACACTGCTCCCGACGGCCCCGTCCAGGGTCACCGTCAACGGCTTTGACGTATCCATATTCCGCCGCGGGAGTCTGCTCAACGCCCTCCCGATGGTCGGCTTCCTGTCACTGAGCACTAGTCTGCTCGTGTACACGTTGGTGACCGATCCGCTGAGCTCCCTGGAGCGGTTGGGCTTGCTGGTGGGCTCGCTGCTCTTCTTCGCGATGGCGGTTGGACGCATCGTCTCCGAACTGGGCGAGACACGTCTGACGGTGACGGATTCAGAGGTGGCGTTCCACTCGGGCCTGCTCCGTTCCTTCTCGATCGGCCTCAGAAGGTGTACGGGTGTCAGTGTCATGTCGTTCCGTGCCGGCCAGATGGTGGCGCTGTCGGAGTCCGGTCGTCGAGGGAGCCGCATGATTCAACCGTCCGCCTTCCCCGACATCAACATGGGAATCGTCAAGGCACTGATCCACGAGCGTCAGTGATCCCGTACGACGAGGGGGACGAAGCGGTACAGGCCGTGTTCGGAGACCTCGACCATCCCGGTTCCCCCGGCGGATTTCTCGACCCTGGTCATCATCCCGTCGACCGGACAGACGAGCACCCCGCCGTCGGCGAGCTGGTCGATGAGCTCCTGCGGGACGCTGCCCTCGGCATCCGCCGAGACCAGGATCCGGTCGTACGGGGAACCTTCGGGATGTCCCAGCACCCCCTCCGTCGCCTGCACGATGGTGGCATTGTCGACCGCCCTGCCCCTCAGCGTCTCCCGGGAACGCTCCACCAGATCGGGAAGCAGTTCGACTCCGGTGACCGTGCCGTCCCCCACAAGCTCCGCGAGGATCGCCGTCGTCCACCCCGACCCCGAACCGACGTCCAGGACGCTGTCTCCGGGACACGGGTCGAGCAGCTCCAGCATGTTGCGCACGGTGGTCGGCTGGGAACAGGTCGATCCCCCACCGATGGGCAATGCGGCGTCGAACCCAGCACTCCCCTTCTGCCCGTCAGGCAGGAAGTCCTCACGGACGACGGATCGCATGGCCTCGTCGATGCGGCTCATAAGGTCGATCGCGGTCCTTCCACCGTGGTCGGTGTCTCCGATGCGCGGAGTGGTCACCGACCGGACGCTTGAGTTTTCCGGCTGCTAGTCGTCCGAGACCGTGACCGTCACCTCGATGTTCCCGCGGGTGGCGTTGGAATACGGGCACACCTGGTGGGCGGCATCGGCGAGTTCCTGCGCCTTGTCGTGCGGCTGCTCCGGGATGACCACCTCGAGGAGGACGGAAAGTCCGAATCCGCCACCCTCGATGTTCCCGATGCTGACCTGGGCGCCGACACTGGAGTCGCCCAGCTCCGCCTTCTGCTCACGGGCGACCGACTGCAGCGCACTGTGGTAGCAGGCCGCATATCCAGCAGCGAAGAGAGTCTCCGGGTTCAGACCGTCACCGGGTCCGCCCAGTTCCTTCTGGATCTTCAGGTCGGTGTCGAGGAAACCATCACGCGAGGAGACGTGGCCACTGCGGCCGGCTCCGGTGGCGATGGCTTCTGTGGTGTAGAGCGGCGTGGGAGATGTCATGGTGCTGTCCTTTCAGACGATGCAGTTGATCTGACATTTCCCAGTATTGCGCGCACCCTATTTCTGTGCCACGACCGATTCTGACTCTACGGTGTCCCCGGCTTCCTCCTCGTCGTCCTCGTCCTCCGGCAGGACGTCCGGATCACCGAAGATCGACACCTCGTGATACGGGGTCTCCGTGCGCACCGGCTTGAACCGGTCGATCACCGTCACAAGGAGCAGGGACACCACTCCCCAGACGATGAAGGTCAGCAGGCAGGAGCCCACGATGTCCCCGCCGAAGTAGAGCGTCGAGCGGACGGCCTCCACCGCCGCAGCCATGGGCAACACCTCGTGGAGATGCACGAACAACGCCGGTTCCATGTAGATCGACAAGGCTCCGCCGGACGCCGGTATACCGAGGAACATCAGGATTCCCACGATCGGCAGGATTCCCAACAGTCCGAAGAGTCTCTCCAGCACCGTGGCGAACATGGCGACGCAGAAAATGGCGACCACGCCGATCGGGACGAGCGGCCAGAAGTGACCGTCGACCGCCCCGACGATCGGTGCGGCGATCGTCCACACCACCAGAGACATGAACACCGAGTAACCGCCGACGATCGGCAGCAGCTTACGCAGTGGTCGGCTCGCCGGGGCTGCGTTGGCACCCACGACGATCACCATGAAGCCGGACAGGATCCAACCCATCGCCACGTACAGGCTCACCGTGCCCATGCTGTCCCGTTCCGGAAGAGGTGCGATGTCGTCGTCCTCCACCATCATCTCCTGCGCCTCGGCGATCTGGGTGAAAGCCCTGGAGATCGTCTGCGCCGTACTCATCCCCGCAGCCTGGTTCGTGACGATCGTCGCCTCCGGGGACGTCTGGGACGGCAGGACGAACGCACCTGCGACCTCGCGGTCGCGCACCAGGTCATGGGCCTCCTGCGGATCATCCATGGCCTCCATCTCGAACAGTCCCGGCATGTTTTCGTCGAGACCCGTGATCATCTGCTCGGCCTGCTCCTCGGTCGCACCGACGACAGCGACCGGCATGTCACGCGGGGTCGGCGAGTGCATCGTCCCGAGCATCGCCGAGATCATCATCAGCACCATGGCCAGCGGGAAGAACAGCAGGGTCGCGTACTGCCAGAACTTCGACTTCGGGCGCGGTCCGCCGTGCAGCGAGGGCATGTTCAGGACAGCGGTGCGCTTCCGCTTCCCCTTGCGCTCCTTGTTCCAGTCGATGAGGTAGGTCAGCGCCAACCCGACGACCGCGCCGATGATCAGGACCCACAGGTGGGGCCACACCCCGTTGCCGTTGAAGTACATCACGGACCTCAACGACTCCCCGATCGCCGGCGTGGGCAGGAAGGAGTGAAGTGCCTGGTAGAAGGTCGGCATCGAGTACAGCGAGATGCTCATGTTCGACGACGGGACGCCGAGCACCATCAGCAACAGCATCGCCGCCATCACGGCCAACGGTCCCAGTATCCGGGTGAGGAACATCTGGACCACGCTGATGGCGAAGACACCGAGGAAGGCGACACCCACGACGGGCAACGCGTCCTCTGAAGCGACCACTCCCATGATCGGTCCGGTGATCAGCCACACCAGTGCGGAGATCAGGGCCGACCAGCCGATGAGGATCGGGATCGCCCTACTCTTGCGCAGCAGAAGCTGCGGGGCGTTCGACAGGGCGATACTCAGCGGCAGGTAGCCGGCCATCACCAGCGCGGTGGTGAGGAACATCGCGCCCATGCCGGCCGAGTCATTCTCGGGCAGGGGCACGAGATCCTCGTTCTGGACCTGCCCCGCATCTCCTGTCACGCCAGCGACCACCGGTGTCACCAGCTGCTGGACGGTGGTCGACTGGGACGCTCCGGCCGCGCTCGCGGTGTACAGGGTCGCGCCGTCGTCCTCGAGGACGACCGCACCGACGGCCTCCCGATCGATGACCGCCTGCCGGGCGTCCTCGGCGTCGTCGACGACGCGGCCGTCCACCGCATTGTCGTCGACGTCATCCAGCGCGCCGGCAACCTGATCAGCGCCCTGGCCTGCCACGGCCACCGGAAGGTTCTGCGGTGTCGGGGAATGCATGGCGAAGAGGTATCCCCAGATCATCATTCCCACCATCATCAGGGGGAAGACGAACATGGCGACGTAGCGTCCGATCTTCTCGGCGCGTGCCCGTTTGGCGGCCTTCAGGTCCTCGTCGGTGGTCTTTTCTGCCGTGTCAGCCATCGTGCTCTTCTCTGCTGTCGTTCCAGTCACGCTCCCGCCGTCCTCGACGAGACCCGGCAATGCTACGCCACGTGACTTAAAAACGGTACTCGAGTGCGGTAGGATGTCCGCGATGGGTAAGCACGGCGACAAGGCTCGCGAAAAACTGATGGACGCTGCGGAGGAGCTCTTCGCACGTCACGGCATCGACGCCGTGTCGAACCGGACGATCGCCGAGCACGCCGGCACCGCCAACCACTCGGCCGTCGGCTACCACTTCGGCAACCGGGAGAAGCTCCTGGTCGACCTCGTTACCCGGGACAACGCCTACCTCCGGGCACGCCGTCAGGAACTCCGCGAGCAGCTCCCGGACACCCCTCCCCTGCAGGACATCGTCGCAGCCCATGTCCTGCCCTGGTTCGAGAAGCTCGCCGCCCAACCCGTCCCGGGCTGGCGCGCCCGATTCCTCCGCCAGGTGGCCTCCACCCCGTCCGTCCGCGAATCGCTGCGTGCCAACCAGGGAACACCCCGCCCCGACCAGGGCGACCTGCGACTCGCCGATGCGCTGTCCGGGGAGCACCCCGCGCTCGAGGACGTCCCGGAGCAGACACTGGGCAACCGGTGCCGCCTGGTGGAGGGCATGGTGCTCGACATCGCAGCAGCCTATGAACAGCAGGCCGCCGCGGGCACTGCCCGCGGCGACTGGTTCTCTGCCGGTTACTTCCTGATCGACGCCGCCAGCGGGATGCTGTCGGCGCCGGTCACCCACCCCACCGACTTCCTGGCGTCCCCCTCACCGTCGGTGTTGTCCCTCTGAGTTTTCTGAGTGCTCAGAGGACGAGCTACACGATCTTCTGGTCGGCGGTGGACTTGGCGTCCGCGAAGTCGCTGTCGCTGTCCGCGGAGTTCAACGCACGCTCGTAGGCTGCCTCGGAGTGCAGTGCCATGTCGATACCGGCCCCCTCGGCCTCCTCGGAGATGCGGATCGGGTGGACCTTGTCCATGACCCAGGCGATGGCGTAGGTCATGCAGAAGGAGAATCCGACGGTGACCACGATGGCCACGATCTCCCGCCAGATCAGGTCCGGCGAGCCACCGAAGAACACACCGGCACGTTCCGCCGGGGCAGCCGCGGAGCCGAAGAAGACCACGAACATCGCACCGGCCATACCGCCGACACCGTGGACCGCGAAGACGTCCGCGGAGTCGTCGATACCGTAGCGACGGGCCAGCTTGATGGCACCGAAGGCGGCGGCGGAGGCGAGCATGCCGACGAAGATCGCGCCGATCGGGTGAACGGCGTCGGCCACCGGGGTGATGCCCACCAGGCCGGCGATCATGCCGGTCCCCAGGCCGAGCAGGGTGTAGTGACCGTTGAAGATGCGCTGCATGATGATGAAGCCGAGCATCCCGCCGGCCAGCGAGAGCAGGGAGGTCAGGACCACGTACTGGGCCAGGAAGTCCGCGGCACCGGCGGTACCGCCGTTGAATCCGATCCAGCCCATGGCGATCATGCCGGCTCCGATGAGCATCAGCGGCAGGTTGTGCGGCTTGTCGTCCTTCTTCGCCCGACGACCGAGGAAGACGGCCAGGGCGAGTCCGGCAGCACCGGCGTTCATGTGGACCGCCGTACCACCGGCGTAGTCGTGGAGGCCGAGGACGTTGATCATCCAGCCACCGGTGGTGCCTGTCTCCTCATCGTCGGCGGCGAAGACCCAGTGTGCCATCGGGGCGTAGACCAGCAGCACCCAGATCGCGGAGAAGATCATCCAGGCGTCGAACTTCATGCGTCCTGCGGCGCCGGACGACACCAGCGCGAGGCTGATCGCGGCGAACAGGGTGAAGAAGGCGGCGTTCAAGGTCGTTCCGGCGCCGTCGTCCGACATGAGGTCGTTGAAGAAGGCGAACTCGAAGGGATCACCGATCAGACGGAGTCCGGCGACGCTGTCACCGAGGACCAGTCCGTGTCCGACGAGCACGTAGACCACGGTGGTGACCGCCAGCGACGACATCACCATCATCATCATGTTCAGGACGCTTCGTCCGTTCAGCATTCCGCCGTACAGCATCGCCAGTCCGGGGAACATCAGGAGGACCAGGGCGGTTGCGGCGAGAATCCACGCTACGTCTGCAGCAGGCATTTTCTACTCCTCAAACTTTCATGTCATTGCGCGATCGTCATTACGCGTTCGTTCATGAATCTACGAAAGCGTCGTTGCAGCGACGTCCCGCTGCGGTTTCTTTCGGATTAACGTCGGTTACGTGGATCAGGCCAGCTCGGGCTTGTCCCAGAGGTTCAGCACCTGGCCGATGTTCTTCTCCTCGGCGGTGGCGTAGAGGTCGGTGGCCCAGGCGACGTCCTCGACCGGCATGCCGCCGACGGAGTAGATGGTGACGGTCTCCGGGTCCCACCCCGGGGCCTTGCCCTCGGCGACGTCGGCGACGACCTCGATCTTCTCCTTCGGCAGAGCACCCTCGCGGGCCAGGTCGTACCACTTGGTGCCGGGGATGCCGAGCATGACGAAGGCCCGGTCGCCGTACTCCTCCTCCCAGGCCTCGTAGAGCCCGTAGGCGTCCAGAACCAGGCGGGCATTCCCGGCGAGGAACTCGTCGTCGAAGCGGGCGGCGGCCGGGGCGGCGACGAGGCAGCCCGGCTTCAGCCACTCCTCCTTGAAGTACGGGAAGGCGGACGGGCCTGCGGCATCGGTGGTGGTCGACGCCATGACGATGTCGGCGTCCTTCACCGCCTCCTCGATGGAATCACTGCCGACGACCTCGACGTCCGGGTGCTTGTCCTTGATGTAGGCGGCGAAGGTGTCGATGCCGCGCTGACTGCGGCCCTTGACCTTGATGGTCTTGATGCCCGGACGCAGGGCGAGGATCGCGTCGGTGTTGGTCTTCGCCATCACGCCGGGGCCGACGACGGCGAGGACCTCGGAGTCCGGGTTCGACAGGTACTTCACCCCGACACCCGGGACGGCGCCGGTGCGCACCGCGGAGAGAATGTTGGCGCTCATGATCGCCTTCGGCGCACCGGTGACGGTGTCGTTGAGGACGAAGACGTGGATCGAGCGTGGCAGACCGTCCTTCTTGTTCTCCGCGTTGGAGCCGTACCACTTCACGCCGGTGTTGTTGAAGCGCCCGCCGAGGTAGGCAGGCATGGCCATGAACCTACGGTCCGGTCCGTCTGCGGGCATCCCCTCGAACTCCGGGTCCTCCGGGAAGGAGATCATCGCGCCGTGGGAGTTGTGGTTCAGTCCGGCCATCATGTAGTCGCCCTTGTTGAGCAGGATCAGCGTCTCCTCCATGACGTCGACGCAGCGGGCGATGTCCAGGACACCTGCCTCGACCATGTCGGGCTCACTGAGGTAACGGAAGTTGATGGTGGTACTGGGCTCGGTGGCTGCGGTCATGATGAATGACTCCTTCAGGGGTTATGGTCGTCGCGTGCACCTGACGGTGAGTTACTGTCAGTGTTCTTCGTTGAACAGTGAGAAACTCTATGAGAGGGCTTTTGCGTCGGTGTCTCGACTCCGTTTCGGACGGATTAACGTTCACCGCCCAATCCACCGACAGGTGTCAGGACGACATCAGATGCGCCAGCGCACGGACCAGAACCCGCAGACCAGCGACCACATCCTCCTCCGCGGCGTCCTCCAGCGGGGAGTGCGAGATCCCGTGTGGCGAGCGGACGAAGAGCATCGAGGTAGGCACCCGCGCCGCCAGGATCCCGGAGTCGTGACCGGCCTGGGTCGGCAGCTCCGGCAGGTACTCCCCGGCGTCGGCGGCGAGCTTGGCATGCATCTCGCGCAGGTCAGGGTCGAAGTCCACCACCGGCGCATAGGATTTCTGCACCACCGACACAGTCACCCCGTTCTCCCCGGCCGCTTGTTTGGCGACCCCGGAGATCCGGTCGACCAACTCCTCAAGGGTCGCGTCATCCTTCGCCCGGGCGTCCAGCAGGGCGACGACCTTCGCCGGGACCACGTTCGGACCACCAGGCTCCACATGGAAGCGTCCGAAGGTCGCACGCGCCCCGTCCATCCCCTCGGCCACCGACCGGGCCGCCAGCACCGTGGCGGCGAAGGGGACGCCTGCGTCCCTCCGATCCTCCATCCGACAGGTGCCGGCATGGTCGGCCACCCCCTCGAAGATGAACTCCCACCGTCCGTGCGGCCAGATGGCGGTGGCCACCCCCACCGGTGCGCCGACCTCACTACCCGGGAGAGGTCCGGCGAGATTCTTCCCCTGCTCGATGTGCACCTCCACCTGGGCGCCGATCCGCGCGAGCTCCCCGGGGTCCTCCCCGATCGCCTGCGGGTCGGTGTCGGACGCCAGCATCGCCTCGGCCAGCGTCACCCCGTCAGCGTCGGTCAGCGACCGGGCAGCCTCGGGGTCGATCGCCCCACTCATCAGTTTGGACCCGAGACATGCCACGCCGAAGCGGGCACCCTCCTCGTCCATGTAGTCCACGACGGCCAGCGGTCGGCGACGGGTCAGCGTCCCGTCCTGCTCCGCGGCCGCCAGGGCGTCCACCGCGAGGAACCCCAGGACGACGCCGAGCGGACCGTCCCACAGCCCACCGTCGGGGACGGAATCGAGGTGGGACCCGGTGGCGACGGCGCCGTCCTCCGGTATCCCCCACCATGCGCGGATATTGCCGTTGACGTCGGTGGCGACGTCCATGCCCCGGGCCTCGGCCTGCGCCGTGAACCAGTCGCGCAGTGCGGCGTCCTCCCCGGTCCAGGAGAAGCGGCGCACGCCGGACTCCCCCACACCGATGGCGTTGAGCTCGCCCCACATGGAGCGGAAGGTGTCCATCAGTGTCTCAGCGTCGATTGCGTCAGCGATTCCGACGGGACTGGTTGCCGTGTAGTTCTGGTCGGTCATGGCCGGGTTCATCTCCTGTGAAAGTTCTGTCGTGGGATCGCAACGGACGATTAACACGCTCGTCACATCACGAATGTTTCCTGTCAGTGATCGGCATTTCACATCAAGAATCTGGTCACGAGAATAGCAGAGAAGGGCAGGACATGAGCACACAAGACATCAACGACAACTACGACTACATCATCGTCGGCGGCGGTCTCGAGGGGCTCGCCATCGCCTGGGGACTGACCTCCCGTGGTGAGAAGAGCGTCCTGGTCCTCGAAAGAGACCAGCTGTGCGCCGGGATGACCGGAAAATCCTCCGGTGTGGTCCGCGCCCATTACGGCGCACCCTCGGTGGCGAAGATGGGCTGGACCGGCACGAAGTTCCTGCACAACGCCAAGGAGATCCTCGACGACGACTGTGGATTCCGGAACTGCGGCTACATGGTCGGCGTCGGCGAGGAGAACGCCGACGCCCTGGCCGCGAACATCGCCATGCAGCAGAACCTCGGGGTGGATGTCGACTTCATCTCCGGGGACGAGGCCCGCGAGCTGTGGCCCGGTCTACACGTCGACGACTTCGCCTCCATCGCCTATGAACCGCTCGGGGGACGCGGCGATGCCCCGATGCTCGGTATGGCATTCTCCGTCGCCGCCCGGAAGCAGGGTGCGAAGATCCGCACCAACTCCCTGGTCACCGGCTTCACCGGTACCGGCGACACAGTGACCGGCGTGGAGCTTGCGGACGGTACGACGGTCGGCGCCGGCCAGGTCATTCTCGCCACAGGTGCCTGGGCCCGTCAGCTCGGCACCACGGTCGGACTCGACCTGCCGGTGTACGCCCAGCGTTCCCAACTTATGCTGGTCCATCCGGGCGAAGACCTCGGCCAGGTCCCGGTGCTGTCTGACCTGGTCAGCCTGCAGTACCTCTGCGGCGAGCCGAACGGTGAGATCCTCTGCGGCAACTCCGATCACGCCGAACCCCACTGGGCCGACCCCGACAACTACTCCAACAAGGCCGACGACGACTTCATCGAGTGGACGATCGGCAAGCTGATGCAGCGCCTCCCGGAGATGCCGAACCCCGCGCTCACCAGCACCTACGCCGGTTGCTACGACACCACCCCGGACTACAACCCGATCATCGGCCCCAGCGGGGTGGACGGTCTCTTCCTCGCCGTGGGTTTCGCCGGTCACGGCTACAAGATCGCCCCGGCCGTCGCCGACCTGGTCGCCGATCTGCTGCTGCTCGGCGACTCCCGGGACCCGGACGTGCGCGCCAGCGACTTCCGCCTGTCCCGCTTCACCGAGAACGACTTCACCCTCAGCCTGCACCCGTACGCCGGTGCCGGGGAGATGCGTTGACATTAAGATCTGACGTCATGACTACCTCCGGCAGCGCCCACGACACCCCCGACGCCCCCGACCACGAGATCCTCGATGACACAACCACGGCCGAGGACCGCTCCATCGAGGTCGGGCTGGGGAACCGGGTCCGCGCACTGCGCAACTCCCGGGGCATGTCGGTGGCCGGCCTGGCCGAACGTTCGGGGCTGTCCAAAGCCATGATGTCGAAGATCGAGAACGCGCAGACCTCCTGTTCACTGACCTCGGTGGCAAGTCTTGCCGAGGCCCTGGACGTCCCGGTGTCCACCCTGTTCGACGATGCCCAGGTGGAGCGTCCCGCCGCCTTCACCCCGGCCGGAACCGGGACCCGGATCAACGGTCGCGGCACCCGC
>DXGC01000095.1 GCA_019114135.1 Candidatus Corynebacterium avicola
CTCGTGCAGCCGTCCAGCATCGACGTGCGCCTCGACCGCTACTTCCGGGTCTTCAACAACTCGAAGTACACCCACATCGACCCGCGCCAGCCGCAGGAGGACCTCACCACGCTGGTCGAGGTCGGCGACGGCTCCGGTGAGGACGGCGTCCCCGTCGTCGAAGGCGGAGTCTCCACGGACGCCTTCATCCTGCACCCCGGCGAGTTCGTCCTGGGCTCGACCCTGGAGTTCGTCACCGTGCCCGACAACCTGGCCGCGCGGCTCGAGGGCAAGTCCTCGCTCGGGCGCCTGGGTCTGCTGACCCACTCCACCGCCGGCTTCGTCGACCCCGGCTTCAACGGTCACATCACCCTGGAGCTCTCGAACACCGCGAACCTGCCGATCGCCCTGTACCCGGGAATGAAGATCGGTCAGCTCGCCCTGTTCGGTCTCAGCAGCTCCGCCGAGGCTCCCTACGGTTCCGGGCCACTCGGCTCGAAGTACCAGGGGCAGCGCGGACCGACCCCGTCGAAGGCGTACCTGAACTTCCGGCGCTGACGCCGCTGCGTCCTGCCGGAACATCCTCCAGATACAGTTCGCCCCCGGTCTGCGTCGAAGACGCTGGCCGGGGGCTCACTGCTGACGTTTCAAGAGGAGAATGCTCAGCTACCGTATGTCGGTCCTTCCGTGGGGATCGGTTTCACCATGATCGTTGCGGTGACTCCGGGGATCTCCGGAGGCGCTGACATTCAATCTACGAACCACTCCTTGGAGAATCATGGCAGCCCGCTGGGGTGTCTCTGCATCGTCGGTGGGGATCTGCCGGGGACGCGGTTGGGGAGCGAAGCCTTACGGATCGCAGGGTCCGTCGGCGGCGGAAGAGGCAATCCGTAACGCTTGGCTCCCGTGATTCTTCCCGGGCCGTCAGCGCGACAGTAGCGGGATCAGCTCCTCGGTCTTCTCGTCCGTCCATCCGTCCGGCTCCAGGATCTCCGCCCAGGCGACCGGGATCCCGGAGACGTAGTTGTGCCCGTAGCCGTCCGGGACGTCCAGGGACACCGCCATGTCCGCCGACAACTGCAGGAAGGAGATGAAGGGCAACCAGGTCATGTCCGGGGTGCCCGGCTGGGCTGGCTCCTCCATCCAGTCCGGACGCTCCAGGATCAGCGACGGCGACCAGAAGGTGATCGGGTCCGAGGAATGCTGCAGGTAGACCGTCCGCGGCCTCTCCCACTCCGCCTCGGGGTTCTCCTCGGCGAAGTTCTCCAGATCGTCCGTCTCCGACATGAACCGCACATTCTCGCCGTCCTCGTACACCGGCAGCCGCTGCCGTGACCCGGCGTCACGGTGGGTGACGATCTCCTGCCAGAGCTCGTTGTTGAACGTCGGTCCGACGAACAGTGCACCGTCGGTGCGGGCCGACAGCGTCGGCACCGTCCCGAACGCCGCCTCGGCGCCGAAGGATCCGAGGGACTCGCCGAAGACGACCACCTCAGGACGCTTCCGCTCCGGGAGCTCCTGGACCTTGGCGTCCACCGCCTCGAACAGTGCGGTACCGGCCTGCCGGGCGCGCTCACTGTCCACCAGGAAGGACAGCCAGCTCGGCAGGTAGGAGTACTGCATCGACACCGTCGCCACGTCGCCGTTGTACATGTACTCCAGGGAATCCACCGTAGCCTGGTTGATCCAGCCGGAACCGGTCGCCGACCCGATGGCGATGACCTCGCGGTCCAGGCCGCCGGCGCGCACCAGCTCCTCGGCGGCGAGCTCGGCGTTCTCCCGCAGGTCGGCGTCGGTGTCCTGCATGCCCACGAAGGTGCGGACCGGTTCGGTGGCCTCCGTGTCGTTGAAGTCCTCCAGTTCCTCGACCGTCGGCCCCTTGGCCACGAAGGAGCGTCCCTCCCTTCCCAGGGACTCCCACGACACCAGTGAGTCGGGGCTTCCCGAGCGTGTCTCGGAGCTGGGACGCTCCGTCCCCTTCTTCGTGTCGGTGTTCGTCGCCGCGAACATGGTGTTCAGCACCTTCATGGAGTTCGTGGCGATGACACCGTTGGCCAGGAACATGGTGAGCACCACCATCAGCGCGCCGGACGCCACCGCCGAGATGCGCGGCGGGATGATGCGGTTCATCGCGCGGAAGATCGTGCGGGTCATCAGGCCCCAGCCCTGCCCGATGAGCATCAGCACCGCGAAGACCAGGACGGCGATCACGGGCACCGTCACGTAGGCGCTCCAGCCCAGCGGGTCGACATCGACCACGGCGCGGATCTCGTTCTGCCACGTCCGGAAGCGACGCAGCATGAAGACGGTGCCGACGAGGGCGACGACACCCAGCGGCACCCACCACAGCCAGCTGTGGCTGCGTTCGTTGATCCGTCGCTTCTCCTTCGACAGCATGAACCAGAACAGCCAGGACGCGCCGACGCCGAGCATGTAGCCCAGCGCGGCGGCCGCGCCGCTGATCAGGCCCTGGAACATCGCACCGCGGGGCAGCAGCGAGGTGGACATGGAGAGGAAGAGGAAGACGGTGGCGGTGAGCATGCCGGTGAAGCTCAGCCGCTTCCGGTAGCGGTCGAGCAGCGGCCCCCAGGCGATGTCGAAGATCTTTTCGGACGTCTCGGGTGCTTCTGAAGCGTCCGTGTCGTCGGGTGCCACACCGTGGTCGTCGACGGCGCGACCATCACCGTGGTCGTCCGTGTCCCGGTAGGCGCCCTGGTGGTCCGGGAACAGTCCGTCCCGTCCGGGCCTCTCGGGGGTCTCCTTGCCTCGCCTCGTCATGTGTGCCAAGACTACCGGGGCGGGACCGGCGTTCGTGCAGGTGTCGGCCGTACCGTCGTGTCCGTGTCTGAGGTGGTGTATTCGACGTACCTGCCGAGAGGGCTGGGGGACAGGTACATCTCGAGTTCATACAACGGTCACTGACTTCTCAATACATCGCAACGCCCTCTCCACCCGAAGTCTTCATCCCGCTGATAGACATGGGAACCATGAAGCTCACAGTCTTCGGAACCGGATACCTCGGAGCCACGCACGCAGCGTGCATGGCCGAACTCGGACACGACGTCCTCGGCGTCGACGTCGACCCCGCGAAGGTCGAGGCCCTCAACGCCGGGATCGCGCCCTTCCACGAGAAGGGGTTGGACGATCTGCTGGAGCGCAACATCGCCGCAGGCCGCCTGCGATTCACGACGTCCTACGCTGAGGCCGCGGCCCACGGCGCGGTCCACTTCATCGGCGTCGGCACCCCGCAGCGCAAGGGCTCCTACCGTGCGGACACCCGCTTCGTGGAGTCCGTCGTCGACGAACTCGTCCCGCTGCTCGCCGGCGACCACCTGATCGTCGGCAAGTCCACGGTACCGGTCGGCACCGCCGTCGCCCTGCAGGAGCGGATCAACGAGCTGGGCTACCGCGAGGACGTCGCGGAGCAGAATGTGGAGGTCTGCTGGAACCCGGAGTTCCTCCGCGAGGGCCGCGCGGTGCGCGACACCCTGGCACCCGACCGCATCGTGGTCGGTATCGCCGAGCCGGGCACCTCGTCGGCGCAGAAGGTGGAGGACGCCATGCGCGAGGTCTACGCCGGCTGCATCGACCCGGTCGACCCGCAGCAGGCCCCCTCGCCGTTCGTGCTGGTCGACCTGCCGACCGCGGAGCTGGTCAAGGTCTCCGCCAATGCCTTCCTGGCCACCAAGATCAGCTTCATCAACGCCGTCAGCGAGGTGTGCGAGGCCTCCGGCGCCGACATCACCCAGCTGGCCACCGCCATCGGCATGGACGAGCGCATCGGACGCAAGTTCCTCCACGCCGGCCTCGGATTCGGCGGCGGCTGCCTGCCGAAGGACATCCGGGCGTTCATGGCCCGTGCCGGTGAACTTGGTGCCGACCAGGCGCTGACCTTCCTGCGCGAGGTCGACTCGATCAACATGCGCCGCCGCGAGAAGCTGGTGAACCTCACCCGTAAGGCCTGCGGCGGGGACGTCCTGGGCCACCGTGTCACGGTCCTGGGCGCGACCTTCAAGCCGGAGAGCGACGATGTCCGTGACTCGCCGGCACTGAACGTCGCCGGCTCCCTGTCACTGGCTGGCGCACAGGTCAGGGTGTACGACCCGATGGGCAACGAGAACGCCCGCCGGCTGTTCCCGACCCTGGACTACGCCGACAACGTCGAGGAGGCACTGACGGACGCTGAGGTCGTCATCGTCGCCACCGAGTGGAAGGAGTTCCGCGAGCTCGACCCGGTCGCCGCGCGTGAGTTCGTCGCCCGTCCGATTGTTCTGGACGGACGCAACTGCCTGCCGGCCGAGAAGTGGGTCGCCGCCGGCTGGAGCTACCGAGGGTTGGGACGCTCCGTCGGCCGCGGGATGCCGCGGGCGGCCGGACAGGACGCTCTGGCTACCGGCTCAGTCGGCGTCGGGAATGAAGCCGGCCTCTATAGCTAACACGGCGAGCTGGACGCGGGAGGCCGCGCCGAACTTCACCAGCAGGTTGGAGATCTGCTTCTTCACCGCGCTGGCCGAGCGGCCGGTCTTCTTGCTGATCTCGGTGTTGGACAGGCCGTCACAGAGCAGCCCCAGGACGCGCTCTTCGGAGGCGGACAGGCGGGGAAGGTTGCGGGAGGGACGTTCGGGGTCGGGGGACTCCGCAGCCGACGCTGCATCGTCCTGACCGACATCAGAAACCCCGGCCGAGGTGGCCGGGGCGTTCGTGGTTTCTGAGGCTGTTGAAGCGTCAGAAGCACTGTCCCCGTTGAGGGTGGACAGGTGCTGGACCAGCCGGGATGCCGGCTGGGGGCTGACCACGGTGCCACCACCGACAGCCGCGAGCACGGTGTCGGTGATGAACTCCGGGCGGGAACTCTTCAGGATGTAGCCGCGACCGCCCTGGGCGAGGATGGACAGCATCGTCTCTTCCTCGTCCAGCGCGGTCATGGCGACGAACACCGGTGGGTTCTCGATTGTCTGGATCTCTCCGAGCAGCTCCACCCCACTCATGCCGGGCATGTGGATGTCCGCCATGATGACGTCGATCCGTTCCTCGGCTGGCGTGTCCTTCAGGATGTCGAGGGCTTCGCGTCCCGTCGACGCCTCGGCGACGATCTCGATGTCGGCGGCGGCAGGTGCGGCGAAGTAGAGGCGCAACGAGGACAGGACGAGCGGGTCGTCATCGACGATGAGAACGCGGATGGGGGTAGAGGTCACAGTGGTTCAGACTGGGTTAAGCGTTCCGGCAGTACCACAGGTCCCGGTTCTGTTTAAGATCGCAGTCGAACGCTTGGCCGTAGGCCCACTTGGGACCGACGAGGCTGGACTCGATGGTGGAGGCGGAGGCGACGCCGGCACCGAGGCCGGAGGCGAGGACGATGGTGGTGCCGGCGGCGACGAGGCCGCGGACGACGGAGGTACGGACAGAGCGCATGGGGTTCTCCTTGAGATTGCGGGCACCGCTGTTATTGGTCCGCAAGAAAGTCACGGTTCGGTAACTACAATAGGGATTCTGAGCAAGGTTCGCCATACCAGGACCGAACTTTTTTCCCCGACCTGGAGTTTCCGCCTCCTGTGACTGTTGTCGTCGCCGAACAGTCCGGCCTCGTCAAAGGTGGCGTCACGGCGCATGGTCCCGGACTTCAGTACCCCGCCGGCCTTGGACGCCCGGGCCTGCATGGACCCGAGACCCAGCCCAGAGCTGAGAGTCGCGTCACCCTCACTGGGGGAGTGTTCGTCGATGTCGTTGGTCATGATCAGCACCAGACAGGTTCCGTCCACGTAGCAGTCCACCACCACCGTGGAATGGGGCCTGGCGTGCTTCGCAGCATTCGAGGCCATCTCGGTGAGTACCTTGCCCACGGTGTCCCGGTCGAACCAGGGGAAGGCGGTGGAAGGAACCTCTGGCATGGACGGCCGGTTGGCGGCACGGTTCACGTTCCACGGCAGGTCGAGGTTGGTGGACACCTTGAGGCCGTGTGCCCGCATTTCCTTGGACACGGTGGAGAAGGACTTCTTCAGTGGCTGGCTGTCCCCACGCCTGCGGAAGGAGGTGCTGGCGGGTTCCTCGTTGAGTAGACGCAGCATGGTCCGCAACTGGTCGAGGGCGTCGCGGGAGGTGTCGGAGATCCCTTCGAGCTGCGACTGTGTTTCGGTGTTCCCGGAGCCCTCCTCCGCCAGACTCAGGGCCTGGGAACGCATCACCACACTGGTCAATGAGGTGGCCACGGAGTCGTGGAGTTCGCGGGCCAGTTCAAGGCGTTGTTCGCGTTCCTGCCGGGCCAGTGATTCCCGGAGGTACTGCTGGCGTTGAAGCAGGTTGTACCGGTTCCAACCGATGCTGTAGGCCGCGACAAGGATGAGTCCGACCATGACCAGTGAAAACAGGTCGATGTAGAAGACCTGATTCACCGGGTCGACCGTCGACATAGCCCACTGGGCGATGATCACGAAGAGACCGACGGTGAACATGCCCTGGGCAACGACGATCTCCACGATCAGGGCAGCGTAGAAGACGATGAAAAGCGGAGCCAGGCCCCCAAAGACGGGGATCGACGCCAGCAGGAACAGAGAGAGCACCGAGGCCACGATCGGAAGACGGGCTGCCAGGGCCACGTCCCCCACGATGAGAACGACGACGAGGATGTGGAGGGGGCCGATTGGCTCTTCCAGCATCCACAACTGGGCCCACGCCATCGCCGAAGCGAGGATCGTCTCCACTGAGCCCAGCGGGATAAGGCGAAGCAACCTCCCTAATGTGGCCAACATGTCGTCGTACCTTACCTACTGCCGGTAGGACGCAAGGAAGTTGCCGAGACGCTCGATCGCCTCGGACAGGTCACGTGCCCACGGCAGGGTGACCACGCGGAAGTGGTCCGGGGCCGGCCAGTTCATGCCGGTACCCTGCACCATCTGGATCTTCTCGGAACGCAGCAGGTCGAACATGAACTGCTCGTCGTCGTGGATCTCGTGCACGTTCGGGTCGAGCTTCGGGAACGCGTAGAGCGCACCCATCGGCTTGACGCAGCTGACGCCCGGGATCTCGTTGAGCTTCTCGTAGGCCACGTTGCGCTGCTCCAGCAGGCGGCCGCCGGGCAGCACAAGGTCGTCGATGGACTGGCGTCCGGACAGGGCCACCTGGATGCCGTACTGGGCGGGCACGTTGGCGCACAGTCGGGTGGAGGCCAGCAGGGTCAGTCCCTCGATGAAGCCCTTGGCGTGGCTCTTCGGACCGGTGATCACGGCCCAGCCAGCGCGGTAGCCGGCCACCCGGTAGGCCTTCGACAGGCCGTTGAAGGTGATGCACAGCAGGTCCGGTGCCAGTGAGGCGGTGGGGACGTGCACGGCGTCGTCGTAGAGGATCTTGTCGTAGATCTCGTCGGAGAGCAGCAGCAGGGAGTGCTCGCGGGCGATGTCCACGATTTTCTGGACGATCTCCCGGCTGTACACCGCACCGGTGGGGTTGTTCGGGTTGATGATCACGATCGCCTTGGTGCGCTCGGTGATCTTCGACTCGATGTCCTCGATCGACGGGGCCCAGTCGTCCTCCTCGTCGCAGAGGTAGTGGACGGGCTTACCGCCGGACAGGGTCGTCGCCGCGGTCCACAGCGGGTAGTCCGGGGCAGGGATCAGCACCTCGTCGCCGTCGTTGAGCAGCGCCTGGGTGGTCATGGTGATCAACTCGGAGACACCGTTGCCGATGAAGACATCCTCGACGTCGAAAGTGGGGAACCCGGGCACCACCTCGTAGCGGGACACGATGGCGCGGCGGGCCGACGGGATGCCCTTGGACTGCGAGTAGCCCTGCGCGTACGGCAGGGCGGCGATCATGTCCTGGACGATGGTGTCGGGCGCGTCGAAGCCGAAGGCCGCGGGGTTACCCGTGTTGAGCTTGAGGATGCGCTGGCCGTCGGCCTCCATGCGCTCCGCCTCGGCGTTGACCGGGCCACGGATCTCGTACAGTACGTTCTGGAGCTTGGTGGACTGGTCCAGGGGACGCAGTGCACCGGACTGACGAGGCTCGCGGGAATGCTGGCTTGTGTCTTCAGTGCTCATTTCAACAATTGTGCCAGCTGGGGTGGACGCACGGGCGACGACCCGCCTATTAGGTGCTCCCGGGCGTTGTCCGGGGTCATGCGGGACTAGTCGCCCCCGGTGTCGTCACCCTCGTCGCCGCCGCCCGGCAGTTCGTCGTCGCCACCGTTGTCGTTCCCGCCACCGTTGCCGGTGTCTTCGTCGCCGCCGCCATTACCGTTCCCACCGGTGTTGTCGTTCCCACCACCGTTGCCGTTGCCGCCGCCATTTCCGTTGTTGCCGGAGTTGCCGCTGTCACCGCCGGTGTTCTCGTCGTCAGCGCCCTCGTCGTCGCCGTCCTCGTCCTCGGGAGTGTTCGCCTCGGGGTCTGCCGGGGCCTCCTGCTCGGGGACGTACTGCTCCTGGGGCTCCTCGTAGTAGTACTCCTCGGAACCGGAGCCGGAGCCGGAGCCCGAGCCTCCACCGGAGCCGTCCACGGCGACGGAGCTGTCGGGGTCCCAGGCCTCCGGCCGGTCGTAGGTGGGCACCACGCTGGAGTACGGCGCGCGCTGCTCCGGGGCGTCGTTGGAGCGCATCAGGGTCACGGCGATGATGGCCGTGACCACGGCGAGGATCAGGCCGACCAGCAGGATCCAGGCCCAGGCGGGGAAGCGTGCGTACCAGGGACGGTCCTCGTCATCGTAGTCCGTGTCGTCAGTGTCATCGTCGTCACCAGCGTCACCGGAGTCTGCAGCGTCGCCATTGTCAGAAGAGCCGTCGGAACCGCCCGCGTCGCCTGAGTCGCTGCCGCTCGTAGTTTCCGGGGACGCCGCAGCGGCGCCGGCCCCTGCAGCTCCAGCAGCACCTGCCGCGCCAGTGGCCGCGATGACCTCCGTCGCCGCGTCCGGCGACTCTGCGGCGTGCTGCGACTTGCGCTCGGACAGGGCGGAGTCGTCGATGACCGGGATGATGCCGGTCATCTCGGGGTCCTCGGTGCTGCCCAGCGGGCTGTCTGACTTCTCGGTGCCGGTGAACTCCTCGGCCTCCGCGTCGATGATCTCGCCGTTGTCTCCCGCTGCGTCCGACTCGCTCGGTGAATCCGGGGTGACCGCCTCCGCCTCGAAGCCGTCCGCGCCGCGGTCGCGGTAGGCGAACTCGGTGTCCTCGAACGCGGAGGTGTCGCGCGGGACATCGCCGCCGTGGTTCCGGTGCGGGTCTGAGGGGTTGCTCATCTGGTCTCTTCGTCTCGTCAAACTAGGCCACCGGTTGGGGCGGCCGCAGGACAGTGGTCACCCAGTCTAGCGTCCTGGGGCCGACAACCATGAGGCGACCTCGGCGCGTCCCGTGGTGCCTTCCGGCGTGGGCAGCAACGGGTAGTCGTGGATCGCATCGGGATCGACGGTCAGTTCGCAGCCGGTGGCCTGCGCAAATGCGGTGGAGTCGGGGTGCAGGACGTCCTTTCCTCCCGACCAGATTCGGGTCGGCGGCACGGCCGCGAGCGTCGCCGTGTCAGCGGACAGTGGGGCGGTCAGGACGTCCTCCCCGGTCCTGCGCGCCCATGCCTCGCCGGCGACGCGCAGCCCCGTCGGATGCAGCCATGGGTCGTGCGGGACGATCTCCTCGACCCGTGGGTCGGCGAGCGCGAGATCGAGCCAGGGCGCGATCAAGGCCATCCGCGCGGGGGCGGGCAGCTCGTCCGTATCCTCGCCGGCGAACCGCAGGACGCTGCCGACCGTGAGGCCGCCGCCGGCGGAATCCCCGGCGATGCTCACCGTGTGGCCGGACGCAGCGGCCTCTGCCGCGGCCCGGCGCCACACCTCGCGGATGAACGGGTAGGCGTCCTCGGCGTCATGGTCGGGGAGCAGACCGTATACAGGCACGACCACCTTGAGTCCGGCAGCGGCGATCTCGGAGATCATGCCCCAGTGGTTCTTGGTGAGCTCGCGGAAGTAGGCGCCGCCGTGCAGGTAGACGACGATGTCACGTGGGGTGTCGCGGGATTCGTCGGTCGCAGGGACGACCGAGTAGACGGGGAAGCCCCCGACCTCCTCCACCTTGATGTGGTTCACCTGGTACTGCTCGTGCGGCGGGTTGTGCGGCTTCTTCGGCTCCGCGATCGCTGCAGCGGTCTTCTCGGCGCTGGACAGAATCGGATGGGAGGTCCGTTTCATGTAGGCGGCCACGATCCGCATTCTCAAGCTCATGGGGCAGAAGTTTACTGGTGGCGAGGTGCCTGGGGGAGATGTTGGGCCGGTCGGACGTAGTTTTGCAGCCGGGCGCGTCTGTTACGGACCTTTAACAGCAGCGCAATCAGCTGATAGTGCAGGACCCATAAGTTCATAAGTGGTTCGAGGGACTGATCCGGACGGTCCTGACGGCCACCATCCCTCACATTCGATCAATTTTCCTCAGGAGGAAAACACCATGGGTCTCGTTTCTGGACTTGTTGAAATCGTCGGCGATCTGCTTCACCTGCTGCTCGGCGGTCTCTGATTCACCAGGACCCCACCCGGGGTTGATTTCCCGCACCGCGGCGGTCACCGCGGACCACACATACTTTTCATCTGAACTCCCAGGAGGAAAACACCATGGGTCTCGTTGCTGGACTTGTTGGAATCGTCGGCGATCTGCTTCACGCACTGTTCGGCGGTCTCTGAGCCACAGAACTTCCCTCAGTGCCCCGAAATGGGGCGCCGGAACCCCCGCTGCCCGTCCGATGTGGACGGCTGCGGGGGTTCTTTCATGTCAGGGGTCGGTTATCTCTGCAGGTCAATGGCGTTGACTGAAAAAAGTTCGACAAAGTTGAGTGCGGTGGGAACAACTTTGGGTGGCGGGCCGTTGTACCGGATGTCAGGCAATTGAGCGACTCTCACTCAACTTGGTTTGACTCGCCGAGATGGTGTGTGCAGACTTGAGTGCGGCTCACTTAATGCGACCCGGGCGGCAGCCAAACTCACACAGTCAACGCCGCCCGGGTGTTCACGGCCCACAAACACAGGAGGAAACAACACATGGGACGCGCAGTCGGTATTGACCTGGGAACCACCAACTCGGTCGTCAGCGTGCTGGAGGGTGGCGAGGCCACCGTCATCGCCAACTCCGAGGGTGCCCGTACCACCCCGTCGATCGTCGCCTTCGCCAAGAACGGCGAGGTCCTGGTC
Organism: Candidatus Corynebacterium avicola; assembly: GCA_019114135.1. Classification (GTDB taxonomy): domain Bacteria; phylum Actinomycetota; class Actinomycetes; order Mycobacteriales; family Mycobacteriaceae; genus Corynebacterium; species Corynebacterium avicola. Next base: position 11,132 of record DXGC01000095.1, read on the forward strand.
GGCCAGTCCGCGAAGAACCAGGCGGTCACCAACGTCGACCGCACCATCCGCTCCGTCAAGCGGCACATCGGCGACGACTCCTGGACCACCGAGCAGATCGACGACAAGAAGTACACCGCCCAGGAGATCTCGGCCCGTACCCTGCAGAAGCTCAAGCGCGACGCAGAGTCCTACCTCGGTGAGGACGTCACCGACGCCGTCATCACCGTCCCGGCCTAC
>DXGC01000096.1 GCA_019114135.1 Candidatus Corynebacterium avicola
CCCGCGCTTCGCCGTCTTCAAGGGCATCATGGCCGCCAAGAAGAAGAAGATCCAGGAAGTCTCCCTGTCTGATATCGGCGTCGACCCGTCCAACGTCGGCCTCGCTGCCGCCGCGACCCAGGTCACCGCCGCTGCCCCGAAGGCCGCCAAGGAAGCCGGCGAGATCATCACCGACGAGGGAGACGGCGGCAACAAGCTGGTCGAGTTCCTCGCAGCCCAGAAGCTCGTCTAGTTCACCCATTTCGATCTACACCTCGAACCTTTCGCGAAAGGAAACACAACCATGACCAACGTCCTGGTACTCGTCGAGCACACGCAGGGTGAACTGAAGAACTCCACCCTCGAGCTCATCATCGCCGCCCGCGTCTTCGGCACCGTCGGCGCCGTCGTCGTCGGCGCCCCCGGCACCGCCGAGAAGCTGCAGTCCGACCTGGCTGCCGCCGGTGCAGAGAACATCTACGCCGCAGAGTCCGACGCTGCCGCCGACCTCGTCGTCACCCCCTCGGTCGACGCCGTCTCCGGCCTGGCCGCACAGTTCCAGGTTCCGGTGATCGTCGCCGCCGGTGCCGCCGGCAACGAGATCGCCGGCCGCGTCGGCGCCCGCGTCGCCTCCGGTACCCTCTACGATGTCATCGGCATCAACGAGGACCGCTCCGCACAGGGCTCCATCTTCGGTGGCGACTTCACCGTCACCGCCACCGCCGGTGGCACCGCCCCGGTGTACACCCTGCGTGCCGGTGCCGTTGACCCGGAGCCGCAGGCTGCCGCCGGTAACGTCTTCCCGGTCGAGCTGCCTGCCGCCGGTCCGACCGCCGTGACCGTCACCTCCTTCTCCCCGGCGGAGAAGGCTGACCGTCCGGAGCTCACCGAGGCCAAGATCGTCGTCTCCGGTGGCCGTGGTGTCGCCGGTACCGACGGCTTCACCAACGTCGTCGAGCCGCTGGCCGACGTCCTCGGTGCCGCTGTCGGCGCCTCCCGCGCCGCCGTCGACGCCGACTACTACCCGGGCAAGTTCCAGGTCGGCCAGACCGGTAAGACGGTCTCCCCGAACCTGTACGTCGCCCTGGGTATCTCCGGCGCCATCCAGCACAAGGCCGGTATGCAGACCTCCAAGACCATCGTCGCCGTCAACAAGGACGAGGAGGCCGGCATCTTCGAGATCGCCGACTTCGGCGTCGTCGGCGACCTGTTCAAGGTCGCACCGCAGGCCACCGAGGCCCTCAAGGCCCGCGGCTAGTAGACGCTGTTTCCGCGTCCCACCCGGCGGGCACCACGGTGCTCCCCGGGTGACCCACGACCCCCGTCGTGCAGTGTGCGTCCTCGTACACCGCAGGTCGGGGGTCGTCTTTGTCTAGATTGGGCCTGACCAGACCAGCCACCGACCCCCAGGAGTGACCGGCACCGTGACCACGCTTTTCGTCATCATCTGTCTGATGCCCGCCACGGTGTTGACCGTCGGCGTGGGTGACCGGATCGGACTGCCGTGGCCGGTGCTGCTCCTGCTGGTCACCACGGCGGTGATGTTCGTGCCCGGTACACCGACCATCGAGGTCGACTCCGAGCTGATCCTGCCGTTGTTCCTGCCACCGCTGCTGTGGGCACTGGCCCGTCGGACGTCCTGGGGGATGTTCCGCGACCAGTGGCGCACCATCCTCAGCCTGTCGGTCGGACTGGTGTTCGTCACCGTGGCCGTGGTGACCGGTGTCGCGGTGTGGCTGATCCCCGGAGTGGGGCTGGTCTCCGCACTCGCGCTCGCCGCTGCGGTCGCCCCGCCGGACCCGGTCGCCGTGGAGGCGGTCGCCGAACCGGCGGGTATCCCGCGCAGGATCATCGGTTCCCTGCAGTCCGAGGGGCTCTTCAACGACGCGGCCTCGCTGGTGATCTTCAGTGCGGCGATCACGGCCGCCGAATTCCACGACGACATCCACTGGTTCGAGGCCGGCGGTACCTTCGTCTACTCCGCCATCGGCGCGATGATCCTCGGCTGGGTGCTCGGCCGGATCTCCTCGGTGGTGCTGGGGTGGCTCGACTCCCCGGTCGCCGGCAACGCCTTCACCTGGGTGCTGCCGTTCCTGGCCTACCTCGGGGCCGAGGAGATCCACGTCTCCGGTGTGATCGCGGTGGTCGTCGCCGCGGTGGAGCTGACCTCCCGTACCGATGCCACCGCGGCGGACGCCCGCCTGACCGGCGCGGCGTTCTGGGAGGTCACCGAACTGCTGATCACCGGACTGGCCTTCGGCCTGATGGGGATGAACGTCCGCGACGCCATCATCGACGACGAGGTCGAGCACCTCAGCCCGGTGGGGTGGGGACTGCTGATCTCCGTGGTGCTCGTCGCGGTGCGGTTCCTCTGGATGACCACCCTGCTGCGCAGCAACCGGACGAAGCGGGGACGCTACCGCGCCCCGGTGCGCTTCACCGACGTGATCCTGCTGACCTGGTCCGGCATGCGCGGGCTGGTGACCTTCGCGCTGGTGCTGTCACTGAACCCCGTTGACTTCCCGATGCGTGCCGAGTTCACCATCGTCGCGTTCGTCGTGCTGCTGTGCACCATGGTCATCCCGGGACTGACCCTGCCGGCACTGACGGCCTACCTGCGTCGTACCCGGGACCTGCAGGACCTCGACGACAAGCTCACCGAGCAGGCGCTGGACGAGGCCTACCAGGTATCTGTCAGTGTGGTGGAACGTCGGATCGGTGACGGGCTGACCCCCGAACAGGCGGCTAGGATCACCGAACGTCTCGGTGTGGTCCGTTCGGTCTCGCCCCTCGACGACAGTTCCGACGACGACGTCGAGGAGATCTCGGGGGAGTCGAAGAAGATCGATCCCGAGGAAGCACGTCGCCGACGGGAGCGCGCGAAGCAGGCGGCCCACCGGGTGGTGGAGATCCGGCGTGAATCGCTGCATGCCGCCCAACGGTCGTTGGCGGCGGCCCGCTACCGTAAGGGGGTCGACCCCGAGGCGATCTCCGAGAAGCTGCACGAGATCGACCGCCGCCTGCTCTCCCTGCCGAAGGACCACCACGAATGACCCCGACCTCCCGCCGTGTCTACGCCGACCATGCCGCCAGCGCACCGCTGCGGGACGTGGCGGTCCAGGCCATGGCGGAGACCGCGAGCCTGCTGAATCCGGCGGGCCAGTACGCCTCGGGACGGACGGCGTCACGCGTGGTCGAGGACGCCCGTGAGACCGTCGCCGAGCTCCTGGGCGCCGACCGGGCCGAGGTGGTCTTCACCGGCTCGGGGACCGAGGCCGACACCATCGCCGTGCAGGGCCTGGCCTTCGGTGCGCTGTCCTCCCGCGGTGCGCGGGTGATCCATTCCTCGGCCGCCGAACATCCGGCGGTGGGGGAGACGGTGGACTGGCTGTGCGGCGGCATGCCGGTGCCTGACGGCCCGCTGTTCCGGCATGCCCCGTTGCCGTTGGATGCCTCCGGATGCCCTGGCGCACCCGAGTCGGCCCTCGATCCGGCCATCGATGCGGTGGTCACCGCGATGTGGGCGAACAACGAGACCGGCAACATCACGGATCTGGGACCGGTCGTCGCCGCGGCCGGGGACGCCGGTGTGCCGGTGCATGTCGACGCCGTGCAGGCCGTCGGTCACCTCCCGGTGGATTTCCACAGCCTCGGCGCGACGACCCTGGCGGCCAGCGCCCACAAGTTCGGAGGCCCCAAGTCGGTCGGCATCCTGCTGGCCCGACGGGACGCCGTGCTGAAGTCCCCGCTGCGCGGCGGCGGTCAGGAGCGTGGCATCCGGTCCGGGACAGTCAACCCCCAGGGCGCGGCGGGGACTGCGGCAGCGCTGGCCGAGGCAGTGGCGGAAATGCAGGAGGAAAACGACCGGTTGGCCGGGTACCAGCGGCGGCTGCTGCAGGTGGTGCGCTCGATCCCGGACGCGGTGGTGCACACCGACCCCGGCACCGGCACCGGCGCAGGGGCCCTGCCCTCGCACATCCACGCGAGCTTCCCCGGCGCTGAAGGTGACAGCCTGATCATGCTGCTCGACGCCGCCGGTGTGGACGCCTCCACCGGCTCGGCGTGCTCGGCCGGGGTCAACCGGGCGTCCCACGTCCTCACCGCGATGGGCGTCGACGTGGCGACAGCCCGCGGCGCCCTGCGACTGACCACCGGTCCGGCGACGACGGACGAGGACATCGACCGGCTGTGCGCGATGCTGCCCGGTGTGGTGGACCAGGCCCGGGCCGCGGGTATGGCCTACTGAGGCCCCTTCCGGTCAGGTTCCGGTCATGTGACCAGGGTGCCTGCACGGTGTAGGGTGAAGGGTCGTCCAACACTGGGTCATCCAGCACCGGCAGGAAGTGAGGCAGGGAAGAGAACATGCGGGTCGTCGCGGCAATGAGCGGAGGCGTCGATTCCTCGGTGGCGGCGTCGAGGGCACTGGAGGCCGGCCACGAGGTCATCGGCGTCCACCTCGCGCTGTCCCAGTCACCCGAGGCCGTGCGCGCTGGGTCCCGCGGCTGCTGCTCCCTGGAGGACTCCGCCGACGCCCGCCGTGTCTGCGACTCCCTCGGCATCCCCTTCTACGTGTGGGACTTCTCCGACCGCTTCAAGGCCGACGTCATCGACAACTTCGTGGACTCCTACGAGATCGGCGAGACCCCGAACCCCTGCCTGCGTTGCAACGAGAAGATCAAGTTCGAGGCCCTGCTCGACCGCTCCATCGCCCTCGGCTTCGACGCCGTGGTCACCGGCCACTACGCCCGGCTGCACGACGGTGTGATGCGCCGCGGTATCGACGACAACAAGGACCAGTCCTACGTGCTCGGCGTGCTCACCGACGAGCAGCTCGCGCACTGCATGTTCCCCGTCGGTGACACCGTGAAGCCCGAGATCCGCGCCGAGGCAAAGGACCTGGGTATGGGGGTGGCGTCCAAGCCGGACAGCCACGACATCTGCTTCATCCCCGATGGCCGCACGCAGGCCTTCTTGGGCACGAAGATCGGCATGCGCCCCGGCATCGTGAAGGATGTGGAGGGCGAGACCCTCGCCGAGCACGACGGGGTCTACGGCTTCACCATCGGTCAGCGCAAGGGCCTGGGACTGCCCGGCCCCGCCGCCGACGGCAAGCCCCGCTACGTCACCGACATCGATGCCTCCACCGGCACGGTGACGGTCGGACGCCAGGACGACCTGCGCATCGGCCACATCACCGCCGACCGGCTCAAGCGACTGGACCCGGCGAAGTACGGCGAGACCTTCGAGTGCGAGGTGCAGGTCCGGGCCCACGGCGGCGTGGTGCCGGCGACGGCGACGCTGACCGGTGCCGCCTCCGACGGTCCCGAGGCCGCGCTGGAGCTGGAGCTGCATGAGCCGCTGCGCGGGGTGGCCCGCGGGCAGGCGGCGGTCGTGTACCTGCCGGACGCGGACGGCGACATCCTCATCGGTTCCGGCACGATCTGCGCCACCGCGCCGTGGGAGGACGCTGCGGACGCTGCCACAGACCAGGACGTCGACGCCGAGGCCCAGTCCGCGTGACCCGCTTCGCCTGGTGGGAGGACGTCCGGACCACCCACACTGATCTGCGGGCGTCCCTTGCAGCCGCAGCCCGGCGTACCCGTGACGTCGACGAGGACGTCGGGGGCGTCCCACCGTTGAGCCTGCCGCAGTCGGCGGTGGGAGAGGGGCTGCTGCCGACGACCGCGGCCATGGGGGTGCTGGTCGGTGGACCGTACCTGCGCTCGCACTCCCGTGGCTGGGAGGTCGCCCCGGGCAAGACCCTGGACATGCGTGCGTTCCTGGGCCGCCAGCACGAGCTCACCGACATCATCGCCGAGTCGATGGCCGGGACGGACCGGCTGATGGTCCATGTCGTGGGACCGTGGACCTTCGGCGCCTCCGTGGAGTACCGCGGGCACCCGTTGTGCTTCGACCGTCCGGCGTTCCGCGATGTAGCCCTGGCCCTCGGTGAGGGTGTGCGCGAGTTCTGCGATGCCGTGGGAGCTTCCGTGGTGCACGTCCACGAACGAGGCTTCGCCGAGGTGACCTCGACCCTGGTCGGTGCCACGGAGTTCGAGACGATGAGCGTGGACCGCGAGATCGCGGTCAATGTCGAGCGTCGGTTCATCGAGCAGGTGACCGGCGGCAGGGCCGACGATTCAGCCGGAGACGACGAGGCCCGTCAGGTCGCCGTCGACGCCGGATGCCTGTACCCGGAACTGGTGCACCTGGGCGCCGGGACACTGGTGGTCGACGATCTCACCGACGATGTCGCCCGACTGATCGACTCAGGTCAGGCTGTGGCCTGGCGGATCGATGACGAGGTGGCGAAGGCTGGCAGCGAGGACCTGGCGCGCCAGGTGATGCGGACCTGGAAGCAATGGACCTTCGACGCCGAGACCCCGCAACCGCAGATCGACCTGGTGGCGACCGGCGACCCGGAGGACGTCCTCACCCCGAATGCGGCCGCCGAACTAGCTCGGACCGTCCGTGGTGCCGCGGCGCTGCTGCACCGCAACTGAACCGGGGCCCGGAGTGCCCGGAGGCTCCGTACTGACTGTATGCGGACTATCGCACCTCGCCCCGCGTCTCCGACGGGAAAAGACCAGTTCAGGTGATCATCCGTTGCCAGAAAAGTGCGATAGTCCGCATCGGGGCGGAGTAGTTGGGGCAGTCAGTCCTACTTGTCGATGGCATCGAAGTCCACGACCTCGAACTCCAGCAGGTCAGCTCCGGTGGCCACCGGCTTCTTGCCCTCACCGGAGTGGGGGCCGCTGTGTGCTTCGCGGGCCGGGCCCTTGGCCCAGGCCTGGAAGTCCTCCTCGGTGGCCCAGTGGGTCACCACGAAGTAGCGGTCGTCGCCCTTGGTCGGGCGCAGCAGCTGGAATCCCTCGAAGCCGGGGGAGGAGTCGACGGTGTGGGCGCGGGCGGCGAAGCGCTTCTCCAGCTCGGGGCCGGCGCCTTCGGGGACGGAAATTGCGTTGATCTTCACGACAGACATATCCGCGAGCCTACCTCCAACCGTTCGAGCAGCACCTCGTCATGGCTGACAATGATCAGCGCTCCACGGTAGGACGCCAGGGCGTCCACCAGCGCGTCCACCGTGGCCAGGTCCAGGTTGTTCGTCGGCTCATCGAGGATCAGCAGTTGGTTCGCCGGTTCGGCCAGCAGGAGCCGTGCCAGGGACACCCGGAAGCGTTCCCCGCCGGAGAGGTCCCGGACATGTCGGTCGACCTCGTCCTTACGGAAGAGGAACCGGGCCAACTGTGCCCGGATCCGCTGAGGGTCCACCTCTGGCGCGGCAGCACGGACGACGTCGAGCACAGTGGAGTCCTCGTCGAGGTCGTCGATGCGCTGTGGCAGGTAACCGACACGGTCGGTGTGCAGCACACCCCGTCGATCGTGAAGAAGGTCCTCGAGCAACCTGGTCTTGCCGGAGCCGTTGTCACCGGTGACGGCCAGCCGTTCCGGTCCCGCCAGCGTGACGGAGGCGGGATCGTCACCCGCACCGCCGGGGAGCTCTGCGATGACCTTTCCGGCGGGGACGTCCGGGGCCGGTAGATCGATGCGGACGCGGTCCTCTCGGCGGACCGCCGCCGCCTTTTCATCGACGGCGGCCCGCGCAGAATCCACGTCATCGGACATTGCGGTGCGCAGCTTCCCCGCGCTGACCTGTGCCTCCTGCTTCCGGTTGTTCATGATCCGTTTCGGACGCCGCTTGTTGGCGAAGTCCTTCTTGGCGTATGAGAGCCGACGGGCGAGCTTGGTCTGCGCCTCGACCTGCTGACGTTGCTCGGTCTTCAACGCCTGTTCGGCGGTGGTCAGAGCCTGTTCCGCGGCCGCCTGTTGACGGGCCAGGTGGTCCTGGTAGACGGAGTACGGCCCACCGAAGACGGTCAACGCGCCGGTGTGCAGTTCGGCGGTGTGGTCCATGAGATCGAGGAGCTCGACGTCGTGTGAGACGACGATGAGTGTCGGAGCCCAGGACGCATGGTCGGTGACCGCGTCGTACAGGTACTGCCTGGCGTGCCGGTCCAGGTTGTTGGTGGGCTCGTCGAGCAGGACGACGTCGTGACGCCGCAGTCTCAGCCCGACCAGGGCGGTGAGCATCGCCTCGCCACCCGACAGTGTGCCGACGCGCCGGGCGAGCCCGACGCCGCCACCGTCCAGACCGGCGCCGGCGAGGGCGGCGAGACTGCGCTCACCGATGTCCCAGTCGTCACCAACAGCATCGAAGTCGGCTTCGTCTGTGCTGCCGAGTTCGATTCGCCCGAGGGCGTCGAGGACACTGCGGATGCCGAGCAGGTCGGCGACCGTGGAGTCGGTGTCCAGGGTGAGTCGCTGTGGCAGGTATCCCACGGAGCCACGTACCGACAGGTGCCCGGAGGTGGGGGACAGCTCGCCGGTGATGACGCGGAGCAGCGTGGTTTTGCCGGTTCCGTTCGCACCGGTCAGGCCAGTGCGTCCGGTACTGAATGTGGCGGTGAGGTGGTCGAGGGCGGGTGTGCCGTCCGGCCAAGTGAAGGTGAGGTCGTCGAGGACGACGGAAGAACGAGTGGGATTCGTGAATAACACGTAAGTCTCCCGGAGGTCAGCGGCCCCGCTGATGCGGAGCGGACCTGGGAGGCGGGCTCTACGACGTCAGCGCACGGACCGCGCGGACATGGGCGCGGGGCAGGAGTCGCAGACGATCATGTGGTTGAGCATAACGAGCGCTTTTCGGTCGGTCAACGGTTGAGGCGAGGTGCAACAGCGGATAGGGACGTCCGTCCCCGTCGATCGCGGACCTGCCGACGACAGCGAACCCACGATGCCGGTAGAAGCCGACGGCGCGTCCGTCCTTCTCCGCCACGTGGAGGGCCACGTGGGGGAGATAGTCGGGGAACAACGAGGACTCGATGGCTGCGCGGTCCCTGGGAGCGAGGAAATCATGGGTGGCGGCCACCGCACTGCGCCAGATCTCGACAAGCCGCGGGTAGTCGTCTGGGACAGTGGCAGGTCGGACGAGATATTCCATTCCGTCAGAATATCGCCAGGTAGTTAACTGACAGCGTCCGGTCCCTTGGACAGCAGAGTCTCGAACCCCGCCTCGTCGAGGACCGGGACGCCGAGGTCCTCGGCCTTGGTCAGCTTTGAACCGGCCTTCTCACCGGCGACGAGGAAGTCGGTCTTCTTCGACACGGAGCCGGCCGCCTTGCCACCTCGGGACTCCACGGCCTCCTTCGCGCTGGTCCGGTCGAAGTTCTCCAGAGAGCCGGTGACCACGACGGTCAGTCCGGCGAGGGTCGGTTCGGGACGGTCGGACTCCTCGACGATCTGCTCCATCCGCACCCCGGCTTCCGCCCAGGCGTCCACGATCTCCCGGTGCCAGTCCACGGCGAACCAGTCCTTCACCGACTGGGCGATGATGCCCCCGACCCCGTCGATCTCCGCCATCTCCTCGACCGAGGTCTCGTCGATCACCGGGATCGACTGGAGCTTCGCAGCCAGGGCCTTCGCCGCGGTCGGGCCGACGTGCCGGATCGACAGGGCGGTGACCACCCGCCACAGGTCGACCTGCTTGGCGGCCTCGAGATTCTCCAGCAGGATCTCGCCGGGCTTGTTCAGCTTCCCGGCCTTGGTGGTGTATGCGCTGGTCGTGGTGAGGTCTTCGGCGGTCAGCGAGAACAGGTGTCCCTCGTCCGGCAGGACGCCGGAGGCGATGAGGTCGTGGGCGGCGCGCTCACCGAGGGCGTCGATGTCGAAGGCACCGCGTCCGGCGAGGTAGTTCAGGCGGTTCTGCAGCTGCCCGGGGCAGTAGCGGGTGTTGGGGCACCGCCAGTCGGCGTCGCCCTCCTTCGTCGGGGCCAGGGGAGTGCCGCATTCCGGGCACAGCGACGGGTAGACGTACTCGCGCTCCTCGCCGCTGCGGGCGGACTCCACCGGTCCCAGCACCTCCGGGATCACCTCGCCAGCCTTGCGGATCATCGCACGGTCACCGAGACGGACGCCCTTGCGGTGGGCTTCGGTGGCGTTGTGCAGCGTGGCCATGGTGACCGTCGACCCGGCGACGTAGGTCGGTGTCATCACCGCGTACGGGGTGGCACGGCCGGTGCGTCCGATACCGACGCGGATGGACTCCAGTGTGGTCACCGCCTCCTCCGGCGGGTACTTGTACGCGATCGCCCAGCGCGGCGCGCGACTGGTCGCGCCGAGGTCCTGCTGCTTGTCGACATCGTCGACCTTGACCACCAGGCCATCCATCTCATGGGCGGCGTCGTGGCGGTGCTCGCCCCAGTAGGTCACGGCGTCCAACACCTCCTGCGCGGTGTGCACCTGCCGGGTGTAGGGGCTGACCGGTAGGCCCCAGGCCTCGAGGGCCCGGTAGGCGTCGTGCTGGCTGGTGGGGGCGAAACCCTCGCGGGCGCCGAGTCCGTGGCAGATCAGGCGCAGCGGACGCTTCGCCGTCTCCTCGCTGTTCTTCTGTCGCATCGCTCCGGCCGCGGCATTGCGGGGGTTGGCGAAGAGCTTCTTCCCCTCGGCCTGGCGGTCGGCGTTCATGGTGGCGAAGTCCTCGACGGTGATGAAGATTTCGCCGCGAATCTCCACCAGCTCCGGCACCGGGAACTCCTCGGAGGCGGTGAGCTGGTCGGGGATGTCCTCCAGGGTGCGGGCGTTGTGGGTGACGTCCTCACCGGTGGTCCCGTCGCCGCGGGTCAGCGCCAGGTCGAGACGGCCGTTGACGTACAGCAGGTTGATCGAGGCACCGTCGATCTTCAGCTCGGTGAGGTAGGTCGGCGCGGGGGTGCGGGTGAGCCATTCCTGCATCTCATCGAGACTGAAGACGTTGTCGAGGCTGAGCATCTGCTCACGGTGGTCGACATTGCGGAAGGGTGAGTTCGTCGGGGAGGGGGCGACCTCCTCGGTGGGGCTGGTGCCGTCGACGGCCTCGGGGTGCTCTGCCTCGAGGGCGGTGAGGTCCCGCAGGAGGGTGTCGAAGTCCGCGTCGGAGATCTCCGGCGCTTCGTAGTAGTAGAGCTCGCGATGTCGGCGGACCTCGGCCGCCAGTCGAGACCAGCGTTCGCTGGGGCTCTCGGCGGGGGTCGACGGTGTCTGAGCGGACGTCTCGGCAGGTGTCTCGGTCACGTGACCCAGTCTAGCGAGAGGGTCGGACACGGTGGACGGGTTGGGACGCGACGCCGTCCGGTCGCCGCTGCGGAGCGGAACGGGGGTGGGATTACAATTGTTCTTTCTGTAGGTGAGTTTTCACTCACAAATAACGGGGGTGGTGTGGGTTGTATCACAGCAGGTGGGGGTAGGTTTTGTGACGGTTGATATACATATGGAAGGCGTCAGCGGCGAAGTGTCCAGCGACAATGGCTCAGTGATGATGAACGTATAGGGGTCAACCGGTGGTTGAGGGGTAGAGAGACATCCGGCAGAGACCTAGTTTTGTGACCACGACAACCGCCAGATGCATCACGTGTCCGAACGAGAGACGTGTTCGACCGAAAGGACATTGCAATGTTCAACCTCCTCAGCCGCGAAGAGATCAACGAGATGACCTCCGGCGCCAGCTACTACCTCTTCGGTGACGACGAGGCCCTGGCCGTCGACACCCCGGAGCACGACGACTTCCTCATCTAGTCTCCACCACCCACCACCGTGCCCCGGGCATGCAGGCTTTCAGCTGTGCATGCCCGGGGCACGTTCATGTCCGTGGCGGGGAGGGGAGTGCCGTGGTACGTCAGTTCGTGTCCGGTGGTGCCTATAGAGTGGCAGCCATGACGACCGCCGCACGCTTCGACCCGACCAGCCTGCTGAGTTTCGACCTCGAGACCACTGGCACCGACCCGCTCACCGCCCGCATCGTGACCAGTGCGTTGATCACCATCGACGGACGCAACGTCGACAAGCTGGAGATGCTCGCCGACCCCGGGATCCCGATCCCGGAGGGAGCCGCCAAGGTGCACGGGATCTCCACCGAGTACGCCCAGGAGCACGGCCGCCCACACGACGAGGTCCTCGCCGAGACCATCCAGCGCATCCGGGACGGGTGGAAGGCCGGGGCGACCCTGATCGTCTACAACGCCTGCTACGACCTCACCGTGCTTCGCGCCCTGGAACCCTCCTTCACCGTGGACGGGCCGGTGGTCGACCCGCTGGTGATCGACAAGGCGAAGGACCGCTTCCGTAAGGGAGGCCGTCAGCTCGAGCGGGTCTGCGAGCACTACGGGGTCACGCTCGGCAACGCCCACGAGGCCACCGCCGATGCCCTCGCCGCCGCACGGGTCGCGTGGAAGTTGGCGCGGGCCTACCCGGAGATCACCGAGATGAGCTCCGACGATCTCATGGTCAACCAGGCTACCTGGCACTATGAATCGCAGTCCGGTCTCAAGGAGTACTTCGAGAACCAGGGCAAACCGGAACGTGCCGCCACGGTGAACACGTCCTGGCCGCTGCAGTCCTGAGCCGGACCGTTCAGTACGATGAGACACTATGGCTAACTCGGCATCTGATACCCCGGAGACCCCGAACACCCCGAAGTCTTCAGCGGAGTACCTGAGGGACATTGTCGCCGCCCCCGTCTACCGGGCGGCGAAGCACACACCCCTGGAGCCGATGCCCGGTCTGTCGGAGCGCACCGGCAACCGTGTGCTAGTCAAGCGCGAGGACCTCCAGCCGGTGCACAGCTTCAAGCTGCGGGGCGCCTTCAACCGCATGTCCCAGCTGCGGGGCTGCCCGGGCGTGGTCACCGCCTCTGCGGGCAACCACGCCCAGGGAGTGGCGCTGTCGGGCCGTGAGCTCGGCATCCGTTCGGTCATCGTCATGCCGGTGACCACCCCGTCGATCAAGGTGGACGCCGTCCGCGGCTTCGGCGGCGAGGTCGTCCTGCACGGTGAGAACTTCGACGCCGCACAGGCCAAGGCCCGGCAGCTCGCCGAGGAGGACGGTCTGGAGTACGTGCCGCCCTTCGACAACGAGGCGGTCATCGCCGGCCAGGGGACCATCGGACTGGAGATCTTCCAGGACGGGCACGTCGACCGGGTCTTCGTCCCGGTCGGAGGTGGTGGCCTGGCCGCCGGTGTGGCCGTGCTGCTCAAGGAGCTCAAGCCGGAGATCCAGGTCATCGGTGTGGAGCCGGAGGAGTCCGCCTGTCTCACCGCCGCCCTGTGGGCCGGCGAGCCGGTGGAGCTCGACCACGTCAGCCTCTTCGCCGAGGGTGTCGCCGTCCGGAAGATCGGTGCCGAGACCTTCCGCCTGTGCCGTGACTACCTCGACGAGGTCATCACCGTGACCTCCGACGAGGTCAGCGCCGCGATCAAGGACCTCTTCGACGACAACCGCGCGATCGCCGAGCCCGCCGGTGCGGTCTCCCTGGCGGGTCTGAAGAAGTACGCCGCGACCAAGGACATCCAGGACGAGACCCTGGTCAACGTGCTGTCCGGTGCGAACCTCAACTTCCACACCCTGCGCTACATCTCCGAGCGCGCCGAGCTCGGTGAAGGTGGTGAGGCGATCTTCGCGGTCACCATCCCGGAGGAACAGGGCGCCTTCCTGCGGTTCTGCGAGGTGCTCAACGGCCGGATGGTCACCGAGTTCAACTACCGCGTCGACGGTCGCGACGGCGGACAACAGGCAACCAACGGAGATGCCGCAAGTGCTGCCCGGATCTTCGTCGGTGTCCAGCTCAAGGAGGGCAAGGCCGAGCGCGAGGCGATCGCCGATGCCCTGGCCGGCGCAGGATACGACGTGGTCGACTTGTCGGACGACGAGGTCGCCAAGGAGCACATCCGCTACATGATCGGTGGCGTGCCCCCGGCCTTCGTCGACGAGCGCATGTTCTCCTTCGAGTTCCCGGAGCATCCCGGAGCACTGGTCCACTTCCTGGAGGTGCTCGGCACAAACTGGAACATCACCGCATTCCACTACCGCAGCCAGGGCATGGACTACGGCCGCATCCTGGCCGCTTTCGAGGACGCCCGGTCCTCCGACTTCGAGGAGCACCTCTCGGCCCTTGGCTTCCCCTTCGCCGAGGTCACCGACAACCCCTCCTACCAGCTGTTCCTCGCCCCGGGCTCCGCGGAGTAGGGGTCTGCGAGGACTTCGGGGAGGGGCGTGATGCGGACTTGGGGTGGGGGAGAGTCTGTAGCGTGGCCCCATGGACTGGGCCACGATACGCACACAACTGTCGGGTTATCCGGAGCTGACCCTGCGCGGCCATCTCGGTGGGAAAGGCACACAGCACATCGAGATCTGGCGGCAGGGAAGACGCCTGCGGGTCGAGGTCGACGGGACCCCTGAGTTCCTCTGTGATGGGGAGACCGCATGGAGCATGGAACCGACGCGTCACCTGACCGGTCTCGCGGGGACGCCGGTGACCGCGCCGACCGGAAAGCTCCGCTACCACGGGGGCGCACACAGCTTCGTGTATCCACGGGACCACCGGGACTGGTCGGGGGACGACTTCACCCGGCCCGAAGGCGAGACCACCGCTGAACGCTTCCAGGGCCGTGACTGCTGGACGGTGGCGTTGAGAGCACCCCGGCATAAGGTCGGTCCGCTGCGGTTGTGGGTCGACCAGGAGTCCGGCTACCTACTCGGTCAAGTTAATGAGCATCGGGACGCCGCAGGTGTGGCCGGCTGGATCGTGGACCCGAGGATCGGCGCGCCGCTCGATGATTCACTGTTCGTCTGGGACAGTCCGACCGTCACACCGGAGGACGTCAAGGCCGCGAAGATGGAAGAACGCCGTGCCCTGGAGGAGTCGCAGCGAGACTGGTTCCGGGAGCACGTATCGGACGCCCCACTGCGAATCCCCGCCACGGTCGATTTCTCGCCGACGCAGTGTCACTGCCAAGAGGACGGAACCTTCAGTGGCGGCAGTGTCGACGGTGTCATCTTCAGGCGAGAGAGTGCCGACGCCGAGGTTGAAGACTCCGACGAGATCACCTGGACCGGGAACGGCCTGCGCACCACAGTGCGTTTTCGGAACCGCTCCGTCGTCCTCGACGAGGCACTCCGTGATGTGATCCGGGAACGCTTCGACGGAGGAGCAGTATGACCTTCGACGAACTCTGTGAGTGGCTTCTCGACCCACCGGTCGGGACATTGCACGCCCGCGTTCGATGGTCCGGTAGTGCGGAACACACCTGGTACATCATGGGCGGACAGTACCCGTGGGGTCCCGGTCCGCGGGTCGCCGCACCGGAGGGCGGGGAAGAGGGCGGAGATGAGAGCGTCCTTGAACTGTGGAGGGACGGTCAACGGTTGCGCGTCGAGGTCAACGGGCAGCTCCGCTACCTCAGCGATGGGCAGCGCTCCTGGATGTTCCGCACCGGGTCCGCGGTGTCACAGCTGGGCAGTACCCACGGCCCTGGGTACACCGGTGACGCAAACTGGCTGGTGAACAGGCCACCGGCCGGTGACTGGAGTGTCCGGGGTGATGCTGCCGACGGGACGGTGGAGGAGGACGCCTGCACCGGGCGTCCCGCCTGGAAGGTCACTGTTGGCGACGTGGTGGCCTGGTTCGACCGGGAGACCCGGTACACGCTCGCCCTGGGTTTCGCAGGTGCCACGTACCGCGAGGAACTGGTGGACGCGGAGTTCGGTATGCCACTGGATGCAGGGTTGTTCACCTGGGTCGGGCCGACGATGTCGCCACAGGAACATTTGCGGCAGGAGAAGGCGGAGAAGGCTGCGGCGGCCCGGAGGCGGATGCGGACCCACGTCGCCTCGGACCTCTCGCCGGTTCCGGTCACCCTGGACCTCACTCCGATCTTGGTGCCGGTACACGACGACGTCACGGGCGAGTTCTCCGCCTACGGCGAGGGCTTCTCGTTGAACCGGACGCGCCGGGCGGACCGTCCGGGGGAGACCGCCGTGGACGAGCCGTCCTCGGAACTCCACCGGTGGTCGACCCCGGACTTCGACTGGGAACTCACCGTCGAGAACCTGGTCTCCGTCGACCGCGCCGGGATGGAGATCCTGTGGGAGCAGCTCCATCCGAGCGTCCCGGTGGACAGGTACTCCCGCTACCGGCCGGAGCAGTGAGCCTCAGCTCAGCAGCGCGCCGAGGATCTCACCGACCTCGCCGAGGTGATCGATCTCCGAGAGCAGGAAGTCGGGCCCGCCGGGGCGTCCCACGATGAGAATGAAGTCGGTGCCGCGCAGCGGGGTGGCGGCCAGGGCGGAGTCCATGACGGTCCAGCTCTCCGGCACCCAGTCGTCCCGGTCGGTCAGCGCACGCGGTTCGGTGACCGGGGTCTCCGACAAGACACGGCCGTCATCCTCCGGTGCCGAGGAGGACGCCGCGACCCGCCGGGTGCTCTCGTCCGCGCTGAGGATCACCGCCCACTGCACCGACATCGTCTTCGGCAGCGTGTCCATCAACTTCTGCAGCGACTCCACCGGGCGCCGACGGTGCCGCGCCACCTCAGCCAGCAGGCCGACCTGGCCTCGCCGGTCCACGGTCCCGGAGAACGGGCGGATCGAGTCGACGTAGACGCCGTCCACTTCCTGGGCGGCGCTGATCAGGGCGTCCGCCAACCGCCCGGCCGGCAGGTCGACGACGATGTCGTCGACGACCTGGCCCTCCTCATCACTCTGTACGACGTCCACGCTCCGGATGTCCGCGTCGACGGTGCCGAGGGTGGCAGCGACGAGCCCCAGGGTGCCGGGGACATCGGGGAGACGGACGCGCATCAGGTAGGACAAGGTTGACCTCGAGGTATGTGGGGTTTGTTTGTGTGTGGTGCGACGCAGACGGCCCGGTGGACCGACCGGCGACCTTCGCCACGATTGTAGCGAACCGGGGCTAGCGTACCCCTTGGACGCGGGTGCTACTAGAGTGGTCGGCGTACATACTGCGAACACGAAAAGGGGACCCACAAGTGTCCGAGATCTCACGTGACGAGGTCGCACACCTCGCCCGGCTCGCCCGCCTCGATCTGAGCGAGGAAGAAATCGCCCACTACGCAGGTCAGATCGACGACATCGTCGAGACCGTCGCCGCCGTGCGCGAGGTCGACACCGAGGGCGTGGAGCCGTTGAGCCACCCGACCCAGAACGTCGACGGTGCGGTGTCGGTCATGCGTGAGGATGTCCCGCAGACCTCCCTGACCGCTGACCAGGCCCTCGACCAGGCCCCGAAGCAGGACCAGCAGCGCTTCCAGGTTCCCCGGATCCTGGGCGAGTGAGACCCGACGAGACGACAGCGAAATGAGTGACGTGAACAGTACGACCTACACCGTCGGCGCCCGGGACGACTCGGACCTGACCACCTGGACCGCAGCCGAGCTCGCCGAGAAGATCCACACCGGCGACATCAGCTCCGTGGACGCCACCCGCGCCCACCTCGACCGCATCAGTGCCGTGGACAGCGACGTCCACGCCTTCCTGCACGTCGGCGCCGATGAGGCGATCGCCGCCGCCGAAAAGGTCGACAAGGACATCGCCGCTGGCGACGTCGCCTCTGCGCTGGCCGGTGTCCCGCTGGCGCTGAAGGACGTGTTCACCACCACCGATGCGCCGACCACCTGTGCGTCCAAGATGCTCGAGGGCTACATGAGTCCCTACGACGCCACGGTCACCCGCAAGATCCGCGAGGCCGGCATCCCTATCCTCGGCAAGACCAACATGGACGAGTTCGCCATGGGCTCCTCCACCGAGAACTCCGCCTACGGCCCCACCCACAACCCCTGGGACCTGAGCCGTACCGCCGGTGGCTCCGGCGGTGGCTCCTCGGCCGCCCTGGCCTCCGGCATGGCCCCGCTGGCCATCGGCACCGACACCGGCGGATCCATCCGCCAGCCCGCCGCGCTGACCAACACCGTCGGTGTGAAGCCGACCTACGGCACCGTGTCCCGCCACGGACTGGTCGCCTGTGCGTCCTCCCTGGACCAGGGTGGCCCCACCGGCCGTACCGTCCTGGACACCGCACTGCTGCACGAGGTCATCGCCGGCCACGACGCCAACGACTCGACGTCCTCGCAGCGCGCGGTCGCCCAGGTCGTCGAGGCCGCCCGCCAGGGCTCCAACGGTGACCTCTCCGGCGTGAAGATCGGTGTGGTCAAGCAGCTGCAGGACGTGAAGGGTCTGCAGTCCGGCGTCCAGGAGAGCTACCAGGCCTCCCTGGCGCAGCTGACGTCGCAGGGCGCGGAGATCGTCGAGGTCGACTGCCCCAGCTTCGAGTACGCACTGAACGCCTACTACCTGATCCTGCCCTGCGAGGTCAGCTCCAACCTGGCCCGCTTCGACGGCATGCGCTACGGCCAGCGCCGCGGCGACGACGGACACCACTCCGCCGACGAGGTCATGTCCATCACCCGCGCCGAGGGCTTCGGCCCGGAGGTCAAGCGCCGCATCATCCTGGGCACCTACGCCCTGTCGGTGGGCTACTACGACGCCTACTACCTGCAGGCGCAGCGCGTGCGTAACCTCATCGCCCAGGACTTCGCCAAGGCCTACGAGCAGGTCGACGTGCTGGTTTCCCCGGTCACCCCGACCACCGCCTTCGCGCTGGGGGAGAAGGCGGACGACCCGCTGGCGATGTACCTCTTCGACCTGTGCACCCTGCCGCTGAACCTGGCCGGTGTGTGCGGCATGTCCGTGCCCGGTCCGCTGGCCGCCGACACCGGCCTGCCGGTCGGTCTGCAGATCATGGGACCGGCCCACGGAGACGACCGTCTCTACCGCGTCGGCGCCGCCTACGAGGCCGGCCGGATCTAGTTCCGGCAACGCCGGATCAGGTTCCGGCACCGCCGGGCACCGTCCTGCTCGGCACGAATCCGGCTACGGCGAGACTCCGGCCCACCGGAGTACTCTCGCGGACATGGCAGAACAGCAGATCCACGGAGACGGCTGGGCGGTAGGCGTTGACGGCGTGCGTCGCTGGGGCACACTCGGCGCCGCCGGACTCTTCCTGACCACCAGGGAGAACGACACCACCCTCCTGCTGGTCCAGCACCGTGCGGCCTGGACGAACTTCGGCGGTACCTGGGGGATCCCCGGCGGTGCCGTGGAGGTGGGGGAGGTACCGGAGGCTGCTGCCCTGCGGGAGACCCAGGAGGAGACCGGGGTGGATCCGGGGGATGTCACCGTCACCGATTCCCTCGTCACCGCGCGCGCCGACCTGACCCACGTCATGGTGCGCGTCCCGTTGACCGAGGAGGAGATGCCCCTGGCCGCTCCGGTGACCGAGTCGGTGTCGAAGGGGAGTTCCCTGCTCGAGGCGGTGCGCGCCCACCGTGTCCGTCACCCGGAGACCGGACGACTGCTGGTGACGACCATCGACGGACAACTGTGCTGGGAAACCCCGGACGAGACGGTGACGGAATGGACCTACACCACGGTGCTGGGTACTGCCGCGACACCGCTGGACCTCTATCCCACCGCGGAGAGCGCGGACCTGGCGTGGTGTCCGATCGACGAGGTGGAGGAACTCACGCTGATCCCGCCGTTCCGGGAGGCACTGCCGGAACTGCGCCGACGCCTGGGGGTGTAGCGGGGGCACCGGCGCCCTTTTTTTCGGTAGTCCGTGTCGCCGTGAATACCGGGGGTGGACTCCACGGCGGGACGTGGCAGACTGGACCCTCGTGACTGACACATCGGCCGAGACCACGAACTCCCGCTACCCGCAGATGCCACTGCCGGCGAACCGGGCGTGGCCGGCACTCTTCGCCCTGTGTACAGGGTTCTTCATGATCCTGCTCGACCAGACGATCGTGGCGGTCGCCTCCCCGGAGTTCCAACGGCAGTTGGACGCCACCTACAACGAGGTCGTGTGGGTGACCTCGGCCTACCTGCTCACCTTCGCCGTCCCGCTGCTGGTGACCGGGCGCCTCGGTGACCGCTTCGGCCCGAAGAACGTCTACTGCGTCGGCATGGCCGTCTTCACCCTGTCCTCGCTGTGGTGCGGACTGGCCGGCAGCATGACCGAGCTCATCGCGGCCCGTGCGGTCCAGGGCCTCGGCGCGGCGATGCTGACCCCGCAGACGATGGCGGTGATCAACCGCATCTTCCCGCGGGCCAAGCGTGGTTCGGCCCTGGGCGTCTGGGGCGCGACCGCCGGACTGTCCACCCTGCTGGGCCCGATCCTCGGCGGCGTGATCACCAGCACCTTCGGCTGGGAGTGGGTCTTCTTCATCAACATCCCGATCGGTGTGGTCTCCATCGTACTGGTGATGACGTGGGTCCCGAGGTTCCCGCCGTCGGCACGCCGGATCGACCCCCTGTCGATCCTGTTGTCTGTCGGGGCCGTGTTCCTTCTGGTGTTCGCCCTGCAGCAGGGCGAGAGCGCGCACTGGGCCTGGTGGATCTGGGTGATGATGGCGGTGTCGCTGGCGCTGTTCGCCTGGTTCGTCCGCCAGCAGGTGGTCGCCGAGCAGCAGGGGCGTGACCCGTTGATGCCGCTGAGCCTGTTCAGCGTCCGGAACTTCTCACTGGGCAACATCGGCATCGTCGGCATGGGGTTCACCGTGGCCAGTGTTCCGCTGCCGTTCACCCTCTACTACCAGCAGGTCCACGGGCTCGACGCCCTCGGCGCCGGCCTGATGCTCGCCCCGCAGGCGGTGACCTCGCTGGTGCTGTCACCGGTGGTCGGCCGGATGACCGACAAGTACAGCTCCCGAGGCCTGGGTGCCTTCGGCTTCGCCATGATGGGGGTCTCCATCGTGGGGATGACGGTGGTCATGGCCACCGGCGTCCACCACTACTGGACGATCATCCCCCTGGTCGGCCTCGGCATCGGCAACTCCTTCGTCTGGGCACCGAACTCCGCCTCGACCATGCGTGACCTCTCCTTCCACCAGATGGGTGCGGGCTCCGGCGTCTACAACCAGACCCGTCAGCTCGGCTCTGTCGTGGGTGTGGCACTGGTGGGGGCCATCATGCAGTGGCGTCTCGGTCAGGACGGCGCGGACCCGGGTACCGCTTTCGGTATCGCCGTGCTGGCCCCGGCGGCCATGATGCTCGTCGGTGTGGTCGCCTCGCTGATGTCGCGGAACAACCTCCACGCCACACCTGAGCAGAGCGCCGCCGCCTGAGGCCGTCTAGGATCGGGGTCATGCGTATCGCGATCTTGACCAGTGGCGGGGACTGCCCCGGACTCAATGCCGTGATCCGGGGAGTCGTGCGGACCGCCGCCGTCCGTGGAGCGACGGTCGTCGGCTACGAGGACGGCTGGCAGGGACTGGTCGAGGACCGTCGCGTCCAGCTCTACGACGACGAGAACATCGACCGCATCCTCATCCGCGGTGGAACCATCCTCGGCACCGGACGGCTGAAGACCGACAAATTCAAGGCATCGCTGGACCGGATCAAGGAGAACCTCTCCGAGGCCGGGATCGACGTCCTCATCGCAATCGGCGGCGAGGGAACGCTCAAGGGTGCGAAGTGGCTCCACGACAATGGCCTTCCCGTCGTCGGCGTGCCGAAGACCATCGACAACGACGTCAACGCCACCGACTACACCTTCGGTTTCGACACCGCGGTCGCGGTGGCCACCGACGCCATCGACCGGCTGCACACCACCGCGGAGTCCCACAACCGGGTGATGATCGTCCAGGTCATGGGGCGCCACGTCGGCTGGATCGCGCTGCACGCCGGCATGGGCGGCGGTGCCCACGAGATCCTCATCCCGGAGGTCCCCTTCGACATCGACGACGTATGCCGTCGGATGGCGCGACGTTTCCAGCTGGGGGAGAAGTACGGGATCATCGTCGTCGCCGAGGGCGCGCTCCCGGCCGAGGGGACGATGGAGATCGGGGAGCGGGCGATCGACCAGTTCGGCCACGAGAAGTTCGACGACATCGGCGCGAAGATCGCCCACGAGATCGAGAACCGTCTGGACACCGACGTGCGCTCGACGGTGCTCGGCCACATCCAGCGCGGCGGTACCCCGACCGCCTTCGACCGGGTGCTGGCCACCCGCTATGCGGTGCACGCCGCCAAGGCGGCGCTGCGGGGTGACACCGGCAAGGTGGTTGCCCTGCACGGGGAGAACATCGAGCTGGTCTCCTTCGAGGAGGCGGTCGGAAACCTGAAGGTCGTGCCGCAGCACCGCTACGAGTCCGCAGCGGCGCTGTTCGGCTGAGGGGTCAGGCGCTCGCCAGGGCGTTCTCCAGGTTGGTGAGCGCCTCGTCCCACCCGTCGTAGACGTTGCCGTCCCCGGGCTGGCCGGCGATGCCGCTGAGGTGGAAGCTCATCTCCGTGGAGTCGCCGTTCTCGGCGAGGTTCAGGGTGATCACCGGGGTGCCTTCGACCGGGTCGTCGGGCTGGCCCCAGGTGAAGACGAGCTTCTCGACGGGGTCGATCTCCAGGTACTCGCCGCCGGTGGGGTACTCCTCACCGGTGGTCTCGTTGACCATGGTGTAGCGGTAGCGGCCGCCGACCTTGAGGTCGACCGACACGGACTCGGCGGTGACGCCCATCGGGTGGAACCAGCGGGCGAGCTCGTCCTTCTCGGTCCAGGCCTTCCAGACCAGGTCGCGGGGTGCGTTGAAGGTGCGGTTGATGGTGAACTCGGGGGTGGTCATCGTTCTTCTCCTTACTGGTGGTGATCGTGGTGATCGGTGTGGTGTTCCTGCTTCATCGTCTCGAGATGGGTGGCCAGGGCGTCGAAGCGCAGGTTCCATTCGCGCTTCTGCTTATCGATCCATTCGGCGACCTCGTCCAGGGGGGCGGTCTCCATGTTGATCGTGCGCCACTGCGCCTTCGTGGTGCGGCTGATCAGGCCTGCCTTCTCGAGCACCTTGAGGTGCCGGGAGATTGCCGGTGCGCTCATCTCGAACGGTTCGGCGAGTTCGCCGACGCTGGACGGTCCGCGTGACAGGCGGGCGAGGATTGCCCGGCGGGTCGGATCGGCGAGCGCGGAGAACAGCAGGGACAGTCGCTCCTCTGACTCCATGTAACCAACTCCTTAATTAACGTGTGAGTTAACTGTAGGGCACGACGTTTTGCTGTGTCAAGTGTTTTTCTCGGATCCTGTCGTCGTCCACCGCATCGTCGGTGTCGGGGGAGGTGTCCCGGAGGGGTTGTGCGGGATTGTAAGGTGTACCTCACCGCGTAAGCCATGTACCTCAGGCCACATCATGTGACCGCTGTCGCCGTGAAAGGCAGCTTCATACCGTGTCTACTTCCCCGTCCTCTCCAGCAGACCCGTCGTCATCGGCCACGCCGACCGCCGAGACGCCCGCCCAGGACCGCAGCGCCTACGTCGCCACCCTCGGATTCCCGATCCTGGTGATCATCGGCGGAATCATCGGTTTCCTCGGCGGCGACGACCTTTCCTCGGTGACGTCCGACTGGGTCAACTGGCTGCTGGGCCTGATCATGTTCGGCATGGGACTGACCCTGAAGCCCAATGACTTCGCCCTGGTCGTCAAGCGTCCCCTGCCGGTGGTGATCGGTGTGATCGCACAGTTCGTGATCATGCCGCTGACCGCACTGTTCGTCGTCTGGGTCCTGGGCCTGCCCTCGGCCATCGCCGCCGGCGTGATCCTGGTCGGCTGTGCCCCGGGCGGCACCGCGTCCAACGTGGTGTCCTATCTCGCCCGTGGTGACCTGGCCCTGTCGGTCGCCATGACCTCGGTCTCCACCTTGCTGGCGCCGCTGCTCACCCCATTGCTGACCCACTGGCTGGCAGGGGAGTACATGCCACTCGATGGAGGGGCCATGGCGCTCGACATCGTCAAGGTCGTCCTGGTCCCCGTCATCGCGGGTCTGGTCCTGCGACTGCTGCTGCCGGGCATCGTCAACGCCCTGCTGCCGGTACTGCCGTGGATCTCGGTGATCGCCATCGCCGTCGTCGTCGCCATCGTCGTCTCCGGCAACCGGGACAACCTGCTGGACGCGGGGCTGCTCGTCCTCGTCGCCGTCGTGCTGCACAACGTCCTGGGCCTCGCCCTCGGTTACGGTGCAGGAAAAATCACCGGCCAGCCTGTGCCGACCCGTCGCACCATGGCCATCGAGGTCGGTATGCAGAACTCCGGGCTGGCGGCCGGTCTGGCCGCCCAGCACATGGAGCCGATGTCCGCGCTGCCCGGAGCCATCTTCTCGGTGTGGCACAACCTCTCCGGCGCCGTGTTCGCCGCACTGTGCCGGGCCATCGACGGACGCCGCAACGGGACCGCGAACGCAGTGGGTGGCACCGCACCGGAGACTGCTGCCGACAGTTCCCCGGACGTGAACTAGACTGGGGCACCATGACTGCCGTGGTGAACGATTACTCCGATGATGTGATGGACTACGACGAGGTGCTGGAGCGCTTCGACCCCGTGATGGGTATGGAGGTCCACGTCGAGCTGGCGACGCGGACCAAGATGTTCTCCGCGTCCTCCGCAGAATTCGGCGACGACCCGAACACCAACGTCGACCCCTGCAGCCTGGGGCTTCCCGGCGCCCTTCCGGTCGTCAACCGCCAGGGCGTGGAGTGGGCCATCAAGATCGGCCTGGCCCTGAACTGCGAGATCGCCCCGTACTCCCGCTTCGCCCGGAAGAACTACTTCTACCCGGACCAGCCGAAGAACTACCAGATCTCCCAGTACGACGAGCCCATCGCCCACGACGGCTACCTCGACATCGTCCTGGACGACGGCACCGAGTGGCGCATCGAGATCGAGCGTGCCCACATGGAGGAGGACACCGGCAAGCTCACCCACCTCGGTGGCGCGACCGGACGCATCCACGGCGCGACGGCATCCCTGGTGGACTGCAACCGTGCCGGCATCCCCCTGATCGAGATCGTCACCAAGCCCATCGAGGGCGCCGGTGAGCGAGCCCCGGAGATCGCCCGCGCCTACGTCACCGCGCTGCGTGATCTGGTCAAGGCACTCGAGGTCTCGGATGCCCGCATGGACCAGGGCTCGATGCGTGTCGACTCCAACCTCTCGCTGCGTGCCGTCGGCACCACCGAGTACGGCACCCGTACCGAGACCAAGAACATCAACTCCCTGAAGTCTGTCGAGCAGGCCGTGCGCTTCGAGATGCAGCGCCAGGCGGCCTGCATCGTCAACGATGTGGAGATCATCCAGGAGACCCGCCACTACCAGGAGGCGGACGGCACCACCTCCCGTGGTCGCGTCAAGGAGACGATGGCGGACTACCGTTACTTCAACGACCCGGACCTGCCGCCGGTTCTCGCCCCCGAGGAGTGGGTCGAGGAGATCCGTCAGACCCTCCCGGAGATGCCGTGGATCCGTCGCGCCCGCATCCAGGAGGAGTGGGGACTCAAGGACGAGGAGATGCGCGACCTGGTCAACGCCGGTGCGCTGGACCTGATCATCTCCACCGTCGAGGCCGGTGCCGCCCCGGCCGAGGCCCGCAGCTGGTGGGTCGCCTACCTGGCACAGAAGGCCAACGAGGCCGACACCGACCTGGAGGGTCTGCCCATCACCCCGGCACAGGTCGCCGAGGTCGCCGGCCTGATCAAGGAAGGCAAGCTGACCAACAAGCTCGCCCGCAAGGCCGTCGACGGCGTCCTGGCAGGGGAGGGCACGGTCTCCGAGGTCGTCGCCGCCCGCGACCTGGAGGTCGTCCGGGACGACGGAGCCATCGAGAAGGCCGTGGAGGACGCCCTGGCGGCCAACCCCGACATCGTCGAGAAGTACAAGGCCGGCAACAAGAAGGTCACCGGTGCGATCGTCGGCCAGGTGATGAAGGCGACCCAGGGCAAGGCTGACCCGGGGCAGGTCAACCAGATCATCGCCGCGAAGCTGGGGTAGTACGTCCCACCGCAGTCGCCGGCGGTCGGGGCCGGCGACTGCGGCGGGGCAGGGGGAACATTGCACGGATAATGCGGGTATATTGCGGGGAGATTTCTTCGCTGCACCCCGGAGAGTTTCTCCGGGCAATGCGACGGGGGTAGTGCAATCCTTGTGACATGCGAAGATGTTCGTCCGGTGAACGTATGAATGTGCGGTTCGGGGGTGGATGGGGGTGTCCCACTGGTGTGGTCCTCGGCGGCGAGCACGCGGAACGAAGGAAAGTTATAAAAAAGTTCCCGAAACGGCTGTTGTGGGGGCACCGTTTTGTGCATAATGAACCGGACGTTAACCGACGTGATTTCACTCACTTAGCTCGACGTCCGGCGGCGTACGCCACCTCCGAACACCGATACGGAGCGCGTGCGCCCGGCACACCGGACCTGTCGACCACGCACCAGAGGAGCCGAAGAAGTTGCTCATAGGTATCCCCCGGGAACCGCAAACCCTGGTCTCTGCCACGCCCGACACTGTCGGCAAGCTGATCAAGCTCGGCTACGACGTAGCCGTGCAGTCCGGCGCAGGTGACCAGGCGAACTTCCCCGACAGCCAGTACGAGGCCGCGGGGGCCACGATCGTCGGCGAGGACGTCTGGTCCTCCGACATCGTGACCACACTCGACACCCCGTCCCCCGAGCAGCGCGCTGCCCTGAAGTCCGGCGCGACCCTGGTGGCCCGCCTGGCCCCGGCCCGTAACGACGACCTGATCCAGGAGTTCGCCGGCAGCAATGTCACCGCCGTCGCGATGGACACCGTGCCGCGCATCAGCCGTGCACAGTCCATGGACGTGCTGAGCTCCCAGGCCAACGTCGCCGGTTACCGTGCGGTCATCGAGGCCGCCAACACCTTCGGCCGCCTGTTCACCGGACAGGTCACCGCCGCCGGTAAGGTGCCGCCGGCCACCGTCTACGTGATCGGAACCGGTGTCGCCGGTCTGGCCGCGATCGGTACCGCCAACTCCATGGGTGCGGTGGTCAAGGCCACCGACCTGCGTCCGGAGACTGCCGAGCAGGTCGAG
>DXGC01000097.1 GCA_019114135.1 Candidatus Corynebacterium avicola
GAGGTCCTCGACGAGTCCCTCGCTCGGCGGGTAGGGGTTCTCGTTGGTGTTCAGCTGGTTGGTGACGGTGAGCTGCGGCGCACCGTAGGCGGACTTGCCCTGCAGTTCAGGACGCAGTGGCAGGTCGGACAGGTCAGTCATCGCTGTTCTCCGTTCTCGAATCGTGCCTTCACTGCCTCACCGTGGGCGGGCAGCTGCTCGGCGTCGGCCAGGGCGGTCACCGTGTCGGCGACGTCCTTCAGGGCGGTGCGGTCGTAGTCGATGACGTCGACGTGCTTGAGGAAGGTGTGGGTCGACAGTCCCGAGGAGTGCCGTGCGGTGCCGGAGGTCGGCAGCACGTGGTTGGAACCGGCGGCGTAGTCGCCCAGCGGCACCGGCGAGTAGTGGCCGACGAAGATCGCACCGGCGTTGGTGATACGCGCGGCCACGGCGGCGGAGTCGGAGGTCTGCACCTCGAGGTGCTCGGCGGCGTAGGCGTCGGCGACGCGGACGCAGCCGTCGATGTCGTCGGTGACGATGATCGCGGACTGCTCGCCGGTGAGAGCCTCGGCCACCCGGTCGGAGTTCATGGTCACCTGGTAGCGCTCGGCCACCTCACGGTCGACGGTGTCGGCGAACTCGGCGGAGTCGGTGATCAGCACCGAGGCGGCCATCGGGTCGTGTTCTGCCTGGCTGATCAGGTCGTAGGCCACGGCCACCGGATCGGCGGAGTCGTCGGCGAGGACGGCGATCTCGGTGGGGCCTGCCTCGGAGTCGATGCCGACCACGGAGCGGCAGAGTCGCTTCGCGGCGGTGACGAAGATGTTCCCCGGGCCGGTGATCATGTCGACCGGCTCGAGTGAGTCATCACCGTAGGCCATCAGGGCCACCGCCTGGGCGCCGCCGACGGCCCAGACCTCGTCGACGCCGAGCAGGGAGCAGGCGGCGAGGATGGTCGGGTGCGGCCAGCCACCGAAGTCGGCCTGCGGCGGGGAGCTGACCACCAGGGAGCCGACACCGGCCTCCTGGGCGGGCACGACGTTCATGATGACCGAGGACGGGTAGACGGCCTTGCCGCCGGGCACGTAGAGTCCCACGCGGTTCACCGGGATCCACCGCTCGGACACGGTGCCGCCGGGGGCGACCTGGACGGCCGCGTCCTCCGGCACCTGGGTGGCGTGGAAGGTACGCACCCGGGTGATGGCGTCGCTCAGTGCCTCGGTGATCTTCGGGTCCAGGTCGCGGCGGGCGGCCTCGATGACCTCGGCGGGCACGCGGACGGAGTCCGGGCGCACCTTGTCGAAGTTCTCCCCGTACTCCAGGGCCGCCTCGGCGCCACGCTCACGGACGGCCTCGACCACCGGGGTGACCGCCCCGAGGACATGGTCGATGTCCGTTCCTCCACGAGGAAGGATACGGCGGAGTTCGGCGGTCGTGAGGGTGCGTCCCCTCAGGTCCAGGCGCGAGAGCATGGCGGGTGATCTTCTCCAGTGGTCGTCGGGTATCGTTATGTGATTCTAGCCAGTAGACGACGGAAGAAAGGACGGAGGGTCTCCCGTGGCACCACAGATGTCTCTCGTTGAGCTGTTGCAGGCGTCGGTCGATGCTGCCACGGCCGGCGACCACGCCACGGCATGGCGACTGACCAGTGAGTTCGGGACGCGCCACTGGGTGGACGAGACACCGGACTCCCCCGCCCACCTGGTCACCGAGTTCCACGTCCTCCGTGCCGCGGTGGCTGACCGGCTTGAGCTGCACGCCGAGTCCGCCGAGTCGGTCCACACCTGGCGGACCCGTGCCACCGAGAACGGTGACCATGCCTCGGCCGTGCTGGCCTCCTCGGCGTTGTGCCTGGTGGCGATGGTCGTCGAGTCCGACAACGCCCCGTTGGAGACGCTGCCTCCGTCGGAGGCGCTGCTCGCCGATCTGCGGGACGCCCTGCTCGACTTCTCCCCTGAACAGCACGGCCGCCACGAGTCCGTGTGCCTGTCGCTGGCGGCTATGGGTGGACTGACCTGCGCGACCTCCCTGGAGTCCCCGCTGCGGGAGACCTTCCGCGAGCTGGCGTCACAGTTCACCGGTCCGTCCTCCCGCTCGGCGGCCAATGACCGGCTGCTGACCCAGGCCCAGCAGCTCCACGCCGACGGTGACATCGCCGCGGCCTCGGAGCTCGTCGTCCCCCTGCTCGAGGCGGACTCCCCGACCACCCGCTACGAGGCCCACGACCTGCTGGGCTACTTCGCGTTGACCGCCGAGGACAATGACTCGGTGCTGGAACACTGGCGCACCTGCGCGGAGATCGCGCTGGAGCTCGGCGCACCGCTGGAGGGCGCCCACCGTGCGGAGCAGGCGTGCCAGCTGCTCAACGCCGACGGCGACTACGAGGCGTCCTACGAACTGGCCTGCCGTTATGCGGAGGCCGCGGCGGGAGCACCGGTGTCCCCCGCCATGTTGAACCTGCAGGCGGTGAAGGCGCGGGCCGCGCTCGGGATCGGCAACCTCGACGAGGCCCGTCAGTTGGCCGAGGCCACCGCGGACTGGTCCTTGCTCACCCCCGACGCCGAGCGGACGTTGGCATGTCTGACCATGGCCTCGGTCGCGGCGTCCTCCGCCGGCGACCATGTCGGCACCGCCGCCCTGCTGGAACGCAGCTGTGCGCTCTACCTGGAGTTGGGTCGTCCGTTGGCGGCCTCCCAGTCGCTGCGCACGGCGGCCCGGGAGCACCTCAACGCCGAGTCGACCTCACGGGCGATCGAGTTGATGGAGCGCGCCCGGGTGATCCTCCGGGACGCCGAGCGGGCGCAGGACGAGCCGATGCTCAGCTGGCACCTCGGTGACTGGAACGAGGACATGTCGGCGATCTGGGAGGAGGCCGGTCGTGAGGACCTGGCCCTCGAGTACGCCACCCGGGCGGCCCAGTCCTTCACCGAGGCCCAGGACCACAGCAGTGCCGCGCTGAACTGGGTGGCCGCGGCGTCGATGCACCTGGAGCGTGGCGAGGACGCCCGCTGCGACATCGCCCTGGACCGGGCCCACGGTGAGCTGCTGCGGGTGCCCGAGGAGGTCTCAGGGGAGACCGACGGCTCAGAGGATGCAGTGGACGGGGTCTCCGGCAGTCCTGCCTGGCAGGCCTACCACGAGCTGCGCCACCTGCGGGGCAACTGACCGGACTACTGCCGGCTGAACGCCTCGTCCGGGGAGAACAGGGCGCAGGCCCAGTAGGTGATGGCCGCGACCGCCGGTGCCGCCAGGTAGCCGACGGCGCCGGAAATCTGCGTCATGATCTCCAGGCTGTCGCCCGGGGCGACGTCCCCCTCGAGGCCCTCACCGGTCATCGCGTCGGCGATGTAGTTGCCGAAGACCAGGAACACCACCGACCCGACGAAGGCCAGGACGACGACCGCGAGCATGCTCACCGGGCCGCGCAGCGCCGGGGTGCGCCAGAAGGCCCAGGCCCCCAGCAGCCCACCGAGCAGTCCGGTCGCCACCGCGTAGACCGCGAAGGCCTGGAAGGGCGCACCGTTGGTCGAGGGGTCGACGGCCACGCCGTCGCTGTCCGAGACCACCGCCGTCACCGCCGGACGCCACAGGCCCCACAGGGCACCGGCGGCGGCGAAGACGGCGAGGAAGACGGTGACGGTCTTGGCCGACTGGCTCACGACGGAAGAACTCATGCGTTGGCGCAGGTCTTCCAGCCGCCGTCCTCGCGCACGTAGGTCACGACCTCGGAGCCACGGTTGCCGCCGATGGTCCGGTCGACGTTCGCGGTAGCGCGGTCGCCCTGGACCTGGATGTCGTTGACGCCGTGCACGGTGGGGATGTTGCCCTCACCGGCAACCTCGCTCCACTGCTTGTTCTCCTTGCGGGCCTCCTCGATCTGCTGACGGTAGGAGTCGCGCCCACCCAGGCGGTCGATGTCGGCGGTGCAGGTGGTGTCGTAGACGTACTGCATGTACTCGGCGTACGAGCGGTCACCTGCCAGGCCCTCGGAGACGCCGCGGATCTGCGAGGCGTCGTCCCCGGAGGCGGGGGCTCCCTGCCGCTGGGCCTGGTTGGCAGCGTTGCCGGCGTTGTCAGGGTTGTCGGGGTTGTCGGGGTTGTCCTGCGCCGGATCCTCCTCGGGAGCCTCGGACTCCGGCTCAGCCTCCGGCTCCGATTCCGGGGCGGACTCGCTGGCCGAGGGGTCCTGCGACTCCTCGCTCCCGGCACTGGTCTCCGACGGTGCAGACGACCCAGCCGACTCAGACGATGAGGTGGCGGATGCCGACGTGGTCTCCTCGTCTCCCTCGGAGTCCGACCCACAGGCGGCGAGCCCCAGTGCACTGACCACCACGGCGGTCAGCATCGCACGGCGCACACCCCTGGCGTTTCCACGTCGAGTCATTTCTCGTTCCCTTCATGTCGGTCTTCAGACGATACGACCCTACATCGTTTCGTGACCCGTCCACGTTAGCAGCGGCACGTACACTTGATCACCGTGGTCACTGCACATCTGAACCGGGAACGTATCCTCACCGCGGCCTTCGAGATCCTCGACGAGTACGGCCTCGGCGACCTGACGATGCGTCGGCTCGCCCGGCACCTCGACGTCGCCCCCGGAGCGCTCTACTGGCATTTCCCCAGCAAGCAGGAACTCCTGGGTGGCATCAGCGACCGGATCCTCGGTGAGGACGACACCGCGTCCGAAAACGAACAGCCGGACACCGACTGGCGCGCCGCCGCCCACGCCGCCGCGGCGACCCTGCTCGACCGCCTCCTGTCGACCCGCGACGGCGCCGAGATCGTCTCGGCCGCACTGGCCTCCGGCACCGCGACCGTGGACCCCGCCAAACGCCTCACCGCCTCCGTGCAGGACGCTCCGGACGCCGGACTCGCCGGCTGGGTGCTGACCCGTTACCTGCTGGGCGCGGCCACCGACCTGCAGACCGCCGTCGCCGCGGGGGCGGAACCCCGCCCGGTGGCTCAGGTGATGGCTGGCGTGGATCTCGTGCTGGGTGGGATCCCGACCGGCCCCACCGGCTAGGATCGGGGACCATGAACAGCGTCACCGCCCACGGGTCCACCGTCGAGGTCACCACCACCGGGGTCACGGTCCGCCGCGGGGCCATGGCCCAGAACCTGCTGCCGGAGGTGCTGGAGGTTTCCGCCGACCAGCTGCGGGGCTGGTACCACCAGTCCCCCACCCCGACCTCGCCGGGATGGATCCAGTTCAGCCTCACCGACGCCCCGGAAGGCTCCGTCGAGCGCCCCGTCCGCGGTTTCCCGGCGACCCGCGGCGCAGCGAACATCGTGGTCTTCGCCCCGGGCCAGGCCGAGGAGTACTCCGCGGTCCACCAGTCGCTGACCAACCTCCAGGCCGGGTACCCGTTGGACGAGGTCACCGTCGCCCCCACTTCTGCCCCGACCGCAGAGGCCAAGAAAGACACAAAGGCCGACGCAGAGAAGAGCAGCGCGTCCGACAACGGCCAGGACGCCCTCTTCGCCGTCGAGGAGAAGCCCGCCCCGAGGCGCGGCAACTGGAAGGCGGTCGCGACCCCGGACACCATCCCGGAGCCGAACACCGAGGCCGACGCCAACAACCCGGTCTTCGGTCAGAACGTCACCGTCACCGGCGACTTCGCCCCCTACGAGAAGGGCGAGGTGTGGGACATGATCGCCGAGGCCGGCGGAACCGTCGGCAAGAACGTCACGAAGAAGACAACCCTGCTGGTCATCGGCGAGTGGAACTCGGTGACCAGCAAGGAGAAGCGCGCCCGGGAGCTCAGGGAGAAGGGTCAGGAGATCACCCTGTGGACCTTCGACGAGTTCCTCAAAGCACTCGGGAAGACGCGCCGTCCGGATCTCGAGGAAGTCAAGGGAACCTCAGCGCCCTTCTGAGGCGTCTCTAGAAGGTATGAGCCTTCTTCTCCGCGTCATCGCCGAAATCCCCGATCCCTACGACCCGTCGTCCCCGGTCAGCATCCCGCTGGGTGCGGGACTGTGCGCCTCCGTCCTCGACGGGGACACCGTGGTGACCACCGGCGACCTCGACACCCTGGCCACCACGGCAAGCAGGTTGTGGCAGGACGCCGCGACCGCGATGCTCGCCGTCCTCGGCGATCTCAGCGCGGCAAACGGTACCGCCCTGCGCCACCGTGACCTCGGCGACGGGGTCCGGGAGATCGCCGTCGTCGACGAGCTCTTCCCCGCTGCCGGTCTGCTCGCCCACCCTCTGCTCGCCATTCCCACACACCGGAGTCTCTCCACCCTCCCCGACTATCGTCCGCATGCCGGTAGCGCCCTGCTCGCCACCACCGACCAGCGCCTGCTGCTCACCTCCACGGGCCGTCCCCCGGAGGGCCACGGCGAACTCTTGTCACCGCCGCTGGACATGTCTGCCGGGCACTGCCGCGGACTCGGGCTAGAGTCAGTGACATGAGCAACAGTGCCCTGCGCGACTTCGACAACTGGCTGGCTGCCCACCCCACGGTGGTCGCCGACGTCCGTGAGGTCGTCGCCGAGGAGCTCTCCGACGCCGGCATCAACTTCGACCAGGTCTCGGTGAGGATCAAGGACCGGGGTAGCTACCTGCGCAAACTGCGCGACGAGAGCAACCCCGACTACAACGACTTCGACTCCGCCTATGACGTGCTCGGGGTAAGGGTGACGGTCTTCACCACCTCCGAGATCCCCCTGCTCGTCAGTGTGATGCGCGGGGTCTTCGACGTCCGTTCGGTGACGGACAAGTCCGCCCAGACCGCCGCGCAGGGTCTGTTCGGCTACGCCTCCCGGCATGTCGTCGCCGCCATCGACGGTTCCACCCTCCCCGCGTTGCAGAAGTACGACGGACGTCTCATCGAGGTGCAACTGCGCACGGTGCTGCAGCATGCGTGGGCGGAGTTCGAGCACGACGTCCGCTACAAGAACCCCGGCAACGAGCTCACCCCCGACGTCCACCGGGCCTTCACCCTGGCTGCCGGTCTCATCGAGGTCGCGGACCAGCAGTTCGACATGATCGCCCGGAACACCAACAACCACGGCACCTCCACCGGCGACACGGAGTTGAGCGCGGCAACCCTGCCGGGCGTGCTGACCATGGTCGTCGGTTCGGAGTACCCCATGTCGAAGGCGGAGTACTACGGTTTCGCCATCGACATGCTTGCCGCCAACGGTGTGACCACCATCAGCGAGCTGGAGGAGCTCTGCGCCCCGGAAGCCATCGAGGGGTTGAAGGACGCCATGAGTTTCGGGTACCCGCCCGGCCAGGTCCGTCTCATCGACGACCTGCTGCTGTACACCTACGGTCGCGACCACATCCGGCGCACCGTGCACATCGGCGACAACCCGGAGTCCCGCCCCGGACGGCTGGGCAACAGGTGGCAGCGGATGGGCCAGAAGCAGAAAGACTAGATTCCGTCCATCCCCCGCAGCTTGTCGAGCTGCCGTCGTTCCCTCTTCGTCGGGCGCCCCGCGCCACGGTCCCGTCGCGGGATCGACGCCAGGATCTCCTTCGACGGTGGCGGCGGGGAATGGTCGATGTAGCACTGCCGGGCCCGCGGGGCCCCGACCCGCTTCGACACCAGGTCGGTGACCTCGTAGATGTACTCGCGGTGGTTCACCCAGGCACGCACACGGTCCCCCACGACTACCGTCTGCGCCGGCTTCACCGCGGCGTCGTTGAGCTTCACGTGGCCTGCCTTGCAGGCTGCGGCGGCCGCAGAGCGTGTCTTGAACAGCCGCACCGACCACACCCAGGCGTCGATCCGGACGCTCGCGCTCATCGGTGGGTCACCACTGGTCCTTGTGGTTGACGACCTCGCGCACCTTCACCGCGTTGTAGCCGAGCACGACGAGGGAGATGATGGCGATCGTGAGGAACAGCCCGGTGGCCGTGGTCAGCATCGCCAGGGCACCACCGGCCACCGCCACACCTCCGGCGATCTGGATCGACCGGGAACGCTTGCGGACCTCCGCCTTACGACGTTCGACTGGGTTTCCGGAGTAGTTGTCCATTGTCATGGGACAAGACTACCGCAGCGCCCCCGTGGTCGGCGCGGTGTCCGCCCACCTGGTCCCGGCCCGGCTGGGTTCGACCCCGCCACCGGTCAGTTCACTGATCAGCGCGGTGGGGTCCTCCCCCGGCGGCATCGCCAGGGTCAGTGTGACCCTCGCCCCGTAGTCCGCGGTCACGTCCACGCCGCGTCCCCGAACCTCGGCCTCGACTTTGCCGGCGACACCGTGGTCCAG
The DNA here is from genome assembly GCA_019114135.1 of Candidatus Corynebacterium avicola. GTDB lineage: Bacteria > Actinomycetota > Actinomycetes > Mycobacteriales > Mycobacteriaceae > Corynebacterium > Corynebacterium avicola. The sequence continues at coordinate 8,206 of DXGC01000097.1, forward strand.
GTCCACCGTCCACAGCTCCCGCGGCTCGCGGGTGACGACCGGGAGCACCTCCAGAACCGCGCGGGTGGCGTCCTGGTACGCACGTACCAGACCACCGGTGCCGAGCTTGACCCCACCGAAGTAGCGGACGACGACGACCGCGACGTCCTGCAGTCCGGTACCGCGCAGCACCTCCAGCATCGGCTGGCCGGCGGTGCCGGCCGGTTCCCCGTCGTCGCTGGAGCGCTCCACCGGGTTCGCGGCGTCGACGTGCAGGACGTAGGCGCTGCAGTGGTGGCGGGCGTCCGGATAGGACGCACGGACGGACGCGAGGAAGTCCCGGGTGGCGTCCTCCCCGGTCACCTGGGCGGCGCAGGCGATGAAGCGCGACCGCTTCTCCTCGGTCTCGGCGCTGGTCCAACTGCCGGCCGCCGGCCGCCTGTACGGGGCGTCCGGCATCTAGCCGAGCACCCCGGCCCAGGTCGAGGCCTTCAGGTCACCCATCAGGCTGGACGTACGCGCGACCCGCAGCGCCGAGGGCAGCATGTACTGGAGCTCGTCGTCACCGTCGGTGAGGGTGAGGTAGACGTCCGAGTCGCCCTTGTTGTTGTGCAGGACGGTCTTCAGCCGGTCCATGTTGTCCGGGGTGGCCTGGTCGACCCGCATGCGCAGGCGCAACGGTGCGCCCGAGCCGGCCCCGACGGAGAGTTCGGCGAGCTTGAGGTCGTTGCAGAACAGACTGGTGCGGTCGTCCCGGATGCTGACCTCGGCCTGTGCGAGGATGATGTTGTCCTCGGCGATCATCGGGGCGACCATCGAGTAGGTCCGGGAGAAGCAGAGCAGCTCGATCTGCGCACCGTGCTGGTCCTCCACGGTGACGATCGCCCAGGGGTTGCCCTTCCGGTCGACCCGTCGGTCGACACCGGCGATGATGCCGCCGACCTTGATGGTGCGCTTGTCCGGCAGCTCACCGGAGAGCACCGTGGTCAGCGGGGTGTCGATCTGGGAGTCCAGTGAGGACTCGAAGCCGTCCAGCGGATGGCCGGAGACGTAAAGCCCCAGCATCTCCTTCTCCAGGGTCAGCTCGTGCTTTCGCTCCCAGTGCTGGTCGGGGACGTCGACCTTGAAGGCCGCGGCGGCGTCCTCCGCCCCGTCCATGTCGCCGAGTCCGGCGAAGAGATCGAACTGGCCTCGGGCGGCGGCCTTCTTGGTCGAGGTCACCGAATCCACCGCGTCCTCGAAGACCAGCATCAGACCCTTGCGGGGGTGCCCGAGGGAGTCGAAGGCGCCGGCCTTGATCAATGACTCGGTGACGCGCTTGTTGCAGGCGGTGGCGTCGATCTTGTCGAGGTAGTCGGAGAAGTCGTCGAAGGCGTCCTTCTCCTTGCGGGTCGCGACGATGGAGTCGACGACGTCCTCACCGACGTTGCGCACCGCTCCCAGACCGAAGCGGATGTCTTCGCCGACCGGCTTGAAGGTGAAGTCGGACTCGTTGACGTCCGGGGACAGCACGTTGATGCCGAGGTGACGGCAGTCGGCGAGGTAGATCGCGGACTTGTCCTTCTTGTCCGCCACCGAGGTCAGCAGGGCCGCCATGTACTCGGCGGTGTAGTGCTCCTTGAGGTAGGCGGTCCAGAAGCTGACCAGGCCGTAACCGGCGGCGTGCGACTTGTTGAACGCATAGCCGGCGAAGGGCAGGATCGTGTCCCACAGGGTCTTGATCGCGTCGTCGGAGTATCCGTTCTCCTTCATCCCGGCCTCGAAGGTCTCGAACTCCTTGGCCAGCACCTCCGGCTTCTTCTTACCCATGGCCTTACGGAAACCATCGGCCTGACCTGCGGTGTAGTTCGCGACCTTCTGCGAGATCCTCATGATCTGCTCCTGGTACACGATCAGACCGTAAGTCTCCTCGAGGATCTCCTCCAGCGACTCGGCGAGCTCCGGGTGGATCGGCTCGATCGGCTTACGCCCGTTCTTGCGGTCGGCGTAGTCCCAGTGTGCACCGACACCCATCGGTCCGGGTCGGTACAGGGCGAGCGCGGCGACGATGTCGTTGAAGCCGGTCGGCTTCATGCGCTTCAGCAGTTCCTGCATGCCGCCGGAGTCGAGCTGGAAGATTCCCAGGGTGTCGCCGCGGGCCAGGAGCTCGTAGGCGGCCGGGTCGTCGGTGGTCAGCGCCTCGAGGTCGAGGTCCTCGTCCCGGTTCTTCTTGATGTTCTCGATGCAGTCACCGATCACCGTCAGGTTGCGCAGACCCAGAAAGTCCATCTTCAACAGGCCGATGGCCTCGCAGGCCGGGTAGGGCCAGCCGGTGATGATCGCACCGTCCTGCTGGCGCTTCCACATCGGGATGTGGTCGAGCAGCGGGACGGACGCCATGATCACCGCGCAGGCGTGCACGCCGGCCTGTCGCACAACGCCCTCCAGTCCGAGGGCGTCGTCGTAGATCTCCTTGACCACCGGGTCGGTCTCGATGAGGCTGCGGATCTCCGCAGCCTCCTGGTACCGCTCGTGCTCGGGGTTCATGATGCCGGACAGCGGGATGTCCTTGGCGGCCTGCGCCGGCGGCAGGGTCTTGGTGATCCGGTCGGCGATCTGGAAGCCGGGCTGGCCGTGGTGGGCGCGGGCGGCGTCCTTCAGGGCCTGCTTGGTCTTCACCGTGCCGAAGGTGATCACCTGGGCGACCTTGTCCTGGCCCCAGTTGTCCGCGGCGTAGCGGATCATCTCGCCACGGCGGCGGTCGTCGAAGTCGATGTCGATATCCGGTGCGGAGGGACGCTCCGGGTTGAGGAATCGCTCGAACATCAGCCCGTGGTCGATCGGGTCGATGTTGGTGATGGTCAGTGCGTAGGCGACCAGTGCACCGGCGGCGGAACCACGGCCCGGACCGACGCGGATGCCGATGGAGCGGGCGTACTTGATCAGGTCGGCCACGACGAGGAAGTAGGACGGGTAGCCCTTGATGTCGATGACGTCGATCTCGTACTCGGCGCGGTCGAGGTACTCCTGGGGAACCTCACCGCCGTTGAAGCGCTCGATGAGGCCCTCGTTGACCTCGTGGCGCAGCCAGGTGGTCGGGGTGTGTCCCTCCGGCACGTCGTACTTCGGCATGCGGTCGTGGGTGTGCTCCTCCCACACCTCGCCGTAGTCCTGGACGCGCTCCGCGATCCACAGGGTGTTGTCGCAGCCGTCGGGGACGATCGGGTCCCAGTACTCACGCAGCATTCCGGCGGGCTTGATGTAGTAGCCGTCGCCGGAGAAGGCGAAGCGGCGACCGCCCTGGTCGAGCGTGGGCTCGTCCATGGTCGCGCCGGTCTGGACGCAGAGCATGACCTCGTGCGGCTTGGCCTGCTTCTGCAGCACGTAGTGGCAGTCGTTGGTGACCAGCGGCGGCAGTTCCAGCCGCTTGCCGATCTCCAGCAGGTCGTCGCGGACACGCTTCTCGATGTCGAGGCCGTGGTCCATCAGCTCGAGGAAGTAGTTGTCCTTGCCGTAGATGTCCTGCCACATCGCGGCGGCCTCGAGGGCCTTGTCGAACTGCCCCAGGCGCAGGCGGGTCTGCACGTCACCGGAGGGGCAGCCGGTGGTGGCGATGATGCCTTCGGCGTGTTCGGCGACGATCTCAGCGTCCATGCGCGGGTACTTCGAGACCTGGCCCTCGTAGGACGCCAGGGAGGACAGGCGGAAGAGGTTGTGCAGGCCGGTGGCGTTCTCCGCCATCATCGTCTGGTGCAGGTAGTAGCCGCCGCCGGCGACGTCGTCGCGCTTCTGCTCCGGCTCACCCCACTTGACGCGGTCCTTGATCAGGCGGGACTCCGGCGCCATGTAGCACTCGATGCCGATGATCGGCTTGATCTCCGCATCGGTCATCGCGCGGTAGAAGGCGTCGGAGCCGAACATGTTGCCGTGGTCGGTCATGCCGACCGCCGGCATCCCCTGCCGGGAGACCTCCTCGGCCAGGAGGTCCACCTTCGCCATGCCGTCGAGCATGGAGTACTCGGTGTGGTTGTGCAGGTGGACGAAGGAGGACTTCTTCATGGAGGACAGTCTACCGTCGCCCCCGGACGGTTCAATCCACCGCACAATCGACCGCTATAACGCGCTATACGCCATAGTTTGCGCTATACCTGCTATCGTGTGCGCATGTCACCACGCCAGCCGAATCCGTACACCCCCGGTTTCAACCAGGTGCCCATGGTCTTCGCCGGACGCACCGAGGTGCTCGACGCCGCCGGCGAGGCCCTGGAGGTCGCGGCCTTCGACGGACGCACGCCTCGGCCGCTGATCCTGGTCGGACCGCGCAGCGTGGGCAAGACCGTCACCCTGGGCCAGATCTCCGGTGCCGCCGCGCAACAGCACAGCTGGCCGACCGTGCACGTCGAGGCCACACCGGGACAGCTCATCGACGTCCTGGTCTCCCGGCTGAAGGACGCCGAGGACGTCTTCCACGGCACCGCCCCCTCCCCTGCGCCGCGCACCACCATCACCGGCACCAAGGTGCAGGCGACGATCCTCGGCGTCGGCGGCGGCGTCGAGATCAAACGGGACACGGCCGATCCGCGACGCACCCTGCGCGAGCAACTGCGAACCACGATGGACGCTGCCCTCGAGCGTGGCACGGGCCTGCTCGTCACCCTCGACGAGCTCCAGAACGCATCGACCGCGGACCTGCATGAACTGGGCGGGGTCCTGCAGGAGAGCGTCCCGGAGAGCTGGCCCCTCGTCGTAGCGATCGCCGCACTGCCTTCGCTGCGCGAGAAGCGGGGCAAGCGCCTGCCCACGTACCTCGAGCGCGCCGAGTGGCACCCTTTGGAATCACTGCCCGGCTCCGACGCCCGTGAGGCGCTGACCGGCCCGGCGGCACAGTCGGGACGTCCGATGTCCACGGAGGCCGCCGACCTCCTGCTCGCCCAGTCCGGCGGCTATCCATACGCGATCCAGGTGGCCGGCCACTTCGCCTGGCGGGCCTCCACCGGCGGTGACTCGGTCACGGTGGATCATGCCCGCGCTGCGGTGCCGCGTATCGAGGCCGACCTCGACCAGTTGTTCCTCAGCCGGTGGGACGGCGCCAGTACCCGGGAGCAGGAGTACCTCTCCGCGTTGGCGGCGGTGCAGCAGCACGTCGACGAGCCCAACGGGGGCCACGTGGCCGCCGCGATGGGCGAGGTCACCCAGGCGGTGTCCTACCTACGCGACCGGCTGATCAAGAAGGGGACGATCTACCGCAGTGCCGCCGGCGGACTGCACTTCATCACCCCGGGCATGGCCCGGTGGGTGCGCGACCGCACGGCGGACTGACAGGCTTGAGACGGTCTACAGGCACATCCCGTCGCTGAGACCACGCGCACACAGCAGGGTCTTCTCGACGTTGGAGATGGTGTACTGACCGTCGACCTCATCGAAGGTCACCTTCAGGCGTTCACCGGCCTGGGCGTCGTCGGGCACGCCGGTGATGTCGAGACGGTAGGCACCGTCCCCGGTGTCCTCCGGCTTGGTGACGATCGCCCAACGACCCATGTCACCTTCGGTGATCTCGTGGCCCATGGTCCCGAGACTCCAGATGGGATCGTCCGACGTCGGGATGTGTGACCACTCCCCGGTGGCGTCCGTGACCGCGCCGAAGTAGAATAGGTGGGTGGCGGGCATCCAGCCCTGGACGCCGTCCTGCCGGACCTCGACCCAGTAGCCTTCGTCCGGCAGGGTGGTGTTGTCCCACTCACGTCCGGCCAACTCGACCGAGCCGGTCCGCCATACCTGGCCGACCTCCTCGGAGTCGTGGCTCGGCTGGGCACGGATGATCTCCGGGGCGATGTCCCCGGTCATACCGGCGACCCCGACCACTTCCCCTTCGCGGGAGTAGTAGCTCTCGACGAACTCACCGGGCACGGTGATCTCGCCGGGGTCCTCCGGAATGCCAGGATTGTCAGGACTGTCCGGATTGTCCGGATCAGGTTGGGTACCGTCCACCGGATCACCGGCGACCTCGGTGACGGTGTCGGTGACCGTGTCCGTCACGGCCGGGGTCGCCTCACTGTCTTCTCCGGAGTTGCCGCACGCCCCCAGCACCAATGCCGCGCAGGCCCCCACGGCCAGGACCGGATAACGGTTTCTGCGGTTCCTCATTACAGCTCACCTTCGATCTTCATCGCGTGTATCTGTTTCTCTCAGACAAACGAGACCGCGCGAGACTGTGTTACCGGGGAAACTTTCCGGCAGAGTCAGCCGAGAGCATCGCGAACCTCGGCAACACACTCATCTGCCTGCCCTCTCCCGGACAGGAAGACCGTCCACGTCTCCCCTGTTGTCGTGGTGATTCTCGCCCCCATCACTCCCCCGAGACTGATGCGGACACCGGGTGGCGTGGCCGCTTTTCCGACGACCGGCCACTTGAGCCAACTGTGGTCCTTCTCGTCTTCGCGGCGGACGTTCACGTCGGTGATCTCAGAGACCGGAATCTCACGGCGGTAGAACGGCCCGGCGACGTCCACGGTGTCCTGCCCGACGGTCACGGAGATCCGGGCCGCGAAGACGCTCCAGACCAGCAGGGCCAGAATCCCGCCCACCACCAGGAACGTCAGGAGATGCGGCTCGACGAGTAGCACGACCAGACTCGGGATCATCACCACGAACGGGATGATGAGCCATTCCACCGACATACGTTCCTCGAAAGCTGACGTCACGTTCCCAGACTAAAGGTCGAGCCCGATGTCCATCACCGTCACGGAGTGGGTCAGCGCCCCGACCGCCAGCGACTCCACCCCGGCGGCCGCGTAGTCCCCGGCCACCTCGAGAGTCAGCCCGCCGGAGGACTCCAGCAGCACCTCAGGCGCCAGCTGGGCACGCACCGCCACAGCCGACTCCGTCTGCTCGACGGAGAAGTTGTCCAGCAGCACCTGCTGCGGCGGCTCCTCCAGGGTCAGCACCTCACGCAACTGGCCGAGGGTGTCCACCTCCACCTCGCACCACAGGTCCGGGTGCATGTGCCGGACGGCCAGGTAGGCGTCCACCACTCCACCGCCGGCGAGGACGTGGTTGTCCTTCACCATCGCCTGGTCGGAGAGGTTGTAGCGGTGCGGCACACCGCCACCGTGCACCACGGCCCGTTTCTGCAGCAGCCGCAGTCCCGGCAGGGTCTTGCGGGAGTCCCGCACCGCGACATCGGGGCCGACCTCGTCGACCCACTCGGCGGTGTGCGAGGCCACGCCCGAGGCATGGGAGAGCATGTTGAGCACGGTGCGCTCCAACTGCAGCATCGCCCGGACGCTCCCGCTGAGCACACCGACCACGTCCCCCGGCGCGACCCGCGTGCCGTTGTCCACCGCATCGGTCAGGGTGACCGTCCCCCCGAGGATCTCCGCGTAGGCAGGGGTGGTGGACGCGACCTCGAGGATGGCCGCCACGGCGTCCATCCCGGAGATGATCCCCTCTTCTCGGGCGATGAGCTCCCCGTGGCCGTCCTGGTCCGCCGACACGGTCGCGAGTGTCGTGGCGTCCCCGGTGGCGAGGTCCTCCGCCAACGCCACCTCGGCGAGGGAGGTGAACAGCGACGGGTCGGACGCCAGGTCGCCCAACGGGGCGGTCATCGGGAAGTCGGTTGTCGATACGCTCACTCGCCACCTCCCGGGGTGCCCACGGCGATCATCCGCTCGACCGCTGCCCTCGCCTTCTCGGCCACATCGGGCTCGACGTCGACCTCGTCGGTACCGAGGGCCAGGCAGCGCAGCAGCGCGGCCGGGGTGATCATCTTCATGTACGGGCAGGACGCCCTCTCGTTGACCGGCGCGAAATCCACGTCCGGTGCCACTCCCTTGAGCTGGTGCAGCATGCCCACCTCCGTGGCGACGAGGACGGTTCCCCGTCCGGCGTCCGCAGCGGTCTTCGCCGAGGTGAGCATCTCCCCCGTGGAGAGCATGTGCACCCGGTCCGGATCGATGATGCCTTCACCCGCCAGGTAGATCGCCGAGTTGGCGCAACCGCACTCCGGGTGGATGAACAGGTCGGCCTCCGGGTTGTCCTCCGCCCGGCGCGCGAGTTCCGGTCCGGAGATACCCGCGTGGACGTGGCACTCCCCTGCCCACACGTGGATGTTGTCGCGTCCGGTCTGTCGCTGGACGTGGGCCCCGAGGAACTGGTCGGGTCCGAAGAGGATCTCCTTGTCCGCCGGCAGTCCGGCGACCACGTCCACCGCGTTGGAACTGGTGCAGCACACGTCGGTGAGCCCCTTCACCGCGGCGGTGGTGTTGATGTAGCTGACCACCAGGGCGTCGGGGTGCTCAGCCTTCCACCCGGCCAGTTCGGTCTCGCTCAGGGAGTCGGCCAAGGAGCATCCCGCCTCCTCGTCGGGGATCAGGACGGTCTTCTCCGGTGAGAGGATCTTCGCCGTCTCCGCCATGAAGTGCACCCCGCAGAAGACGATGACGTCCGCGTCGGTCTCCGCGGCGATGCGGGACAGCGCCAGGGAATCCCCCGTGTGGTCGGCGATGTCCTGGATCTCGGGAAGTTCGTAGTTGTGGGCGAGGATCACGGCATTGCGTTCCTCCTTGAGCCGTCGGATCTCGGAGGCCCACTCCTCGTCCCCGACGATGCCCTCCCATCGTCCGACGGGCCCCTCCGGCCCGGTGTGCCCGGGGGCACGGTGGATCTTCTCCAGCAGCGGACTTGAATAGTCGGTTGTCGTCCCGGTGGTCATCCGGGCGGTCGTCACAGTCATGTCCGGGAATGATATGCGAGACAACCGCACGAACGGACCGGTTTGGACGTATCGTCATAAGAATGAGCACCCCCCGACCAGCTGTGCGCGAGGCCGTCGCGCACCTCGACGCCCCCTTCAGCGTCCTCGACCTCGACAGTGCGCTCGCCAATGCCGCAGACATGGTCCGTCGGGCCCATGGCACCCCCATCCGTTTGGCGACGAAGTCCGTGCGGATCCGGTCGTTGATAGCCAGGCTGCTCACCCTCGACGGGATCGAGGGCCTGATGTCCTACTCCCTCGGCGAGGCACTGTGGTTGGTCGACAAGGACACCTGTGACGACATCCTGGTGGCCTACCCCAGCGCCGACCGCGAGTACCTCCACCGGCTCACCTGCGAGGAGAAGTACCTCCGGGCGATCACGGTGATGGTGGACTCCGTGGAGCACCTCGACTTCATCGACTCGGTCGCCCCGCCGTCCGAGCGCGGGGTCGTGCGTGTGTGCATCGACGTGGACGCCTCATTCTCCTTCGGCCCGGTCCACCTCGGGGCACGCCGTTCCCCGGTGCACACCGTGGAGGACGCCCGCCGTCTCGCCGAGATCATCGACGACCGGGACGGCTTCCAGCTGGTCGGGCTCATGTCCTACGAGGGCCAGATCGCCGGCACCACCGACACCTCCCCCGCCGTCACCGCTGTCAAGGCGTTGTCCGCCCGGGAGCTCGCCGGACGCCGTGCCCGCATCGTCTCCGCCGTGGAGGACGTCGTGGGTGACCTGCAGTTCGTCAACGGCGGCGGTACCGGGTCGATCGAGACCACCGGTGCCGAGGAGGTCGTCACCGAGATCGGGGCCGGCTCGGGGGTCGTCGGTCCCGGACTCTTCGACAACTACACCGCCTTCCGGCCCCTGTCCGCCGAGTGGTTCGTGCTGCCGGTGGTCCGCCGTCCCGCCCCTGGGTTCGTCACCGTCGCCGGGGGCGGACGCATCGCCTCCGGTCCTCCCGGTGCTGACCGGGTGCCGGTGATCGACTTCCCCCGTGGCCTCGCGATGACCTCCATGGAGGGCGCCGGAGAGGTCCAGACACCCTTGCGCGGTGAGGTCGCCGACTCCCTGTCACTCAGCGACCACGTGTGGTTCCGCCATGCCAAGGCCGGCGAGCAGGCCGAGTTCGCCGAGACCGTCCTGGTGGTCAGCGACGGTGACATCCTCGACGAATGGCCCACCTACCGGGGCGAAGGACGGAGCTTCACATGAGTGGCGCGAACTGGCGTAACTGGTCCGGCGGCCAGACGGCCCGTCCCACGCAAGTCGTCCAGCCGACCACCGAGGCAGAACTGGTGTCGCTGGTGACCCGGGCCGCCGAGCAGGGCTCGACGGTCAAGGCCGTCGGTGCCGGGCATTCCTTCACCCCGGTGGCGGTCACCGACGGTGTCCTGGTCAACCTCGACCACCTCTCCGGACTCGTGAACGTCGACCGGGACGCCATGGAGGTCACCTTCCTGGCGGGTACCCGTCTGCGGGACGTCCCCGCTCTGCTGCGCCCGCACAGGCTGGCGTTGGCGAACCAGGGTGACGTGGACCCGCAGTCCCTGGCCGGGGCGGTCTCCACCGGCACCCACGGCACAGGTGCCAAGCTGACCGGTTTCGCCGGCATGGTCCGTGCAATGCGTGTCGTCACCGCGGACGGCACCGTCCACGACGTCGGCCCCGGTGAGCCGTTGTTCGACTACGGCCGCGTCGCCTTCGGCAGTATGGGTGTGATCACCAGGATCACCATCGCGGTCGTGGAGGCTTTCCTGCTCTCCGCGGTGGAGAAGGCGGAGCCACTGGAGCCCGTCCACCATGACTTCCCCACCCGTGCCCGCGCGGTGGACCACCTGGAGTACTACTGGTTCCCCGGCACCGACGTCGCCCACGTCAAGACCAACACCCGTCTGCCAGCGACAGAGCCGACGAACCCGGTGCCGCGCTGGAAGTCCGTGGTGGACGATGAACTGGTCAGCAACGTCGCCTACGGCGCGATGTGCCGGATGATGCACCACCTGCCGGGCACCACCCCGGCGATGAACCGGCTGGCCGCGGCCACTCTCGCCCAGCGCGAGTACACGGACACCGCCCACTCGGTCTTCATCTCCCCGCGGCGGGTGCGCTTCAACGAGATGGAGTACGCCGTGCCCCTGGACGACGCCCCCGAGGTGCTCGCCGAGGTGCACCGGGCGATCGACGGCTCGGGACTGCAGGTCAGTTTCCCCATCGAGGTGCGGTGTGCCGCTGCCGACGACGTCCCGCTGTCCACCGCCAAGGGTCGCGAGTCCTGCTACATCGCCGTGCACCGCTACCACCGGGACGACTACCGGGAGCTCTTCTCCGTGGTGGAGCCGGTGCTCGTCGCCGCGGAGGGACGCCCGCACTGGGGCAAGCTGCACACCCTGGACCATGACGGACTGGCCGCCGTCCACCCCGACCTGGACACCGTCGGCGCGGTCCGCGCCGAGGTCGACCCGGAGGGGATGTTCCGCAACCCCATGGTCGACCGGATCTTCGGACTGGGTTAACCGGCCCGGAGCGACCGCACCCGGGTCGCCAACTCGTCCAGCTCCCGGAGGCTGTCCCCCGCCCCGGACGCACTGAAATCCAGCAGATCGTAACCGGTACGCTGCACCGAGAGATGACGGTGCCACCAGTCCTCGTCCCGGAGACGCAGCCTCGGGTCGTTGTAGGCCGCCGACTGGGCGTCCCGTCGTTCCCGCAGCAGTTCGTACTGCAGGTCTCGGCGCTGGACCTGGGCCTCCTCCGGCGACCGGGTGACCATCATCCGCCCCAGCAGCGCACCCATCGACTGGATGCAGTTGTCCACCTGGACCGCCGCCCGTCGGGCGTCCGCTCCCCGCAGTACGAACCACAGGACGACGAGGGAGCAGGCGATGGCGATCGCGACTTCCGCGATCCGGGCCAGGACCCCGGGGCCGAGCGGTTGCTGCAGTGCCCCGCCCATCATCATGGCCAGCGGGGTCACCGCCACGACGGTCATGGCGTAGTAGCGGACCACGAAGATCTCGGCGACGAACTGGCAGGCGGCCAGGGCCACGAGCAGCGACAGACCGTCCAACTCCAGCAGGTGGAACACCGCGAACAACAGGACGCCCAGCACCGAGCCGATCAACCGGTGGATGCTGCGCGCCGTCCCCGGACGCCGGTCCGGCCCCCACTGCAGGATCACCATGGCCGAGACCACGGCCCAGTCGGGTCGATCGAAGCCGAGGGCCACGCCGATGACGCCCGCCGTGATCGAGGCGATCATGATCTTCAGCGCCGTCACGGTGGCGTGCGAGTCCAGTGTGAGTGAACGGTAGATCAGGTACCTGTTGCTGGGCTGCAGCAGCGGCACGGTTCCCACGGCCTGTCGGCCGGTGGAGTCCTGCCCGGTGGATTCGAGGAACCCGGTGATGGAGAGGTACGCCGTCATACACCGGCGCACCAGCTGCGGTGAGGAGTCGTCCACCTGCTCCCCACCGGTGACCAGTCCGGCATGGCGCAGGGTGTTCCAGGTCGAGGCCGCCTGGGTCTTCACCTGGTGTGTCTCCGCCACCGTGTGGCTGGTGGCGCTGCGGTACTCCGCCACCATCGTCTCGAAACGCTCGACCGAGGCAGTCTCCGGTGCCCGGCGACGCGACGGCAGGATGCCCGGCATCATCCCGACGCAGACCGCGAAGGACGCACCGAGTGCGGTCCACAGGCCGGCCTCGACGGGGTTCCAGTCCTGCTTGGCGATCATGGTCGAACCACCGGCGAGCATCACCATGAAGAAGGTGCCCGGTGGCGGCAGACGCAAGGCGTTCTGCGCGAAACCGGCCAGTCCCGCGACACCCGTGGTAAATGCGGCGATCAGCAACAGCCACCATCCCGGGTCCCCGTCGTTCTGTGCCCAGACCACCGTTCCGACGAAGCCACCGGCCACCGAGCCGAGGACGAGCAGGGTACCGGCGGTGGCCATGACCCGCCACCGGGTACGGAAGGGCAGCCCCTCCCCGAAGATCACCGTGAAGCCGCCGCCGGCGATCATCAACATGGCGTCCTCACGTCCCGCCAGGTACGCGATCAACGCCGGGAGGGCGACCGCGAGCGCCGCACGGGACGCCGCGGGCCAGCGCGGCCCTGTGCGGTTCACCGTGGTCAGCAGGTTCCACCAGCCGGGTGCCGGTGGCGGTGTCTCACTGTGCGCCGTCATTCTCCAGTTTCCTCATCTTGTTCGTTCGTCTGCTGTTGAGCAGCATGTCCGTCACGAAGACGATCAACGCCACCCAGATCACCGCGAAGCCGACCCAGCGGGCCGGTTCGATGTCCTCGCCCACGTAGAAGACGGCCCACAGCATCTGCATCACCGGGGTCAGGTACTGCAGCATCCCCAGGGAGGTCAGTGACAGTTCATGGGCGGCGCGGGCGAAGCACAGCAGCGGCAGGGCCGTCACCGCACCTGCGGTGATCAGCAACAGGACGTGGCCCACACCGTGGCCACCCTGCAGCATCGTGTTCATTCCCTGGGTCTGCAGCCAGGCCAGGAAGAGCACGCCCACCGGCGCCAGTACGGCGGTCTCCGCGGTCAGTGACTGCAGCGGGGTGAGCGGCACCCTCTTCTTCAGCAGCCCGTACCCGGCGAAGGACAGCGCCAGGCCCAGCGACACCACGGGCGGGGACCCCAGTGCAACGGTGAGGATCACCACCGCCACCCCGGCGATCGCCACCGACACCCATTGCAGCATCCGAAGCCGTTCGCGGAGCACCAGCACCCCGAGCACCACACTGACCAGGGGATTGATGAAGTACCCGAGGGCGGCGTCGGCGACGTGGTCGCTGTTCACCGCGTAGATGTACAGGCCCCAGTTGCCGGCGATGAGCACCGCGGCGGCGGCGATCCGCAGCCACAGTCGTGCCGGGATCGTCCGCATCCACCGGAACCCGGAGGTGAACAGCAGGATGACGGCGACGAACACGAGGGTCCACACGAATCGGTGGGCCAGGATCTCGACAGGCTCTGCGGGTCGGAGCAGCGGGAAGAAGGCGGGGAAGAACCCCCACATCAGGTAGGCCAGGACTCCCCAGATCATTCGGCGGGTTCCTCATCACCCGCAGGAGCGTCGGGGTCGGCCGGGTCGGCGGACACCGGGCGCAGACCGATGCGTCCGTACACCGCGTCCGGCGGCAGGGCCTCCACCGTCAGCACGTCCGGCCGGTCGTTCAGGGAACGCAGCTGCTCCGGGGTGCCGTGGACGAGAACCCCCAGCACGTCGAGGGCGGGATCGTCGACCCCGGTACCGGCGTTGGCGGCCATCAGTTCCCGTGCCTCGGCGAAGACGTCCTCCCGACGGTGCCCCGAGGCAGGTTCCGGCAGCGACCACTGCGTGTTGCCGGACAGCAACGTGGAGACCCGCAGGTCCGCCTGGTCGGAGAGGATCCCGGTGAGTGCCCCGGTACCGGCCGGCTGCATCGGGGTCACCAGCGCCCACCGGGGGTCGGAGGCGTCGGTGCCGTCGGCCCCGTCCAGGGTCTCCCGGGCGCGGTTGACGTAGTCCACGACCGACTCGTCGTTCTCCGGGCCCAGGGAGTCGCCGTTGATCGCCTGGGGCTTGGACATGCGCTCGGAGTTCGACAGGGCGAGCACACCGACGGCCAGTGCGACCAGGCAGGCCACCGACAGCCACATCACCCACGCCGGACGCCGGGTCTCCGCCCATTCACGTTTGCGTCGGACCCGACGGTTCGGCGCGATCTTCTCCGGGGAACGCATCAGTTGACCTCGCGGATCCGGTCCAGCGCCGTCTGCAGGTCGTCGGGGTACGGCGACTCGATGTCCATCCACCGCCCGTCGGGGTGGGTGAAGCCCAGGTGCACGGCGTGCAGCCACTGCCGGTTCAGGCCGAGGAACTCCGACAGCGCCGGGTCCGAGCCGTACATCGGGTCACCGCAGCACGGGTGGTGCAGTGCGGAGAAGTGCACGCGGATCTGGTGGGTCCGTCCGGTCTCCAGGTGGACCTTCACCAGGGTGGCCTGCTGGAAGGCCTCGATGGTCTCGTAGTGGGTCACCGCATGACGTCCCTCGTCACGCACGGCGAACTTCCAGCCGGCACCCGGGTGGCGGGCGATCGGGGCGTCGATGGTGCCGGTCGTCGGGTCGGGGTGCCCCTGCACCAGAGCGTGGTAGGTCTTGTCCACGGTGCGGTCGCGGAACGCCCGCTTGAGCAGGGTGTACGCGCGCTCGCTGGCGGCGACGACCATCACGCCTGACGTCCCGACGTCCAGGCGTTGGACGATGCCCTTACGCTCCGGCGGCCCGGACGTGGAGATCCGGAAGCCCTCGGCGGCCAACCCGGAGGTGACCGTGGGGCCTTCCCAGCCGATCGTCGGGTGGGCGGCGACGCCGACCGGCTTGTTGACGGCGATGACGTCGTCGTCGGAGTAGAGGATCTCCATGCCCTCGACGATCTCCGCCGGCTCGTCGGCCAGGTCCCGGGGCGGTTCCGGCAGGGTCACGTCCAACCATGCCCCGGCGGCCAGTCGGTCGGACTTGCCGACCCCGCGTCCGTCCTGGGTGATGTCACCTGCCTCCGCCAGCTCGGCCACGACGGTGCGCGACAGGCCGAGCAGCTTGGACAGTCCGGCGTCCACCCGCATCCCGGCGAGACCGTCGGGCACCGGCATCATCCTGTTCTCGCGGCTCATGCGTCCTGCTCCTGCGTGCTGTGCTGCCGGGGCTCGATGAAGAGCGTGTACACGAGGAAGACGCCCACGCCGACGGTGATCGAGGCGTCGGCGACGTTGAAGATGGCGAAGTCGCCGACGGAGACGAAGTCCACCACGTGGCCGTGCAGGTTCCCCGGGGTGCGGAGGATCCGGTCGATGAGGTTGCCGGCGGCACCGCCGCCGATCATCGCCACCGAGGCGATCGTCCACGGGTTGCGCACCCGGAACGCCAGCACCACACACACCAGCACGGCGATGATCTGGATGACCGAGAAGATGATCGTGGCGTTCTCCCCCATCGAGAAGGCCGCCCCGGAGTTGCGGATCAGGTAGAGCCGGGCGAACTCCCCGATGACGGGGTACGCGGTGGCCGGTTCGAGGTTCTCCACGACCAGCCACTTGGTCAGCTGGTCGAGTGCCACGATCACGGCCAACGGGATGAGCGCCCAGGGGCGGACTTTTGCTGCAGTCACGACGACCATCCTAGGCCATTGGTACCCTGTCCAACGTGCTCACCCTACGACCTACCCGCCGCCGCCCGGTCTCCCGCCCAGTGGTCGCCACCACCGCCGCCGTCCTGCTCGGACTCGGCGGCCTCACCGCCTGCTCCTCCGACGAGGAGGCGCCCGCCGAGGCCCCGTCGGACGTGCCTGTCGCCGGTGTGTCGGTGGACGTCGTCGACCCCGGTGAGGGTTCGACGAGTCCCCTCACGTGGTTCAGCGACGACTCCGAGCAGCAGACCACCTTCCGCGCGACCCGTGGCCTCGAGCAGAAGACCGAGGGCGCCACGGAGGAGGACGACGTCCCCTACGAGGAGCGGACGATGGAGATCCCGCTGACGCTCTCCACCACCACCGACGGTGAGGAACTGGAGTCCGAGGTGGTCGCCGGTGCGCCCACCGGTGACAACACCGACCGCAACGACGACATCGCCACGGCCGAGGGCTTCACCATGACCCAGGCCTTCGGTCAGGACGGCCGGGTGACCAGTCGTAACTACACCGCACCGGACGGCGCCACCGACTCGGCACGGGCCAGCGTGGAACAGTCCTTCACCCAGATGACCGACCTTCCCCTGGTCTTCCCCACCGAGGAGCTCGGTACCGGTGCGAAGTGGACCGTGGCGAGCCAGGTCGACGACTCGATCTCCATGCGACAGACCGTCACCTACACCCTGGTGAAGCGGGAAGGTTCACGGATCGAACTGGACGTCGACATCGACCGCACCCCCTCTGTGCGTCAGATGGCCGGCACCGACCTGCAGGTCGTGGACTCCTCCAGCGATTCCGGTGGGCGGATCTCCGTGGACCTGCGTCGGCCGGTCCCGGTCTCCGGCATGGTCGAGACCTCGACCACGGTGACCTACGGTGAGCCCGATTCGGACGTCACGGTCGTCCAGACCTCCCGCAACAAGTCGGTGTGGGAGCCCGCCCCTGACGGGACGACCGAAGAAAACTCCGACTAGCGCTTACTAGGCAGCCGGGGCCTCGGCCGGAGCCTCCTCCGCAGGAGCGCCCTCGGCGGGTGCCTCCCCGGCCGGTGCGTCCTGCTCGGCGGCGACGTCGTCGCACAGCGCCGGCAGCTTGTCCGGAGCGACGTTCTGCACCAGGGTGCAGGCCCACTGACGCTGCAGCTTCCACTGGCCGTTGTCGTTGACGAACTGGACGCCGTCGATGACGACCGGCTCCTCGTTGTCCGGCAGCACCATCTCCATGGTGGCCTTGGCCTCGAGCTGGGTGACGCCCGGCAGGACCGGGTCGACGACGCTGAAGGTCGCGCCGGACTCCTCCTTCGACTGGGTCATCACGTCGAAGAGCTCGGCGGCTTCCTCGCCGCCCTCCACACTGTCGACCTTCTCCTCGGTCGGCAGGGCGGGGTCCACCGCCTTGTCGAGGATTCCCTGGAGCTCCTCGGCGGTCGGCTGCTCGACCTCCTGGGCGTTCTCCGTGGCTGTGGTTCCGGTGCTGTCTCCGGAGCCGTTGGAGTCGCTGTCGTCGTCGGACGAGCAGGCGGCCAGGGACAGCCCGGCGGTCACGGCGACGGCGGCGGCAAACAGGCGGGTGGACTTCACGGTGGGGATGCTCCTTCGCGGATGGGAGACGTTCGGGTAGTACTTTCCCGGGTGAGTCTACAGGTCCCGGACCTGTTGCCGACCTGTAGCCTGGTAATCCGTGAGCCCTCATGTGACTGTCCTCGGCACCGGCGGAACGATCGCCTGCACCACCGACTCCTCCGGTGACCTCGTCCCCACCCGCGGTATCACCTCCCTGTTGTCGGACGCCGGGGTCTCCCCGGACGAAGTCTCCGCCCGCGACGTGATGCAGCTCGACTCCTCCACGATGACCTTGGAGGACCTGGACTCCCTGCTGGCCGAGATCCATGCGGTTCAGGGACCGGTCGTGGTGACGCACGGCACCGATTCCATGGAGGAGACGGCGATGGCCGTCGACCGTCTGCTGGGTGGCCCGGTGGTGCTCACCGGCGCCCAGCGTCCGGCCGACGACGCCTCCCCGGACGGTCCCCGCAATCTTCGTGACGCCGTGGCCGCGGCGGCCACCGCCGAGTCCCCGGGCGTGGCCTTGGGCGGGCGTGTCGTCCCGGCCTACGGGGTGACCAAGGTCCACACGACCGAGAACGCCGCCTTCGATTCCGTCGGCGCGTCCCGTCCCGAGCGGTTGGTGCAGGACGCTGTGCCAGCCCTGCTCTCGGGTCTGCGAGTGGACATCGTCCCCGCTTACCAGGGTGCGGACGCGTCACTGGTGGACGTCGCGCTCGACGCCGGTGCCGACGGCATCGTCGTCGCCGCCTTCGGCTCGGGCAATGTCGGCGGTCTGGCCGACGGGGTGCGCCGGGCCCTCGACGCCGGAATCCCGGTGGTGGTCGCCAGCCGTGTGCCCGCCGGTGGGGTCCAGCTGGTGTACGGCGGTGCCGGCGGTGGCCGGGCGATCGCCCGGGCCGGAGTGCGGGGAGCAGGACGGCTCAGCGTCCCCCAGGCGAGGATGGAACTGCTGTGCGAGCTGGCGGTGCAGCGGGGCTGATCACTCCAGGCTGGCCAGCGGTTCTCCCGGGCTGAGCTCGGGGTCGTCGACGGGGTAGGTCCGGGTACGACCGGGTCCGGTCGAGCGGGTCTCGAAGCGCACGCTGACCACTCCTGCACCGGTTCCCTGAACCCAGCCGTGGCCGTACTCGGCGTGCTGGATGTCCTGCGTAGGCCGCCAGTGGGCGGTGACCGGTACATCCTCCCCTGGCTTCTCCACCACCACGTTCGTCACCTGGGACTCAGGAGTGTCGGGAGCTTCGGCGCCAGGTTCCGGGAACAGGACGGCCTGACGCTCCTCGGTCAGTCCGGACAGACTGACCCCCACCAGCCGCACCGCCCCGGACACCTCTGGGCGCGGCACCACGGAGCGGGCGGCGGCGATGATCTCGTCCAGGTCGTCGGTCGGGGCGGACAGGGTGGTTGACCGGGTGTGCGCCTGGAAGTCGGCGGTGCGGGTCTTCACCGTGACCGTCCGCGCCGCCCGTCCGTCCTTGAGCAGACGGGTGCGGGCCGCGGTCGCGGTGTCCCGCAGCACGGGGTCGACGGCGGCGGTGGTGGCAGCGTCGACGGGCAAGGTGCGTTCGGCGGAGACCTGTTTGGACCGGGCCCGGGGAGCCACAGGTCGGCTGTCCCGGCCACGCGCATAACCGAGGATCTGAAGCCCTACCGTGCCCAGCAGACCTTGGACGTCCACGTCGTCCATGGCGACGAAGTCGCCGATGGTGTCGACCCCGACGTCGGCGAGCTTCTGCTGCGCCACCGGGCCGATGCCCCAGAGTTCACCGACCGGGCGTGGATGGAAGATCTCGGCACGATCCTCGACGCTGACGATGGTGACTCCGTGGGGTTTGTTGAGGTCGGAGGCCATCTTGGCATCGAGTTTGGTCGAGGCCACCCCGATCGAGCAGGGCAGGCCGACCTCCCTGTCGATGGTCTCCTGCAGGTCCAGGGCCCAGGTCCGGGCTTCCTCCGCGGTCACTCCGACGAGGTCGGCAGGTTCAATGAACCCTTCGTCGATACTGAGGTGTTCGATCACGTCGCCGCCGCGGGACAGTTGGTCGAAGACCTGGGCGGAGGCCGCGGAGTAGACGGCGAAGCGTGGGGAGACCACCACCGCAGTCCCCCGGCACATCCGTATGGCCTGGTGCATGGGCATGGCGGAGTGGGCGCCGTAAACGCGCGCCTCGTAGGATGCGCCGGCGACGACGCCGCGGCCTGAGGCTCCGCCGACCAGTACCGGCCGACCAGCGAGGGTGGGTCGGGTGAGCTGTTCGACGGAGGCGAAGAAGGCGTCCATGTCGAGGTGCACGACCCACCGCTGGCCTGGTGTCATACCTGTCATTCTAGAACGGCACGACCTCCGCCTCCTGCAATGCCTTCTCCACCTCGGCGATGTGCGCCAGTCGTGCCCGGTTGTGCTCTTCACGGGTGGCCACCTTGCGGTGGAGCCGGGTGGAGAAGTCGAGCACCGCATTGGCCAGCGGCCCGGTCGGCAGGTCCACGTACTGGTGACCGTCGTCGTGGCTGGTCCAGCAGGTGCTCCCGTCGGGATTGAGTCGGACGTCCAGAAGACCCCGGGTCTTCAGACTGTGACACGGCGTGCACAGGGACTGTTCGGCCCAGGTCGCGGTCTTTCCGCCGGTAGGAGTCCCGTCCTCGGCGAACTCACCGGTCCAGCGGGCGACGTGGTCGATCTCCGCCGTCGCCGCTGGAGCATCACAGCCGGGCGCCCGGCAGGTTCCGTCCCGACCGGCGATGGTGGCCCGCTGGTGATCGGAGTTGTGCCGACGGGTGTGTTCGCTGTGCCCGGCGACGCACATCGACGTCACCCGCGATATCCACCGCTTTGTGGCGACCTCGCTCAGCCAGGCGCTCTCCAGGTGCATGGTGCCGGTGTCCAGGTTTCGGTAGCAGTTCAACGTCACGTTCACCCGACCGCCCTTGTTGATCCGTCCGTGCACGAGCTCGACGAACGCCTGTGCACGGGAGCAGCCCAACTGGTCGGCGACGGCGTCGATCATGCGCACCACCCCGGTCCCCTCGTCCACAGGGACGGTGACGACGAAGGTGGTGGAATGGTCGCTGCGCTCGTCCACGGCGAAGTCCAGCTGTGCCTGTGGCGGAGGGATCTCCCCCTCGCCCTCCGGATCGACGGGGCGCGCCAGGGGTGCGACGTCGGCGATCGTCTCCCGGACCATCCGGGCGAGCGTCCGGACCCCTGGGACGGTCTGGCGAGCACGGACCGGAGCGAGCAGCTGTGCCACAGCCGCGTCGACCAGTTCGCGGTATCTCTCCGACACGCCAGCAGTGGCGTCAGCGAGGACACGAAGATGATCGAAGGAGAAGGCCCCGCAGGTCAGCCGACGACCGATGGCAGGAAAGTGGCGGTACATGATCCCGATGTCGCAGTACTGCTGAGCCTTGCCCGGCGAAACACCCAGCTGCCGGGCGACAGACCGGATGTGCCTGGACACCTCCGTCTGACCATCCGGGGTCACGCTGATGGCAGTCAAGAGTTCCATCATGTTGGCCTGGGACTTGAAACTGCTCCCCTTTGCCTGACCCGTGGCCCAGAACGGCCCCTCCGGCTCTTCCCGTTCGACCTGTCGTTCGTGGATGACGATTCTGTCGACCTGCATTTCTGCATCCCCTGGTGATGAGACAACGTCTTGAATGTTCTTCACCAAATATACCCCGACCGCAGGCAACAGTCAACCATGTGTTCGATAACTCCGGGCGAAAAGAAGCGCCGGCCCGGAACACCCCGGACCGGCGCTCTCATGTCAAGGTAAGAACCTAGACCTTCGCGACATTAGCCGAGCACCCGTCGCCGACGTCGTGGGTCAGGCTCTCCCCGACCACAACCTCCACAGAGGTCGCGAGGACCTCACCAGCGATCGTCTGCTTGTGCGACTCAGCCCAGTCCTGCTTCTCGGCCGGGACCGACAGGGTGAGGACGATCCGGTCGGAGACGTCGAACCCGGAGGCCTTGCGGGCGTCCTGGATGCCGCGCACACGGTCCGCGGCCCAGCCCTCGGCCTCCAGCTCCGGCGTGACGGTCGTGTCCAGGACGACCAGTCCCTCACCGCCGGGAATCTCGGTGGTGTTGTCCGGGTCCACGGCTACCAGCTTGCGGCTGTACTCACCGTCGATCAGCTCGATACCGTCGGCGACGACCGCGCCGGACTCGGCGACGGTGTAGTTGCCGGTCTTCACGGCCTTGATCACCTTCTGGACGTCCTTGCCCAGACGCGGGCCGGCGACACGCGCATTGACGACGACCTCGAAGCGTCCCACCGAGGAGACGTCGTCAGTGACGTCGATGCTCTTGATGTTGACCTCGTCCCGGATGATCGAGGCGAAGTCGGTGAGCCGTGCAGAGTCCGGCAGTGCCACGGTCAGGCCCGGCAACGGCAGACGGTTACGCAGCTTGTGCGCCTTGCGCAGCGAGGACGCCGCAGAGCACACGCCGCGCACCGCGTCCATCGAGGCAACCAGGTCGTCGTCGGCCGGCAGGTCGGCGGCGTCCGGCCAGTCGGTCAGGTGCACCGAGCGGTCACCGGTCAGACCCCGCCAGATGACCTCGGTGCTCATCGGCAGCAGCGGGGCGGAGATGCGGCACAGGGTCTCCAGCACGGTGTAGAGGGTGTTGAAGGCCTCCGGGTGCCCGTTCTCGCCGGTGTCGCCGGCCCAGAACCGGTCTCGGGAACGTCGGACGTACCAGTTGGTCAGCACGTCGCAGAACTGACGGATCTCGTCGGTCGCCGTGGCGATGTTCGTGTCGTCCAGCGCCTCGGTGACCGCGGCGACGGTGTCGTGCAGCTTCGCGAGGATGTAGCGGTCGAGCACGTTCGTGGAGGACGTGTCAAAGCTCGCCGGGGTGCTCGCGTAGAGACGTAGGAAGGAGTAGGCGTTCCACATCGGCAGCATCGCCTGGCGCACACCCTCACGGATGCCCTGCTCAGTGACGATGAGGTTGCCGCCGCGCAGGATCGGCGAGCTCATGAGGAACCAGCGCATCGCGTCGGAACCGTCACGGTCGAAGACCTCGTTGACGTCCGGGTAGTTCCCCTTCGACTTGGACATCTTCAGTCCGTCCTCACCCAGCACGATGCCGTGGGAGACGACCTTGGTGAAGGCGGGACGGTCGAACAGTGCGGTACCGAGCACGTGCAGCAGGTAGAACCAGCCACGGGTCTGACCGATGTACTCCACGATGAAGTCCGCCGGGGAATGGGAGTCGAACCAGTCCTTGTTCTCGAAGGGGTAGTGCACCTGCGCGAACGGCATGGAACCGGAGTCGAACCAGACGTCCAGCACGTCAGGCACACGGCGCATCGTGGACCTGCCGGTCGGGTCGTCCGGGTTCGGACGGGTCAGCTCGTCGATGTAGGGACGGTGCAGGGACTCCGGACGCACGCCGAAGTCGGCCTCCAGCTCGTCCAGGGAGCCGTAGACGTCGGTACGGGGGTACTCGTCGTTGTCGGAGACCCACACCGGGATCGGCGAACCCCAGTAGCGCGAGCGGGAGATGTTCCAGTCGCGGGCGTTCTCCAGCCACTTGCCGAACTGGCCGTCGCGGATGTGCTCCGGGATCCACTCGATCTGCTCGTGGTTGAGCTCCACCATCCGGTCCCGGAAGGAGGACACCGAGACGAACCAGCTGGGCAGCGCCATGTAGATCAGCGGCTCACCGGAGCGCCAGGAGTGCGGGTAGGAGTGCTCGATGGTCTGGTGACGCACGACGCGTCCGGCGGCCTTGAGGTCGCGGATGATGTCCTTGTTGGCGTCGAAGACCAGCTGCCCCTGGTAGTCCGGGACCAGGCTGGTGAACTTGCCGTCCAGGTCGACGGTGACGATGGTCTCGATACCTGCGGCGTTGCAGGTGTTCATGTCGTCCTCACCGAAGGCCGGGGCCTGGTGGACGATACCGGTGCCGTCCTCGGTGGTGACGTAGTCGGCGGCGAGGACGCGGAAGGCGCTCTTCTCCCCCAACTCGGCACGGTCGGCGAAGTAGCCGAAGGGCGGGGTGTAGGTCAGGCCCACGAGCTGCTCACCGGTGAACTCGGCGAGGACCTCGGGATCGGTGCCCAGCTCCTTGGCGTAGGCACCCTGCAGGTCCTTGGCGAGCAGGACGCCGCGTCCGGCGACGGCCTCGGCGCCGTCGTCGGCGACCTTGACCAGGACGTAGGTGACCGTGGGGTGGACGGCCAGGGCCAGGTGGGACGGCAGGGTCCACGGGGTGGTCGTCCAGGCCAGAGCGGAGGCCTCGGCCAGCTCCGGGTGGGCGGCCAGTGTGTCGACCGCGGCGGTTCCCGGGTGTGCCCCGGTGACCGGGAAGGTCACTGTCAGGGTCGGGTCCTGACGCATCTTGTAGGAGTCGTCCAGGCGGGTCTCCTGGTTCGACAGCGGGGTGTGCTCGGCCCAGGAGTACGGCAGGACGCGGAAGCCCTGGTAGATCAGGCCCTTGTCGTAGAGCTGCTTGAAGGCCCAGATGACCGACTCCATGTAGGAGAGGTCCATGGTCTTGTAGCCGTTGTCGAAGTCGACCCAGCGCGCCT
>DXGC01000098.1 GCA_019114135.1 Candidatus Corynebacterium avicola
GAATTTCAGAAGGAGATTGGGATGACGGGTAGTCAGGAGGACCGTGCTGTGGCATAATTCAGAGCGTTCGTAACCGACGAATCCATGTTGATTCGGGAGGGACGGTTACACCACTCAAAGGGACTTGACCCTTTCCTGAGGATAGGAAGGGCACGGGAGTCGCGAACGAGGATGTCGAACTCATTGAGTTCTCGAGGGGTGGGGCCCGTCTGCTCGCCATTCCAGATGCTCGTGACATTGCAGTCACCATCATGGTCGAGATCCCAGAGGAAGTAGCAGGCGCCACCGTTGATTCCCACATCGGAGAAGACCTCAGCGGCATTTGGGTAATCGACAATGTCACGGATGCGTGTGTCGCAGAGCATCGCGCGTCGGAAGTCGTTCAACCCCAGACCAGTAGCCATCCACCTGGAGGGAATGACCATCGTCAGGAAGCGGGGTTCAAGGCGCTTCGCCTGTTCAACGAAGTGTTGGTAGATGGGGACGTCTCGCGTCCCGCCATTAGACCCGAGCTGATAGGGCGGGTTGCCGATGATAACGTCGAACTGCATGGTATCTCCGAACAACTCGCCGAGGCGAGCTGTGATGTCGTCGGTATGGATGAAGGCGTAGGCATGGGTCTCAAGTTCGTCGCCGCGGCCATAGGCGTCCTCATTCGCACCGCAGTAGGAGCACTTACGGTGCGTGTAGGTGACAAGGTCTTCGCCGGTCACGGAGTCGGTGGAGATCGTTCTCTTCCCGCCGGTCCAT
The DNA here is from genome assembly GCA_019114135.1 of Candidatus Corynebacterium avicola. Taxonomy (GTDB): domain Bacteria; phylum Actinomycetota; class Actinomycetes; order Mycobacteriales; family Mycobacteriaceae; genus Corynebacterium; species Corynebacterium avicola. The sequence goes on from DXGC01000098.1 coordinate 751, forward strand.
GTGTGCTCGGTGCGTTCGAACCAGATGTTTCCTTCTTCGGCGTCAAAGGAGGATGCGATGGAATGTTGGCCATCGGCGTACTTGGAGCAGTAGACGCTCCGCCGGGAGAGCAGCGAAGTGAGTTTGGTGATGCCGATGCCGTAGACCTGTCGGGTAAGGATGTGGTCGACCCGCTCCTTAAGATCAGGGATCTGTTGAGAGAGCCCCTCGGTGAGTCGACGGGTGATTTCTCTCAGGAACACCCCAGTCTTGGTGAAGGGGTCCAGGAAGGTAACGTTCGGGTCTTGCCAGATATCGGCACCGTCATTGTTGTCCGCCCACCGTTCGGCCAGGAGGTCGAGCATCGCAGATGCAGTTTCTGGTGGAGTGAAAACCTCATCGTTGGAGAGGTTTGCGATGCAGGTCAGAACATCCGGATTGTGGTTGCCCAGCGCAAAAGGAGCCTGTTGCGTGCTCATGCAGGATCAACCTGTCCCACCAGATCCCGCACCGTCATAGTGGGGTATGTGGCCTGAGGTCCGAACACGTCCTCGTCCATGTCGGCGAACAGAGACCCTTCGATATCGAAGTCGGAGCGTTTGGTGAGTTTGTCATACCGGAAGTCTCGGCGGTGGAACTTTCCCTTGCCTAGGTACCCCCATTCGGCGAATGCGATCGGATCGCCCTTCGAAGTGGACATGGTCAGTGCGTCTCCTTGGATGATATTGACAGTCAGTACAGTTCTTGCTGCTCGCGCCCAGTCATCATTTTTATCGACGCCGAGGAAGGCGTTGAATAGGGTGGCCAGGTTGTCCCGGCACTCCGCAGCATTGTCCGGGAGCAGTTCGATTCCGTAGATGCACATCAGGGAGAACAGTGCATAGTGGCGCTTCTCGAAATCGCTTTTCCCGTACTTGGCGGCAACAGTCAGGAGCTTCCTGGTGAGGACCGGAACGAGGAAGTTACCGGATCCGCAGGCTGGTTCCAGAACGCGGGAGTCGATGCGTTCCGACTCCTCCTGGACAAGGTGGAGCATGTCCTCGACCAGCCAGGACGGGGTGAATACCTCACCATGGTCAGCGACACGTTGCCTGGACTTGACCAGGCGTTCTGCCTCACGCAGCTTCATCGGGGCTCCTTCGCTGTAAGAAAAGGGAAGTTGTTGATTCGCAAGGTAAGTCTAGCGTGAGCACAGCCCTGTCTCTTTGACTCTCGATCGAGTGTTCGGGATGCCCAAGTTTCTGGGGCGACGGTGCTAACTCGTACCGGTCACTCGTGCCGTACCCCGTGATCGGCGAGGAATTCCGTGAGGTAGGGCAGAGCGTAACGCACCCGACCTCGGCCGGCCGGTTTTATGACACCGGTATGGATCAGGCGTGACCTGCAGTGGAACGTCCAACTGTGGTTCTGAGGCAGGCCCTGCTGGATGTTGGCGATGCTCGATTTTAGGGCGTTCAGGGCGTCTTGCTGCATCGCGAGAAGGAGCTGCTGAATCATGTCGGAGAGATCGTTGCTCTCCCGCTCATCGATGGCGAACCCGGGCTCCTTGATTGTCTCGTCGATCCCGGGAGCCGTATGGTCCACTGTGATGGTGTCTGCGTCCGGGGCCTGGGCCACGCGTTAGCCCCGATGTCCTGGATGAAATATGGGTACTCTAATCTTGCTACGGCCATCGCTCTGAGCTCGTCGGGATCCACGCGGCATCCAGTGTCCTCGATAGGGGTGCGAAGCACTTCCTCGACGGTGGGCAGCGTCAGCAGGGCCCGCGTAAAGTGGCGGGCTCGGCCAGGAGTGTCGATAAATCGTCGGTGAAAAGGTCCTGTTCGGCTTCTGGGTGACTGTGGGCGGTGGAAGGCGACGGGGCGTGTTCCCGGACCACATGCTGGATGTCTACACAGATCTGGTGGATGACCTCACGGGCGGCGGTGGAATGGATCTCGTCCATGGTAAGAAGGACACCAGTTTTGTGGGCGTCCAGAACGTCGGTTAGTGCAGCGATCTGCTGGCATATCTCACCTGGTCGTTTTGGCTCCGAAACATCGCCCAGTTCGGCAGGCAGGGTGACGCCGGAGATTCGGCGTGGTTCCCCACCCAGTTTCTGGCGTCGGAGGCAGGTGAGGTTGGGAGTTGTTCCATGGTGAGCCGGCCGATCACCCTCTCTGTGGCAACCTCGGAGACCACAAATCAGTCAGGGGACTGGGCGAGCTCCCCGACCTCGTTGAGAAAGACGGTCTTTCCGATGTCATGGGTGCCGGTGAACAGGGAGGCCCGGCACGCCGGGGCTGGTCTGCAGTGAATCGTCCAGTTCGGCGTTTATGGCGTCGCGGTCTGCAACGAGTAAGGTGCGACTCCGAAGGACGGGCGGAACATAACCCTGCGTTCCTTGGTCAGTGCCCCTTTTCGTCTTAGTTGCGTTACCATTCATCAATGGTGTGCATACTGCACCGACGTTGAAAGATCTTCCGTCGTACTCGGTGACTCTTTGGTTCGGCGCCTCCCCGCACCGAGCAGTGTCTAACCGAAGATGCACTTACGCCTTCACGCGGCCTCGGTCTCCTCGCGGCACTTCTTCTCATCGACCTGAGCCTTGTTTGCTGGAGTGCGTAACAGTCTAACTCCAGGGGCTCCTTCGGAGTGCCTCCGGCTTCATCTCTACGGTGATAATCCGAAAGCTACCGAGCTTAGCCCCGTGCACCGCCTCCTTCCTGCGGCTCTGCGTACGGTCCGGTCGGCGCTGCGCCAAGGATTTCCTCTTTAGCAATAGCTCGATCCACTACCTCGAGCGCGACCTCTATATCACTGTCGGGAAGGCCAGAGGTTCGGGCCTGGCCGATAAGTGCTCTGTCCGCTATCTGCAGATCCGCAGGGCCTGCGTGTGGGCTCACCACCAGGTCGAAAGCCCACTTGCACTGGTCCCACACGTGCTCGTGGTTATCGTCAACATGTTTGTACTGCAGAGACTCCCGAACACTACGGAACGCAAGCACGGCTGTGAACAACGGTATGCCGAATCCGATGTCTCTTCACCAAACCCCTCGGTGTTGGTGACGGCGAGACCACCAGAGGACAACGCGCACGGGAACTACTCCACCGTCCCGAGCGTCGCGCCGCGTGCGGCGTCATCGCCGGCGGGAATGGCGATGTGCAGGACGCCGTCGGCCGGAGCGGGGATCGCCCGCTCCATCTTCATGGCCTCGATCGTGACGATGGTGTCTCCCTTTCTGACGTGTGTGCCGTCATCCGTCTTCCATTCGACGACGGTGCCGGCGAACGGTGCGGTGACCTCCGCGCCGTTGGTGTCGGACGCGTCGGCGTTGGATTCGGACGTTCCGGCGCCGCCGTTGCCGGACGCCCCGATCGCACCCAATGCCCCAGCCGGGATACCGACGCGGTGCAACCGTCCGTCGATCTCGACCGTGAGCTCGGTGCGCTCGGCGTAGACGTCCTCGATGTCGCCGGTGTCGGCAGCGTCCTCACCGTCGCCGCCTGCGGCACCGAGCGTCGAGGACGGTGACCAGCAGGTGTCCACCCAGTCGGTGTAGATGCCGAACTCCTCAGCACCACCGAGGGCGGTAAATGCCGGCTCGGTGACGATCGACCGGTGGAAGGGGAGCACCGTCCGCACGCCGGAGATCACGAACTCGTCCAGTGCGGCGGCCGACCGACGCAGTGCGATCTCCCTGGTCGGGCCCCACACGATCAGCTTGCCCAGCATCGAGTCGTAGAACCCCGGGACCGTCGAGCCGGACACCACCCCGGCGTCCACCCGGATTCCCGGGCCCGTGGGCACACGGAACTCGGTGACTGTTCCGGGGCAGGGGACGAAACCGTTGGCCACGTCCTCGGCGTTGATCCGGAACTCGATCGCGTGGCCGCGGCTCACCGGGTCCAGAGGCTCACCATTGTCCACCCAGCTGAGCGTCTCGCCGGCGGCGATGCGGAACTGCTCGGCGACGATGTCCACCCCGCTGGTCACCTCGGTGACCGGGTGCTCGACCTGGACGCGGGTGTTGACCTCCAGGAAGGAGACCGTGCCGTCCGCTGCGACGATGAACTCCACCGTGCCAGCACCGACGTATCCGGCAGCAGTACAGATCGAGCGGGCACCCTCGGTGATCTGCTCGGTTTGTTCAGGAGTGAGGAACGGTGCCGGAGCCTCCTCGACCAGCTTCTGGAAGCGGCGTTGGGTCGAGCAGTCGCGCAGTCCCACCACGGACACGTTCCCGTGGGTGTCCGCCAGAACCTGGGCCTCGACATGGCGCGGGGTCTCCAGGAACTTCTCCACGAAGCACTCGGTGCGTCCGAAGGCCTCGCCGGCCTCGCGACCGGCGGAGTGGAAGGCGTCCTCGACGGCGTCGAGGCCATCGTCCTTCGTGACGATCTTCAGACCGCGTCCACCACCACCGAATGCCGCCTTGATGACCACGGGCAGCCCGTGCTCGGCGGCGAAGGCGTGGGCCTCCTCCCAGGAGGGCAGCGGCTCCGAGGTGCCCGGGGCCAGGGGAGCGCCGACCGACTCGGCCAGCTGACGGGCGGCCATCTTGTCGCCCAGGGTCTCGATCGACTCCGGGGTCGGGCCGATCCAGGTCAGACCGGCCTCCGTCACGGCCCGGGCGAAGTCGGCGTTCTCCGACAGGAAGCCGTAGCCGGGGTGGACGTAGTCCGCGCCGACGCGGGCGGCGATGTCCAACAGCGCGGGAATGTTCATGTAGGTCTGCGAGCCGGTGGAACCGGGCAGGGCGTAGGCCTCGTCGGCGACGCTGGTGTGCAACGCGCCGTTGTCGGGCTCGGAGTACACCGCGACCGAGCGGATCCCCAGGTCACGGGCGGCGCGGGCGATGCGCACCGCGATTTCGCCGCGGTTGGCGATCAGGACGGTTTTCGCAGTGGTCGCAGTGGTCGCGGTGTTCATGGTGCCTCCTGGGTATCGGTGCTGGTGGCGTCGCCGGTGCTGGCGGCGCTGGTGGCGTCGCCGGTGTGGATGGTGAAGGTGACGTCCGAGCC
>DXGC01000099.1 GCA_019114135.1 Candidatus Corynebacterium avicola
GCGACAATACCAGCGCACCGCCCACAGGATCACATCACCCTGGAAATGGCGCCACTTGAAATCCGTCATCGTTCCGTCCGTCCAATCTCCGCCAAGCATGCTCAAGCTTCACGATTTTTGCAACAGAGCCCCTCGGAGGTCACCTACTGTTCACGGTTAGTTCAATTCACTCCCTGCCGCGTGGTCACCGGACATTCACAGCCGGGGACCACGATGCGGTCCATGCGTACACGATCCCTCACTCTGGCCATTGCCCCTGTGCTCACCACCGTTGTGGTGAGCGCCTCCGTCCTCTCCACGGCACCCGCCTTCGCGGAGGACACCCCACCCGGTCCCGACCGGACCGAGCTCCTCAGCGAGTTCTCCGACTGGTGGAACGCCGCCGAGTACGACGACTCCGACGACGAGTCGATTCTCTCCACCGCCTTCAAGGGTGACGTCACCGACGCCGGTGCTGACGTTCTCGCCCACAACGACGAGTACGTCCAGGCGATCAACAACGCCGGCGCCGCCGACCCCGACCAGGCCCTGCGCGCCCTCGAGGACGCCGACATGATCTGGACCGAGACCCTCGGTGACTCTCTTGGTCCGGTGCTCTCCGAGTACTTCCTCGAAGGTGTGGAGGAAGGCAAGCTCCCGCAGACCAGTGCAGCAATCGAGACCGGTGAAGACAACGCCAGCACCGGCGACGCCAAGACCGACTTCAACTTCCCGAGGCCCTTCCTGCAGACCGAGGACAAGGACGACAAGGAGAAGGACGGTGTCGGCGACCGTTCCCGCAACGGGGAGAACGACCTCAAGGGTCTTGAGCCCCAGCTCGACATCGACCGGATCCCGGACCAGGGCACCCGCCCGGACGACGGCGAACCGCACACCGCCGAGTACGACGGCATGGCCGGCGTCGGCGAGGAGGGGCTGGACGACCTGAACCAGGCTTTCCCGTCTGGCCACACCACTTTCGCCTACGGCATCAGCCTGCAGCTCGCCGAGCTTCTGCCGGAACTCGCCCCGGAGATCATCACCCGCGGTTCCGAAGCCGGTAACAACCGTATCGTCCTCGGCGTCCACTACCCGTTGGACGTCATCGGCGGTCGGATCAGCGGCCACGTGAACACCGCCACCCAGCTCGCCGACGGTGACTACATCGACTCCACCCTCACCCCCGCCCGCGAGGAACTGGTCGGTTACCTGGAGGATCGTTGCGAGGCTGACGGCCACGGCGACACCCTCGCCGACTGCATCGAGGACACCGATGCCAACGACGCCGGCGGTTACACCAACGACTTCACCGACGAGGTCTCCACCGAACCGGTGACCGACCGCGACTCCGCCCTGACCGCCTACGAGTCGCGCATGACCTACGGTTTCGACCAGACCAGCGAAGGCGGTCAGGACGCCCGCGTCCCCGAGAACGCCGAGAAGCTCCTGGTCACCGCCTTCCCGGACCTCACCGACGAACAGCGCCGTGAGGTTCTCGCCGCCACGGAGATCGACTCCGGCTACCCGCTGGACGCCTCCTCCGACGGCTGGGCCCGCATCAACCTCCCCGCCGCGCTCAGCGCGAAGGTCACCGTCAACGGTGCCGGGGACGTCGTCGACGTCGAGCCGGGGCAGGACGCACCGAGCGTCGTCACCGAGGACGGCGCCGGCCAGGTCCCCGGTTCGCTCACCGGAAGCCTCTGATCCCGGAAATCGCCGTCGGACCGCAGCGCCCGGCGGCTTTTCCGTACCCTGGATTGCATGCGCATCGCCGTGATCCAGATGAACTCCGAGCCGGACGTCGACAAGAACCTGGCGAAGATCAAGTCCTATATCGCCGGCTCCGCTGAAAGCGGTGCTGACCTGGTCGTCTTCCCCGAGGCGGCCATGTTCCCCTTTGATGCGGGACGCCTCGACGTCATCGCCCAGCCTCTCGACGGCCCCTTCGCCACCACCGTGGAGAAGGCGGCCCGGGAGGCCGACATCACCGCCGTGGTCGGCATGTTCACCCCTGCCGACACCGTCTACCGGCTTCCGTCGGGTGAACTGCAGACCGAGCGGGTCGAGGGCAGTGGGGAAGCGAACAAGTTCCGCCGCGTCCACAACACCGTGCTGGTCACCGGGCCGAACGGGACGGACCACTACCACAAGATCCACACCTTCGATGCCTTCGGATACCGGGAGTCCGACACCGTCAAGCCCGGTACCCGACGTATCACCTACGACGTCAACGGGGTCACCATCGGCCTGGCGACCTGCTACGACATCCGTTTCCCCGGGCACTTCTACGCCCTCGCGGAGTCCGGGGCCACGGTGATGGTCGTGCCGACCGCGTGGACCGACGGCCCTGGCAAGCTCGACCAGTGGCGCACCCTCACCGCCGCCCGGGCCCTGGACACCACCAGCTACGTCGTCGCCGCCGGCCAGGCCCGTCCCGGGTCCCCGGACCGGTACGGCCAGAACGACGGCCCGACCGGCATCGGCCACTCGGTGATCGTCAGCCCCGGTGGCGCCCGCCTCGCCGAGACCGGTTATGTCGCGCAGATCCTGGTCGTCGACATCGACCCGAACCACGTGGAGAAGGTCCGCAAGGGCCTGCCGGTGCTCAAAGGCCACCGCAAAGACCTGAAGTTGGGCAAGCTCGGGGAGTAGCTCGCCCCATGACGCTGATCAGCTGATCACGCGCGGCGTCCCCGGCAGTCCGTCCAGTGCCGCCACGGTGGCGGCGGTGTCCGTCCCGGCCACCAGCACGGTGTCGTAGGACGCTCCGTCCATCAGCGATGCGTCCGCCACGGCGTCGGCGGCGGTGCCGACGGAGAAGGTGAACCAGTCGAAGCCGCGGTCGAACCCCTCCAGGCCGACCTGTTCATGCAGGTCCTCCGGGTTCCCGGTGGACCAGTACAGGTGCACCTGCGGGCGCTGTTGCTTCGACGACAGGTCCAACACCAACGAGCGCAGGGCGGCAAGTCCGTCGTCCACGGCGACCATCAGGACGTTCCGTGCGGCTTCCGGGACCTCCAGCGCGCCTGTGGGGTTCGCCACCACCCAGGTGTCGCCCGCGCTGACCGCAGGGGCGTCCCCGACGGGGTGGGAGAGATGGAACTCCAGGTAACCGTCCGGGTTCGGCGGGATCGCGGACGCCATTTTCCGCCAGGACGTGGGGGAGTGGGCGGAACGCACCTCCAGGTACTGCCCCGGCCATCCGGTGTTCGCCTTCGGGCGGGACAGGTCGGCGGCCAGTCGCACCACGGTCACCCGAGGGGTTCGCCGTTCGACCTCGAGGACGGTCGCCGGCAGGGTCGCCGGGATGCCTGCGTCCTCGTCCTCCACGGCACCCAGGGCCGCGATGCGTACGGCGTGGTCCACGACCTGCAGGAGCTCGGTGACGCCATCGGGGATCCCGAGTTCCTCGGCATGGCGGTAGGTCAGGTCGGTGCCGGGGTCGGGGCAGCCGAAGACCTCGGTGATCGCCCGGGTGGCGGCCTCGCCGATGGCGGCGTAGTGGTCGGTGCCGACGCCGTACTTGCGCAGGTCACGGCCCAGGTCGGCAAGGACGGCGGTCTGGGGGTCCTCGAAGGTGCCGTCACGGTTGACGCCGGTGGAGGCGAACAGTGCGGCGCGGCGCACGAGCGTCAGGTCGACGGTCGCCGCAGCAGCGGAAGTTCCAGCGGCACCGGACGGCTCGTCGACCGGAGTGGCAGCAGGCGCGGTGCCCGCATAGTGGAGCCGACCTCGGTCGAGGATGGCGTCGAGGTTCTCCCGCGCCGTCTCCAGCGACGCGTCCAGAGCGGATCCTGAAGCTGTCATAAGGGACATTCTGACATTGTTTCCGCCGGGAGGTCGGTCTTTGAGGTGAGTCTGCGCAGTGTCGGGGTGCCCTGCGGAACGGGGGTTGGTTTCGTCGTCCGCCGAGGCAGCACCCTCGGCATCATCGCGGTTTTCCCGGTGAATTCCACCTCCGCCCATGGCCTGCTCCGTCTTCTGCGCGGCGACGGTGCTGGACACCGCGCTCACACGCGACGCATCAGCCACACGAAGTAGGGAGCTCCGATCAGCGCGATCATGAGTCCGGCCGGCACCTGGGACGGTGCGATGACGGAGCGTCCCACCGCATCGGCGACGCACACCAGCAGCGCGCCCAGCACCATCGCGGTCGGCAGCACCCGGTCGTGGCGGGCACCCACCAACGCCCGGGCGAGGTGCGGGGCCACCAGGCCGACGAAGCCGACCACACCGACCGCCACCACGCTGACCGCGGCGAGCACCGCCGCGATGGTCAGCAGTGCCAGTCGTGCACCGGTGACCGGGACCCCGAGGAGGCGTGGGGTGTCGTCGTCCACCGACAACAGGTCCACGTCCCGCCGCAGGATGAACAGCAAGGGGACCGCCACCACCAGGACGACCGCGACCGGTACCAGGTCCGGGAAGGTGCGGCCGTAGGTCGTGCCGGACAACCAGGTGAAGATCCGCGGGGTGTCGTAGGGGTTCGCCCGCAGCAGCAGGAAGGTGCTGACCGACGACAGGCCGTAGCCCACGCCGATACCGATGAGCACGAACCGGTCCGGCAGCAGCCCGCCACGCCAGGCCAGCGAAGTGACCAGTGCGAACGTGGCAAGGCCGCCGATAAGGGCGAAGATGACCAGCGTGGTGCGGCCGCCGGAGGGGACCAGGGTCACGGCGATCACCGCGCCCACCCCGGCTCCGGCGGTGATGCCGAGAAGACTGGGTTCAGCCAGTGGGTTGCGCACCGTCCCCTGCACCGCGGCACCGGCCAGACCGAGGGCGGCTCCGGCGAGGATCGCGGCGAGGACCCGGGGTGCCCGGTCGTCCAGAGCCCCCTCCACCAGCCGCGGTGCGGAGGACTGCAGCCACAGGACGATGTCACCGGTCTTCAGCCACAGACTGCCCGCGAGCAAGCCCACCACCGCGGCGATGATCAGCAGGACCACGGCCACCGACAGGACCACCAGGAATCGACGGCGGGCCTGGGCGGGGGTGAAGGTCCCGCGCCGGGTACCGGCGTTCGCCCGGGCCTGCCGGACGGCGCCATGGTCCCGCATGCGCATCGCCAGGACGACGATGAGCACCGCACCGAGCAGGGCGGTCGGCACACCGGTGGGTATCGAGGCAGCTTGTTCGGCGCCGAGGATCCCGCGCAGCAGGACATCCGAGGTCAGCACGATCACCGCACCGGTCAGCCCGGCGACCGGGAGCAGGAAGCCGTGCAGGTGCAGTCCGGGGACCCGGGTGGCGATCAGCCGGGCCAGTACCGGAGCTCCCAGGCCGATGAACGCCAGGGGGCCGGCGACGGTGACCGACAGAGCCGTGAGCAGCACGGCCAACACGATGACCGAGGAGCGGGTCGCCCGGACCGGGATTCCCAGTGTGGTGGCGGTGTCGTCGTCACCGTGGGAGAGGATGTCCAGACGCCGTGACAGCAGCAGTGCGCAGATGAGGGCGACGATGATGACCGGGACGGCCTGGGCGGAGGCGTCGATGCTGAGCTGGGCCAGGGAACCCGAACCCCAGGCGTAGAGACCGGTGGTGTTCTTGCTGAACAGGATCAGCAGCATGCCGGTCACCGCGTCCAGCGCCATGGCGATCGCCGAACCGGCGAGGATGAGCCGCGTGGTGGACGTGCCCGCACCACCGGCACCGCGTCCGTGGGTGCCGCTCAAGGACAGCACCAGTGCGGCGCTGGCCAGACCGCCGGCAAAGGCGACCAGGCCGGAGGCCCAGTACGGGACCGAGATCCCGAAAGCCGCCACCACGGTGAGCGAGGTGTAGGAGCCGGCCGACACCGCCAGAGTGTCCGGGGAGGCCAGTTGGTTGCGGGTGACCGACTGCAGCAGGAGTCCGGCCACACCGAGTGCGAAGCCGACCGTGACCCCGGCGAGGATGCGGGGGATCCGTGAACCGGAGAGCAGGTCGCTGACCGGGACTCCGTTGACCGTCTCGGGCGCGCCGGGTAGCTGCAGGGCGTAGCGGAAGAGCTCGGGGAACCCCAGTCCGGAGGTGCCCTGCGTCAGGTGCCAGCCGCCGATGAGGATGACGGCGACGATGAGCGCCAGGATCAGTACGACCGGCGCGGCCACGGTGCGTGCGCGGGTTCTGGTCACGGCGTGTGTCACAGGTTGTCGTCGAGTTCCTTCACCGCGTCGACCAGGGCGTCGACGAGCTGGATGCAGGAGCGGGGGCCACCGGCGGCCCAGAGGTCGTTCGGGAACTCGTGCGAGCGGCCCTCCTTCACGGCGGGCAGGTTGTTCCAGATCGGGTTGGATGTCAGGGCTTCGACGTAGTCGTCGGGTCCACCCTGGGAGCCGGTGTAGAAGAGGTTGGCCTCGCCGACGGCGGTGAGGCCCTCGATGTCGGTCTGGGCCAGGCCGAAGGACGGGTCCACACCGCCGGAGCCGTAGGCGTTGTCGATGTCGTCGGTCCAGGCGGAGGTCAGTCCGAGTTCCTCGCCGAGCTGGGTCATCAGCGCGCCGGTGGTGTACGGACGGATCGTGAGGTTGCCGGACTCGACCCAGCCGTCGAAGTACAGGAAGTCGGTGGTGGCTTCTTCATCGAGCTTGGCGACGGTGTCGGCGAGGTCATCCTTGGCGGAGGCGAGGTGGTCGTCGAACTCCTTGTTGATCTCGTCGGCACGGGCGGAACGGCCGGTGGCCTCGCCGATCTTGGAGAGCACGTTCTTCACCGTGCCGATCTGGTCGTCGGCGTTGGCTCCGGAGACCGCGAGCACGGGGACGTCGCGCTCCTCGAGCTGAGTGAGGACCTCGTCGTCCTCGGTGTAGGCCTCGACGATGATGAGGTCGGGGTCGGCGCCGTAGATGGCGTCGAGGTCGGGCTCGCCGCGCTCGCCGGCGTTGACGACGTCCTCCGGCAGCTGCTCGGCGCTGACGTAGGTGCTGTAGTCGTCGGGGGAGGCGACGGCCACGGGATCGACACAGAGGCTGATCGCGTCCTCGATCTGCTGCCACTCCAGGACGGCGACGCGGCTGGCGGGCTTGTCGAGCTCGATGCTGCGGCCCAGGTCGTCTTCCATGGACACCGGGTCGGTGCTGGTCTCGACGTCGTCGTCGCAGCCGGCGGCGCTGGAGGTGGGGACCTCGTCAGAGCCGGAGCCGGAGTCGCTCTCGGTGTCGGTGGTGCCGCAGGCGGACAAGGTCAGTGCTGCGGTCGCGAAGACGGCGGTGGCGGCGGTGGCGGCGGTTCCGGAGGAGCGCCGGCGGGTACGGATGTGCATGTTCTCTGTGCCTCTCTTGGCGTCAGGGGGGTCTTCAGGAGTTCTGTTCTGGAATGGCCACGCGGCCACGTTCGTGGTGCCGGCCGATCGGGTCGATGCGGAGCCGACCGGTCCTCGGGTCGACGCCGACGTCGACGGCGATGCCGTAGGCCTCGGCGATGTTGTCGGCGGTCAGGACGTCCTGCGGGGCGCCGGCGGCCATCACGCGGCCGTCGTGCAGCAGGACGAGGGTGTCGGCGACGCGGAGGGCGTGGTCGAGGTCGTGGAGGACGACGCCCACGGCGACGGGACTGCCGCGGGTGCCGTCGGCAGTCCCATCGGCGAGGTCGCGGACGAGGTCGAGGATCTCGGTCTGGAAGCGCAGGTCGAGGTGGTTGGTGGGTTCGTCGAGCAGGATGACGCCGGTGTCCTGGGCGAGGCAGGCGGCCAGCCAGGCGCGTTGGACCTCACCGCCGGAGAGTTCTCCGGCGCTCCGGTCTGCCTTGTCGGTCATGCCGGTGACGTCCAGGGCGTGGTCGATGAGCTCGTGGTCCTCGGCGGACAGTCCGGTGAAACGCTGCCGGTAGGGGTGGCGTCCGAAGCCGACCACGTCGCGGACGGTGAGTCCGTCCGGGGCAGGCCGGGTCTGGGAGAACAGGGTGACCTGCCGCGCGAACTCCTTGGGGGAGAGGGCGGAGACGGAACGGTCGTCGAGGTGGATGTCGCCGTCGGTGACCGGGTGCAGCCGGGCGAGGGAGCGCAGCAGCGTTGACTTGCCGGAACCGTTCGGCCCGACCAGGACCGTCACCGTTCCGGGGTGGACGGCGAGGTCGACGCCGTGGATGACCTCCGCGGACTTCCCGTAGCCCAGGATCAGGGCATCACCGCGCAGCGTGTGCGGCGTGGCTGTGGCGGGCGGGTTGTGCACCATGGGGGTGTCCGGATCTCCTGGAAACGCGTGGTCGAGTACCTGACCCCATTAGGTTAGGGTACGGTCACCACTGTCCACAATGCCGGTTTCCGGACAGGAAGTTAGGGATTCCGGACACGCACACCGGGGGTCGCGCCGGTCTGTCGCCGGAAGACGTCGATGAAAGTGCTCGTCTGGGCGTATCCGCAGCGTTGTGCCACGTCGGAGACGCTCAGTCCCTCGCTGAGCATGGCGCGCGAGCGTTGGATGCGCAGGGTCTGGCGCCAGGTCCCGAAGGACATTCCGGTGTTCGACCGGAACGCCCGGGTGATCGTGCGTTCGCTGAGGTCGAGTTCGCGCGCCCATCTGTCGAGACCGTGCTGGTGCCCGGGATCCTCCAGGAGGGCGGAGACGATCGGTGCGATGCGGTGGTCGTCGGGGATGGGGAGGTCGAGTTCGTCGCCGACCGGTTCGAGGACGTCGAAGACCACTGACTCCGCGCGGGACCGCGCGTCCGGGGTGAGGGTGTCGCGTCCGAGGTAGGTGAGCAGGGACTCCAGGACGGGGTCCATGGTGACGACAGTGGTGCGGCCCGGTGGCGTGAAACCCCCGGCGGAGACGGCGTCGGGGGCGAACAGGGTGCCGTAGAGGGTGACTCCGGCGGTGACGGTCCCGGAGTGCTCGGTGTGTGCCGGGATCCAGATTCCCCGTCCTTCGGGGACGGTGAAGATGCGTCCTTCGGCGAAGGTGGTCATGGCGCCGCGACGGACCCACACCAGCTCGGGGGCGGGGTGACTGTGGGATTCCCAGGTCGTCGGAGGGTTCTCCTCGCCTCCGGTGATGATTGCGGCCATGTGCCGATCCTACTTCCGGACGCCGGGTCTGCCCGACGTGCTTGAATTGTGATGTGAATCACTGCATATTCTTTGACTTGAGTGGAACAGACTCAACATTAGGGGCGTTGAGAGAAGAAGATCCACAGAAGTTGATGCCGAAGTTGATACCATTGCACTCAACGCCAGATTCTTGAGAGGAAAGGCAGTCGCATGAGCGGTTTCACCCCCACCACCCGAACCCAGGAAGCCATGCAGGCGGCGCTGCAGTCCGCCACCGCGAACGGCAACCCCGACATCCGCCCGGCCCACCTCCTGGTCGCCATCCTGGACCAGGAGGACTCCATCGCCCGCCCGGTCCTGCAGGCCGCAGGCGTGGAACCCCAGAGCGTCCTGTCCGACGCCCGCGACCTCGTCGCCGGTTACCCCACCGCGTCCGGCTCCGGCATGGCCAACCCGAACTTCAACCGGGACGCCCTCAACGCACTGACCGCGGCCCAGGAGCTCGCCAACGAACTCGGTGACACCTACGTCTCCACCGAGGTGCTGCTCGCCGGCATCGCCAAGGGTGACTCCGACGCAGCCAAGGCCCTGCACGCCCGCGGCGGCACCTATGAGGCCGTCCGTGGCGCCTTCGAGTCCGTGCGCGGCAACCGCAAGGTCACCACCGAGGAGCCGGAGGGCCAGTTCCAGGCACTGGAGAAGTACTCCACCGACCTCACCGCCCGAGCCCGCGAGGGCAAGATCGACCCCGTCATCGGTCGTGACCAGGAGATCCGCCGTGTGGTCCAGGTGCTGTCCCGCCGCACCAAGAACAACCCGGTGCTCATCGGT
>DXGC01000100.1 GCA_019114135.1 Candidatus Corynebacterium avicola
CCTGTTCTGGTTCTTCGGCCACCCGGAGGTGTACGTCCTGGCGCTACCGTTCTTCGGGGTGATCTCGGAGATCCTGCCGGTCTTCTCCCGTAAGCCGGTGTTCGGCTACATCGGCCTGGTGTTCGCGACCCTGTCCATCGCCGCGCTGTCGATGGCGGTCTGGGCGCACCACATGTTCGTCACCGGTGCGGTGCTGCTGCCGTTCTTCAGTTTCATGACCTTCCTCATCGCCGTTCCGACGGGCATGAAGTTCTTCAACTGGTTGGGGACGATGTGGAAGGGACGCCTGACGTTCGAGACACCCATGGTCTTCGCGATCGGTTTCTTCGCCACCTTCCTCTTCGGTGGTCTGACCGGCATCATGCTGGCGTCCCCGGCGCTGGACTTCCAGCTCTCGGACACCTATTTCGTGGTCGCCCACTTCCACTACACGCTGTACGGCACGGTGGCGTTCGCGTCCTTCGCCGGTGTCTACTTCTGGTTCCCGAAGATGACCGGACGCATGCTCGACGACCGCCTGGGCAAGATCCACTTCTGGCTGACCTTCATCGGCTTCCACATGACCTTCCTGGTGCAGCACTGGCTGGGCAACATGGGCATGCCACGTCGCTACGCCGACTACCTGGACCAGGACGGTTTCACGGTGCTGAACCAGGTGTCGACCATCGGTGCGTTCATTCTCGGGCTGTCGGTGCTGCCCTTCGTGTGGAACATCTTCCGCTCCTGGCGCTACGGCGAGATCGTCACCGTCGACGATCCGTGGGGCTACGGCAACTCGCTGGAGTGGGCGACGTCCTGCCCGCCGCCGCGGCACAACTTCACCTCGATGCCGCGGATCCGCTCGGAGCGTCCGGCCTTCGAGCTGCACTACCCGCACATGGTGAAGACCTTGCGTGAGGAGTCGCATGTCGGGCGTCATTTCTGAGGTCTGACTGCTCGGCAGAAGCTCGTACACACAAGAGTCCGGCCCCGTGCCTGCATCCTCGGTGGATGCGGGCACGGGGCCGGATGTCTCTGACTCGGTCAGAGAGGCGTCCTGAATTAGGAGCCGCTGGTGGAGCCGGTGACGTCGGCAACCGCGGAGCCCAGGACGTCCTCGGCGGAGCCGGCGTCGGCGCCGATGACGCCGGCAGCGGAGCTGATGACCTCGCCGACGGTCTGGTCGCCGCCGTTGACCAGGTCGATGACGTCGAGGGCGGTGCTCAGGGAGACGTTGCCGGAGGAGAGGCTGACGAGAACGCCGGCGATGCGCTCCAGGTCGGCGTCGGCCAGGGAGGAGGCGAGCTCACCCAGGTCGAGGTCCTCGGAGGAGGAGCCCTCGGAGTCCTCGCTGCCGGGCAGCTCGGCCGGGATGGAGGACTCGGTGTCGTTACCCTCCTCGCCGTCGGCGAAAGCGGCCGGGGCGAAGGCGATGGCGGGGGTGAGGGCGACGGCGACGATGCCGGCGCGGGAGATACGGGAGCGGGTGCTACGCATGGGGGATTCCTTAAGTGTGTGAGGGAAATCGGAGAGTTCTGCGCCGCCGGAATCCTCCGGCAACGCCCTGAGTGTAGAACGAATGCTCCGGCTGTGACAGCGTTTTCGGCCCAAAATTTCCAATGGGGGTGAATGTAAGTCAATTCACCGGAAATGCCAGATGACCCGCTGAGAGTGTCCCTTCCAGATAAGGAAGGAGCCGCGGTCAGCGGGTCATCCGGCACTGTACGAGGACGGTCCGCACATCCTCGTCTTGTGTCGGGCCTCCCGGAGGGAGCCCTGTGAGTCACCCGAGGACCACTCCTCGGGAACCCGGAGAACTAAGCAGACGAATTACTCGTCGGCGGACTCGTCCTCGTCGCTGGAGCCCGGCAGGGAGCTGCCAGCGGCCTCGTCGGAGTCCTCGGAGTCCTCGGAGTCCTCGGAGTCGCTGTCCTCGTCCTCGTCGCCACCGAGGGAACCGGTGACGGAGCCGATGACGTCCTCGACGCTGGAGTCCTCGTCGCTGGACAGCTCGATGATGTTCAGGACGGTGTCGATGTCGACGTCGCCGCCGGCCAGGGAAGCGATGACCTCGGCGATGGTCTTCCAGTCGGTGTCCTCGACGGAGGAGGCGAGGTCGTCGCCGTCGACGTCCTCGGGCAGGGAGCCCTCGATGGAGCTGGCGGCGTCCTCGTCCTCTTCGCCGTCCTTGTCCTCGTCGGAGCCCGGCAGGTCGGCGTCCTCGATCAGCTCGGCCAGATCGGAGCTGGACGGCAGGGAGGACTCGGGGGCCTCCTCGCCGTCAGCGGCGGCGAACGGGGCGAAGGCCAGGGCCGGGGTCAGGGCGACTGCGGCGATGCCGGCACGGGTGAAACGGGTGCGGGTGTTACGCATGGTTACGGATCCTTTCCGTGAGGGGTAGGTTGTCTTCGGTTGCGGCGGCAACGTGGAGAGGCCGATGTCCGCAACGAGGCCGAGTATAGATATATGTTGCGATTGCGTAAAGGGTTTATAACTCGTTGCCGCTCGGCACCGTGGAGCAGTTGTTCGTCGCAGGCTTGCCGTCGAAGCGTCCCTCCAGCCACAGGTACCCCTCGATCAGCCACGGCGCACCGGTGAGGACGTGGCTGGCGTAGGGGTACTCGCGGTACTCGATCTGTGCACCGGCCTCGCAGTAGTTGCGCACCAGGGTGCGGACGTCGCGGGTGACCATGATGCCGTCGCCGGGGCCGTGCTCGGCGTGGGCAGGGGTGCCCCCGAGGAAGCCGCCGGCGCCCTGGAAGATGGCCATCGGGATCGTCGGGCTGGACCAGTTGCCCATGTTGATGTCGTCGATGACCTCCTTGACCGCGGGGACGTCCTGCGGAGTGGGGTACTCCGGCTTCACGAGCTGGTCCCAGGTCATGCCGGGGTAGCGGGCGAAGGCCTCGACGATGGAGAGCTCGGACATGTCGGCCAGGGCCTTGCGCCCGTAGTCGGTCAGGTACTCGTCGATGTCGATGTCGTAGGCCTTGACCAGTGCGGCGAGCGCCAGGCCGACGACGCCGGACCACAGGATGCCTTCGCCGGCGTACTCCAGGTTGTTGACCGGGTTGACCAGCATGCCGCCCTGGGCCACGCCGACGATGCTGTCCTCCAGCTCGGGTGCGTACTCCTTGAGCATGATCGCAGCCCAGTTGCTGGCGATGGAGCCGCCGGAGTAACCGAGCAGTCCGATATTGTCGTTCTCCTTCACCGGGGAGGACTCCGCGGTGCGCGCGGCGCGCAGCGAGTCGAGGGTGGCGTAGCCGTAGCCGGGGCCGGCGGCGAAGTTGGCGTCCGCACCCTCGGTGTCGGCGAAGACGACGGTGTGGCCGTTGAGCAGTGCGGGGGCGATGATGCCGGTCTCGGCGGCGGG
Organism: Candidatus Corynebacterium avicola; assembly: GCA_019114135.1. Classification (GTDB taxonomy): domain Bacteria; phylum Actinomycetota; class Actinomycetes; order Mycobacteriales; family Mycobacteriaceae; genus Corynebacterium; species Corynebacterium avicola. The sequence continues at coordinate 3,356 of DXGC01000100.1, forward strand.
GATGAGTCCGCCGAGGCTCATGTTCCCGGCGATGGCGCGGGAGGGGTTGTCGTCGGGGTTCTAGGAGTCGTAGATCGACTGGTAGGAGAGGACGTTGCCGTCCGCGCGTCCGGGCGGCTTGATGACGGAGGTGACGTTGGTTTCGATCTCACCGCGGACGTTGGTCGTGGCGTAGAGGATCTGGGTGACCTTCAGTGCGGTGGGGATCGTGGCGACGTGCAGGTCGATGGTGCGCTCGCGCAGGACGGTGCCCGGTTCAGTGTTCTGCAGGTCGGTGCCTTCAGGGGCGGTGTAGAAGGCCGGGTCGTCCGCGGCGTTCTGCTGGGAGGCGATGGGACGCAGCCCCTGCCAGACGTCACCGACCACGTTGGTCTGCGGGCTGAGCTCCCCGGTGGTGGTGTCGTGTTCCAGACCGGGGATGGGGGCGCTGGACCCGAACTCCGGGTCGTTGATGTTGGTGCCGAGCGGGGGCAGATCCTGTCCCTGAGCGGCGGGGGCGGCGGAGACGGTGATCGTGGTGGCCATGGCCACGGCGAGAGAGGAGGCGAGGATCGTGGTGAGGGGGCGCGATTGCGCGTGCGGTCGCTTCATGGACCAATACAGTATTGCCTATTAAAGCGCATGGGGAGGTTTTCGGAGAAAAGCCCGGCGGTGAACTGCGAAAATCCGAGATTAACTGAGAAAAGAAACTGGTGTGACAGATGTGGTTGCGGCCCGTAGTGCAGGGCGTTCATTCTCAGAAGGGTCAACTCTCCACTCCGGATCCTCTCCAGATCCCCGACCCTCTCAACAACTCAACAACTCAACAACTCAACCAACCCCTCACAGGAATCCAACCATGACGTCCCTCTCCCGAATGCCCCTGCCCCGAGCTGCCGCCGGCACCCTCGGCGCCGCCCTACTGGCCGCGACGGTCAGCGTCCCGTCCGCCACCGCCGAACCCCGCATCACCCCGGAGGGCTGCGAGCAGATCGGCGACACCGACGCCGTGCGCTGCACCGCCCACTCCGAAGCCATGGACCGCGACGTCGCCGTCCTCGTCCGTCCCTCGTTGACCGAAGACAACCCGGATGTCGCCACCTTCCTCGACGGTGCGAACAACAGCGGCTCCAACGGCTGGCTGAGCACCATCAAGTTGCACAACGAGTTCCCCGACGAGGACAAGACCTTCGTCTTCCCCGTGATGGACTCCTGGACCTGGACCCAGGACTTCGACAGCGAGGAAGAGGTCAAGTACGACACCTTCATCTCCGAGGAGCTGCCCGACTGGCTGGAGTCCACCTTCGACATCCCCGACGGCGGACGCGGCAGCACCGGTATCGCCGGACTGAGCTCCGGGGCCTACGGTGCGATGAACATCGCGGCGAAGAACCCGGAGAACTACAACGCCGTCTGGGCTCTCAGTGGTCTCTACGACCCGGGCATGCCGTTGCAGCGCTTCGTGGTGGACAACACCGCGACCGAGCGCAGCGAGTACGGGGTCAGTCCGTGGGAGTCCGACGAGTCCGCCGCGGAGAACAACCCCTCGCTGCGACTCGGCGACATGGACATGCCGGTGAGGGTCAGTGCCGCCAGCGGCATCCCGAACGTCAACAACCTCGGCCCCGACCCGGTCGCGGTGGTCACCGAGGGTGGCCCCTACGAGTTCGGCTCCATGGTCTTCACCCGCGAGATGCAGACCCGCACCACGCTGCTGGGCAAGTCCAACTTCCACTACGAGTACGACCTCGTCGGCGCCCACGACTGGGACACCTGGATCCGTGCCGTGCACGACGGCGGGGCGGCCGAACGCTTCTTCGATGACATGGACAGCTCCGACACCCCGGGTGCCGGCGGCTCCAGCGGTTCCTCGGACGGTTCGGACGGTTCGAGCGGCGGCAGCACCAGCGGCTCCAGCGTCTCGAGCGCACCGGGAGCGTCCTCATGAGCAGCCGGAGCGGCCGCGCCAGCCGCACCAGCACAGCGTCCCACCTCCTGACAGCCACCATGACGGCGGCAGCGGCGGCAGTGACGGCACTCGGCGTGCCGACCGCCGCGGCGCAGGACGGCACCCCCGACGTGGTGCCGTCCGAATGCGAGGACTTCGGCAGCACCGGCGCCTACCGTTGCCAGGTGCATTCCGACGCGATGGACCGGGACGTGCCGGTGATCGTGCGTCCGGCGCTGACGGAGGACAACCCGAAGGTCGCGCAGTTCATCGACGGTGCGAACTCCACCTCGGTGAACACCTGGGTGACCGGGGCGAAGGCACTGGACCACGTCGCCGAGGAGGACTACACCTTCGTCTTCCCTTCGATGGACGGCTTCACCTGGTCGCTGGACTGGGAGGGGCAGGACGAGGTGAAGTACGAGACCTTCCTGTCCGAGGAGCTGCCCGACTTCCTCGAGGACGGCTTCGAGGTGCCCGACGGTGGGCGCGGGACGACAGGTGTCACGGGGTTGAGCTCCGGGGCGTACGGTGCGGTGAACCTGGCATCCAAGCACCCTGACCTGTACAGCTCGGTGTACGCGATGAGCGGCTTGTACGACCCGGGCTCGTCGGTGCAGCGCTATGTCTTCGACTCCAGCACCGCCGACCGCAGCGACTACGACCGCGGTCCGTGGGACGGGGAGAACGGTGATGAGCTGGTCGACGAGGACAACCCGACGCTGAACATCAAGAACCTGACGATGCCGGTGCTGGTCACCGCGTCCACCGGTATCCCGAACTTCGGCGGTGACCTGGGGCCCGATCCGATCGCGACGATCTTCAACGGCGGGCCCTATGAAGCCGGCTCCTTCATCTTCACCAAGCAGTTCCAGGCGAACGCGGTGGCGGCGGGGATGGACAACATCGAGTTCCGCTACGACACCGTCGGTGCGCACACCTGGGACACCTGGCAGCGCTCCGCGTTCGAGCAGGGCAACGTGGACACCTTCCTGTCGCGCATCGGCGGGGACGGGGAGGGCGACCTGCCGTCCGGTCCGGTCGGGTCCGCGATCGAGGGCTCGGGGTCGTCCGGATCCAGCGGATCGGCGACCGGGTCCGGTGGGTCCTCGGGATCCTCGGGCTCCTGAGCTACCGCATTCCCACGGTGGGGCGGGACGTGACGGGCAGGACGTCCTGCGTGGGGTACCAGGGGCGGTCGGCGGCGGCGAGGATGAAGGCGCCGTCGCTGTCGCCGTAGGCGGCGATGACCTTGTGCGCCGGGTCGCCGAAGCCGAAGGGGAGGTCGGCGGCGCGGTCGGAAGTCTCGATGGCCGCTGCCGCCTCGGCTACGTCGGGTGTACCAATGCCGATCTCGGCCACGCCGAGGAGAAGGTCAGGGCCGATCTCAGGTGGCGAGTCTGGGGCGGGTCGGTCGGCGTGCTCGATGAGTTCCAGGATGGATCCCTCGGGTCCGTGGAAATAGATCGACCGGCTGGCCCAGCTGCCGCCGCGGTCGATGAGGGTGGTGCCGTCGTCGTCCATGAGTGGCTCACCGGTGACCTCTTCGATCCAGGACGTGGCGCGTTCGATGCTGCCGGTGGGGATGGCGAAGGCGAGGTGGTGGGCGCGGTCGGCAGTGTCGGTCTCGCCGGTTTCTGCGTCTGTCGCCGCGTCCTGCACGAAGCGGAGCTGTGACCAGCCGAGTGTGACGCCGGCAGTTTCATTCGCAGCGTCCTGAATGCGGCGGAGACCCAGGGTGGTGGCGAACCAGTCGGCCCAGACGTCGGGGTCGGACACGGGCAGTTCGATCTGGAGGAACCTCATGATCTCCAGCGTAGGGGAGTAGCTGAAGATGTTCCGGGACGATGTTCGGGTCACCGTTGCTCATGAAACTACGTGACAACTCCTGTGGTTTCTGAGTCGAACGCGGCCTGTGAATAATCCGATTAACCCTCCCCAGGCCATTGGAGCATTGCTAGCGTCGCGGCCGGAGGTATCTCATGTCACACACCAACCGTCGTTCCTATGTCGGACGGCACCGTCGTCCCGATCAGCGCCGCACCCGAGCGGCCGGAGTTGCCGCGGCGACCGCCGTCGCGGCGTCCCTCTCTGTCGTGCCCGTGGTCGTCCCGTCCGCCGCCGCGGAACCGGAAAACTGCTCGTCCATCAGGGAAGGCGCCTTCCAGTGCACCATCCACTCGGCGTCGATGAACCGGGACTTCCCGGTCATCGTCCGTCCGGCGCACACGCCCGGTAACCCGAAGGTCGCCCAGTTCATCGACGGTGCGGACTCCGGCAACGTCAACGGCTGGGTCGCCGCCGGCGGCGCCCTGGAAGCCCTCGCCGACGAGGACGCCACCCTCGTCTTCCCCGTCATGGACCCCTTCACCTGGGTCCAGGACTGGGACGGCGACCAGGCCAAGCAGTTCGACACCTTCATGTCCCAGGAACTCCCCCAGTACCTGCAGGACCAATGGGGGGTGCCGAACGGCGGTCGCGGCTCCACAGGTGTCACCGGTCTGAGCTCCGGTGCTTACGGGGCGATGAACCTCGCCGCGAACCACCCGGACATCTACAGCTCCGTCTACGCACTGTCCGGTGTCTACGACCCGGGCATGCCGCTGCAGCGCGGGGTCGTCGACGGCACCGCCATGTTCAACAACGACTTCGAGGGCATCCCCTGGGCCAACGAGGGCGGACGCGTGGCCAACAACCCGACGCTGAACATCGACAAGCTGACGATGCCGGTGATCGTCTCGGCGTCCTCCGGTGTCCCCAACGTCACGGGCGACATGGGGCCGGACCCGATCGCCACCGTGGTCAAGGGCGGACCCTACGAGACCGGCTCGATGCTGTTCACCGCCGAGTTCCAGGCGCGGGCGGCCCTGGCAGGCCGGACGAACATCGACTTCAAGTACGACCTCGTCGGTGCACATGCCTGGGACACCTGGCGCCGGGCGTCCTACGACCAGGGCAACATGTACCAGTTCCTGGCGAACATCTGAGACGGCGGTGGACGCGGTGACCGGGTGGTGACAGCACCGGTCCGGGGCATAGCGTAGGAGTACGTGAGTCCTGTAACGCCGCTGCCCGCCTCCGAAGAGCCACCCGAGCCGTCCCGCACGCCCCGGGAAAACATCCCCACCCAGACCACGCTGGCCCTGGGCACCGGAGTCATGCTCCAGGCGTTGAACTCCTCGATGATCGCCGTGGCGATGGTCTCCATCGCCAGTCACTTCGGCGCCGGGGCCGAGGTCTCCTGGGTCCTCTCCGCGTTCTACATCGCCACCGCCATCGTCTCCCCGATGGCCGGCGTCCTCGGTGTGGTCTTCGGTGCGCGCCGGGTGTACCTCGCAGGGCTGTCCCTGGTGCTCATCGGGTCGGTGCTCGGCGGACTGGCGCCGAATCTCGGCGTCCTCGTGGCGGGGCGTCTCATCATCGGTGTCGGTGTGGCGATGCAGATGCCGAACGCGATGACGATCGTGCGTGTCCTGGCACGACGCCACCGCTGGCGAACGGGCTCCGCGATCAGCGTGTTCACCATGTCCGGCCAGGCGATGACTGCGGTGGGGCCCTCGCTCGGTGGTCTGCTCGTCGGTGTGGCGGGGTGGCAGTCCACCCAGTGGATCAACCTGCTGTTGGTGGCGGTGTCCGGTACGTGGGTGATGCTCAAGGTGCCGCGCATCGAAGGGGAGGGACGCCCCGAGATGGGCCTGTTGCGCCGGCTCGACCTGATCGGTGCACTGCTGTTCGGAGCGGCCGTGACCATGTTGATGCTTTTCCTCATCTCCCTGACCGGCGAGATCTTCTGGTGGACGCTGCCGCTGATCGTCGTCTTCGGCGCGGTGTGGGTGTGGTGGGAGCTGCGTATGGCGTCCCTGCCGTTCATCGACCTGCGCGCCGTGGCGGCGAACCGGCAGCTCGCGAACACGCTGGGGCGCACCATGGTGACCTATGCGGTGTTCTACTGCATCTTCTACGGGCTGCCGCAGTGGTTCGAGGAGGGGGCGGGCATGTCTGTCTCGCAGACCGGGGCGATGATGCTCCCCATGGCGTTGGTGTCCGTGTGCTCGACCTTCGTCGCCGCGCGGATCATCGCGGTGCGCGGGCCACGGGTCGTACTGGGTGTTTCGGGTTGCTTCCTGCTGCTCACCGGCCTGGCACTCGCCCTGATCCAGGACAGTTCCACCCCGGTGTGGGTGATGCTTCTCGTCGCGGTCATCGCCGGTGTGCCCAACGGGTTCAGCAGCATCGGTAACCAGGGGCTGATCAACACCGTGACCAGTGTGGAGAAGGTCGGCACTGCGACGGGCATCTACAAGACCATGCAGTACATCGCGGCGAACTTGTCCGCGGTGATCGTCGCTCTGTGCATGAGCGCCGGGTCTGGGAGCGGTTCGTCGGGCGCCACGGACGCAGGGCTGACCTTCACCGGCTGGGCGATCGCGGCGTTCGGCGCGGTGATGACGCTGGGGATCGTCTTCGCGCGGAAGATGCCGGCGAGGGTGCGGGCTTAGGGGCGGTCGGGGCAGTCTGATCGTCAGTTTTGGTCCGGACCACTTGCTAGGCTGAGGCACGATAAGCAGCAGTCGAGGCCTGTGCCTCATGATTGGGAGAATCAGTGAAGAAGCGAATCAATGTCGTCGGTGCAGTCCTGACTCAGGGTTCGAAGATCCTTGCTGCTCAGCGAGGTGAAGGAATGTCTCTCGCGGGACTGTGGGAGTTCCCAGGCGGCAAGATCGAAGACGGGGAAACGCCTCAGGAAGCACTGCGTCGCGAGCTTGCGGAAGAGCTCCTGTGCTCTGCCGAAATCGGCGAGAAGGTGGAGACCACCGAGTATGAGTACGACTTCGGCATCGTTATCCTGACCACCTTCTTCGGCACGATCGTCGACAAGGAACCCACGCTCACTGAACACTCCGAGGTCCGCTGGGTCGAAGCCGCAGAACTTGGTGCCCTGTCTTGGGCTCCGGCGGATATTCCGGCTGTCGACCGCGTCGTCGCGCACTTCGCAGTATGAGCTTCGCGAACTCGCGAATCAGTGCAAGCACTGCGCATGGTTTCCTCGACCGTGCCGTAGACTCTGAGCAGCTCTACCATCCCCGGCTCATTGCGAACAGGGATGGCAATACGATGGTGCACGCCATCGAGGAAGAGCTTCGCCGATCGATTGAGTTCGACTTCTCCGTCGCCTTCATTACCCCCGGTGCGCTGGGGATGTTGAAGCAGGCGCTGCGCGACTTCACTGGGCGGGCGACCATCATTACGTCGACCTACCTGGACTTCAATGAGCCGGATGTGTTCCGAGAACTGCTCACCCTTGATGGCATCGAGGTGCTCGTTCATCCTGGCGACCACGGGGGCTTCCACTCCAAGGGGTACGTCTTCACACAGGACGGAACGCTCTCTGCGATCGTCGGTAGTTCTAACCTCACGCGGTCAGCACTGACCAAGAATCAGGAATGGAACCTGCGGTTCTCTGCGCTCCCTGAAGGCGACATCACCTATCAGCTCAGGGCAGCAATCGATGAGCAGAAAGCGCATGCATTTCCACTTACCGCTGAGTGGATCGATAAGTACGCCCAGGTGAGGAAGCCGAAGTTCAGCCAGGCGATGGCGGAAGCCATCGAGGAGGGTGAGGTACCCGCCGGACGCATTGTCCCCAATGCGATGCAGAAGGAAGCACTCGACGCGATCCGCGCAGTGTGTGAAGGGGTTGGCGATGAACCGGGTGCCGATCGAGCGCTCGTGATCTCGGCAACGGGTACGGGCAAGACGATCCTCGCAGCGCTGGCAGCACGAGAGATAAACCCTAAGCGCATGCTCTTCGTGGTCCACCGTGAACAGATCCTCAGCAAGGCAGTCACGGAGTTCCGTCGGGTGCTCGAGATTCCCAACACGGATGTTGGACGCGTGGTCGGGGCCAAGAAGGAGCTTGATAAGCGATGCGTCTTTGCCATGGTGCAGACACTGTCGAAGCCTGATGTCCTCCAGTCCATCCCTCGTGACGCCTTCGACCTGATCATCATTGACGAGGTCCACCGTGCCGGGGCGAAGAGCTTCGACCGGCTCATTGAACACTTCACTCCGGACTTCCTCTTGGGCCTTACGGCAACCCCCGAACGTTCCGACGACATCAACGTTTTCGAGCTGTTCGACCACAACGTGCCTTATGAGATCCGTCTTCAAGAAGCTCTCGAGGCGGACATGTTGGCGCCCTTCGACTACTACGGCGTCACCGAGTATGTCGATGAGGATGGCGATGCCAACGAGGATGCGACGCTCTTCAGCAAGCTGATCGCGCCCGAACGTGTCGAGCACATTCTGGGCAAGTTGCGCGCCTACGGCTTTCCTTCAGGAGTCAAAGGACTGATGTTCTGCAGCAGTCTGGATGAAGCTACGGAACTATCTGCCCTGCTCAACGAACGCGAAGTCAACGGCCGACGTCTGCGGACCGTCGCGCTCACCGGGAACTCCAGCAGTGAAGAGCGCGACGCTGCGATGAAGGCTCTTGCTGCGGGCGAGCTGGACTATATCCTCACGCGCGACATCTTCAACGAGGGCATCGACATTCCCGAAGTGAACCAGGTCGTCATGCTGCGCAATACAGAGTCCAGCATCATTTTTACGCAGCAGCTCGGGCGCGGCTTGCGAAAGAGTGCAGGCAAGGACCACCTGCGGGTGATCGACTTCATCGGCAACTACAAGAACAACTTCTTGATCCCCATCGCCCTGTTCGGTGACAACAGCCTCAACAAGGAGATGATCAGGGAGAAACTCATCAAGGCTGAGTCTGCTGGTGTTATCGCGGGGCTTTCCAGCGTGAACTTCGATGAGATCTCACGTAAGCGTGTCCTGCAGTCGCTGGCGACGTCGAAGCTGGATAGCGTTCACAACCTCAAGAACGCCTTCCGTGAGCTGAAGAACAGGATCGGGACCTCGCCGATGCTTGATGATTTTGCACGACACGGGACAGTCGATCCCGTCGTCCTCGCGACGAAAAAGAAGTGCTACTGGAACCTGCTGGCGACCTTCGACAAGGGCCTTCCGGAGCCATCGGAGGAGCAGGTTGCCTACCTGGCCTTGTTGGATCATGAGCTGGTCAATGGAAAGCGCCCTCATGAACTGCTGCTGATCAGAGCGCTTCTGAGCACTAGGACGATTACTAGGGATTCCTTTGCGGAGAGCCTGGTGAAGCAGGGCTGCGTTGCCGACGACGCGACCCTGGACTCCGTAGAGCGGATTCTCACGTTGGAGTTCTTCACTAAGGAAGAGGTGAAGAAGTATGGTCCGCACCCGGTTATCGATATCGTTGAGGGGACCTACCGGCTGAACCCGAACTTTGTTCGTCTCTACGTGGAGGACGGCATGTTTGCCGCCCACGTCGAGGACGCCGTGAACGCGGGGCTGTACTTGGCTCGTCACAAGGGAACATGGTCGGGAAGCTTGGAGTACGGCAAGCAGTACACCCGCAAAGACGTGTGCCGGTTGCTGAACTTCGAATCAAACCAGTACAGCACGCTGTATGGCTACAAGACGGACGCATTCTCGAATAGCTGCCCGATCTTCATCACCTACGAGAAGTCGGACGAAATCTCGGCCACCACTCAGTACGAGGATGGCTTCGACGATGAGTCCACTGTCAACTGGTTTACCAAGAGCAGGACGTCGCTGAAGAGTAAGCGTGAGTTCGACATCGCCTCGAACGTGTACCCACTTCATGTGTTTGTGAAGAAGGACGACGTGGAAGGCAGCGACTTCTACTACCTCGGTGGGGCAGAGGCTCGAGACGCGATCGACACGCACATCAAGGACAAACACGGTAAAGACGTATCGATCGTCAACATGAAGTTGGATCTTGATACACCCGTGGATGCAGGGTTGTACGGCTACCTGACCGTGCCTTCCATGAAGGTGGAGTAGCGCTATAGTCGGACCACCAGGTTCCGCGAGGTGTGGTGGCCCAGTGAGTAGGCCGACTGAAGTCCGAAGGTCGTCCACCGCGTCTTCTGTGCCCAGGCCAGGGCCTCGGCGCCGACGGCATGTCGGAAGTTCACCATGATCCGATCGCCGAATACGCGCATGTGCATCCCGCCAGTCGGCCAGTTCTTCGCCGATGCGGTCTCCAGGAACACCGGCGGGTTCGGCCCGGCCGCCTCATCCGGGGAGTTTCGGCGGACCCGGTGCGTGTGCCCGCCCAACACCAGCTTCACCCCGGGTGCCGCGGCGAACATCGCCTGCAGCCGCTGCGCATTGGCGTCTTTCAAGGTGAAGGTCGGCCCGCCGATGTTTGTCCACTGCGCATCCCGCGTCATCGGGTGGTGGAGCATCACGACCGTCGGTCGCGTCGGATCGTCCTGCAGAATCCCCTCGATCTGCCGGAACTGGGGCTCATTGATCACTCCGCCGGACTCGTCTCGGTGCGTGGAGTCTATGCCCAGGACGCGCACGTCACCCGGACCGTCCTGGACCCACGCCTGCTGCCGGGGCTCGAAAACCTCACCGAAGCTGTCGCGGTAGTCCGTGCCCGGTCCGCCCGGGTCCGGTCCGCGATAGATCGCCGCGGACGCGTAGTCCGGGTCGCCCGTCGCATCATGCGGACGGTCATGGTTGCCGCGGGTCACGCGCCATTTCCCGTCGAAGGTGTCGAGGATCCGCTTCGCCGTCGCGATCTCGTCGGGCCGCGCCTCCGCCGTCACGTCCCCGTTGACATAGAGCTGGGACGCGCCTGCCGCGTGCGCGCCGTCGATCACCGACTCCAGCATGATCTCCCCGTAAGGACGGGCCCCTGGGGTCTGCGTCGCCGGCGGCGGGAAATCGCCAAAGATGATGCCGTCACGGTCCTCACCGATATGAGTGTCATTGGTGACGACCATGGTGCCGGCGGATTCGCCGACCGGGGCGTCCAACGTGGTCACGGTGTCGAACGGTGCCTCGTAGAGGTTCGCGACCGGAACCGGGGTCATCCCCTCCGAGGACGCCTCGAACCGGTACTGCGTCCCAGGGTGCAGGTCGGACACCGTGAGCACGTGGAAGGACGTTCTTTTCTCCGAGGTCACCTCGCGGACATCCGACGGGTTGTCCACGGGGCACACCTTGAGCGTCCCCTCGGTGTCGACGCCGGTGGGACGGCCGCCGACCAGACTTTCGGTCGACCAGGTGCACCAGGTGACGGTCAGCTCGCTTTCGGTGACGGTGACGACCTGAAGGTCACCGGCGATGAATTTGCCCGCGGCACTGGACTGCGCGGCCGCTGGCGAGGAAGCGAGGGCGAGTCCAACTGCCCCGACACCACCGACCGCGAGAGCCTGGAGTGCCCGGCGGCGGGACATCAGGGTGGGGGAGAGGGGTGGGAACGAGGGGAGAGAATGGGGAGAGGAGGACACGGCAGGTCAACCTACGTGTCCCATATGACGCCCAGGCGAATACAGGCTGACGCCTGGGCGACGACATCGTGCCGAAGGTGCCGACTGCCTCCGTCAGGCTGCGGCGCGGAGCTGACGACGGGCGCGGCGCAGTCCCCAGGCCGCCTGCTCGGTCTGCCAGTGGAATTCGGAAGCGAGCTGGGCGAAAGCTTCGTCCACGTCGATGAAACGGCGGGTCATGCGTGCCTTCAGGGCCTCGACGGCAGCAGTGATCTGCTGCTGGCGCTCGTGATCGGAGAGAGTGTGCATAGAAGGGCAGCCTAGCAAAGGCAAGGCTGCCCACCCCAGAGAATTAGCGGATCGAGCCGGGGCTGTCCTTGAAGGTTCCGGAGTCCAAGATCGTCGACCTCGGTTCGCCTCAAGCCCCAACCTTGATCAGCTGAAGTGACAAAGGTATTGCCGGGGAACTCCCATGGCGGCACGATGGAGGCAGGAGCACGAACTGTGCTCGAAGTCACAGTTTGCAGAGCAAGGAGAACAATCGTGGGACGATACTGCATCATCGGTGCCGGAGCGGCGGGGCTGTCCGCCGTCAAACTACTGCGCGACGCAGGCTACGACGTCGACTGTTTCGAGAAGGCAGATCGTTCCGGTGGCCACTGGAACACCGACTACGACGCTCTGCACCTGATCACCGCAAGGGACCAGACCCATTTCCCGGATTTCCCGATGCCGGAGCACTACCCGCACTTCCCCAGCCGGAACCAGGTCGTGGAGTACATCCACAGCTTCGCCGACCACTTCGACCTGCACGAGGTGATCCACTACAGCACCGCGGTGGTGTCCGTGTCGCCGGTCGCCGTCCCCGAGGGCGACCCCGTCGGTTCCGCCGGCTGGGAGGTCGTCACCTCCCGTGGTGACGAAGGTGTCTACGACGGCGTTCTCGTCGCCAACGGTCACCTGTGGGACGCCAAGATCCCCGAGGTCGCCCGCAACTTCACCGGCTACCAGGTCCACACAAGCAAGTACCGCAACACTTCGGAGCTCGAGGGTGAGCGTGTCCTCGTCGTCGGTGCCGGGAACTCCGGCTGTGACATGGCCGTCGATGTCGCCCAGAGCCGCATGGACGTCGACATCGTTATTCGTAAGGGCGTGCACTTCCAGCCGAAGATGTACTTCGGCATCCCCCGCTCCACGCTGCCCTTCCTCAGCGAGTTCACCGGCGAGGAGCAGGACCTCATCAACCGCCTGCTCGCTCGGGTCGCCATCGGTGAGAACAAGGTATACCCCGGACTGCCCGAACCCGAGTCGCGTGACCTTGCCGGCGGCGCTACCATCGTCAACGACCTGCTGCTCTACTGGATCCAGCACGGTCGGGTGGCCGTGCGTCCGGGCATCGAACGCATCGAAGGCAAGACCGTCTTCTTCTCCGATGGTTCGGCCAAGGAGTACGACTCGATCATCTGGGCCACCGGCTTCAACGTGTCACTGCCTTTCCTCGACGACGATCTCGTTCGCTGGCAGGACGGTGCACCCGTCCGCTACGCCGGCGGCATCCTCCCCGAGGGGGCGGAGAAGCTCTACTTCGTCGGCCTGGCCGCACCCCGTGGCCCGCAGATCCCGGTCTATGGTGAGCAGACCCAGCGCATCCTTCGGATGCTCGCGCTGCAGGAGGGACGAGGTGAGGGCGCTGCGCTGCCACTCAGCGCGTATTTCCAGCGCGTCCAGGAACCGGAGACCCGGGTCGATCTGATTCGCCACGTCTGGAACGACACCATGGCAGACACCGACACCCACCTGCGCTCACTGGAAAACATGGATGCTCTGGGCGTGAAGTCTCCGAAGGCGGTCGCATCATGAGCTCCCGACGTTTTGAAGGTCTCACAGCGTTGATCACCGGAGGCTCCCGCGGGCAGGGGCTGGCACATGCCCGTCGGCTCGCCGCGGAAGGCGCCAAGGTGTACATCGGCGACATTCTTGATGACGCTGGAGAGACAGCCGCCGAGGAACTGCGTGCCGATGGCTATGCCGTCGAGTTTCTCCACCTGGACGTCAGTGACAAGGACAATTGGGACCGGGTCGTCGCCACCATTTCCGACTCAGGCGACGGTGTGGACGTTCTCGTGAACAACGCCGGAATCGTCCACGTCGTACCGATCGAGGAAGAGACACTGGAGTCCTGGACTCGGCTCATCAACATCAACCTAACCGGTGTCTTCCTCGGGATGCAGACCATCCTGCCGCTGCTGAAGAAGTCCTCGTGCGGTGCAATCGTCAACACCTCGTCAATCTTCGGCCCCTCGGGTGCGGTTGGTTACTCCGCGTACGCCGCATCCAAGGCCGGCATTCTCGGACTGACACGGACAGCTGCCCTTGAATTCGCGCCCCACGGTATACGCGTCAATGCGCTCGTTCCCGGAGGAGTCACAACCGAACTCAACGCCAACGAGCCCGGTTCGGGAGTGGTTCCCGAAACTCCGTGGGGTCGTCGTGCAGATGTCACTGAGTTGGCTGCTGCTGTGGCTTATCTCGCCAGTCCTGAAGCGAGTTTCGTCACGGGAACCGAGCTTGTCGTCGATGGCGGATTCCGCGCGCGCTGACGTAGGCGAACGTGCACACCTGGAGAATCCACACCAATGAAAGGAAGAGCGGACAACATGAGCACGACAGTTAAGGGAGTTATCGCCCGTGGAAAGGGCGCGGAAGTGGAACTGGTGGACGTGGTGGTGCCCGAGCCCGGCGCCAACGACGTCATCGTTTCGGTGCAGGCCTGCGGTGTGTGCCACACCGACCTGGCCTACCGCGACGGCGGGATCAGCGACGACTACCCGTTCCTGCTCGGCCACGAGGCCGCCGGCGTGGTCGAGTCGGTCGGCGAGAACGTGTCACATGTCGCCGAAGGTGACTTCGTGGTGCTGAACTGGCGCGCGGTGTGTGGCGAGTGCCGGGCGTGCAAGAAGGGTGAGCCGAAGTACTGCTTCGACACGTTCAACGCCTCGAAGAAGATGACCCTGACCGACGGCACCGAACTGGAGCCGGCTCTGGGTATCGGCGCGTTCATCGAGAAGACCCTGGTGCACGAGGGCCAGTGCACCAAGGTCGACCCGCAGGCCGATCCGGCTGCGGTGGGCTTGCTGGGTTGTGGTGTCATGGCCGGGCTGGGCGCGGCGGTGAACACCGGTGAGATCAAGCGCGGCGAGACCGTGGCGGTCATCGGTGCCGGTGGCGTGGGCATGTCGGCGATCGCCGGGGCGAAGCTGGCCGGTGCCACCAAGATCATCGCGGTGGATCTGTCGGACGACAAGCTGCAGCGGGCCACGGAGTTCGGTGCCACCGATACGATCAACCCCTCCACCCTCGGTGGGGACGCTGAGGCGACCGGTGAGGATCAGCCGGTGGTGCAGAAGGTCCAGGAGATCCTCGGCGGTGTCGGCGCCGATGTCGTCATCGATGCCGTGGGTCTTCCGACCACGTTCACCCAGGCGTTCTACATGCGTGATCTGGCCGGACGGGTGGTGCTGGTCGGTGTGCCGACCCCGGAGATGCGTCTGGAGCTGCCGTTGGCGGACGTGTTCTCCCGCGGTGGGGCCACCAAGTCCTCCTGGTACGGTGACTGCCTTCCGGAGCGGGACTTCCCGCTGTACACGGACCTGTTTTTGCAGGGGCGGTTCCCGCTGGGTGACTTCGTCGACGAGCGGATCAGCATTGATGCTGTCGAGGGGGCGTTCGAGAAGATGAAGGCCGGTAAGGTGCTGCGTTCGGTGGTGGAGTTGTGATGGCTTCCGTAAAGTTCAAGGGTGCCTCGGAGACGGGCTTGCGGATCGACCGGGTGGTGACCCACGGGGTGTTCGCACTCGATGGTGGCGAGTGGGAGGTGGACAACAACATCTGGTTGATCGGTGACGATGATGAGGTGTTCGTTGTCGACGCTGCCCATGATGCCGATGCGATCGTGGAGGCTGTGGGTGGTCGTGAGGTGCGTGGGGTGATCTGTACCCATGCGCACAATGACCACATCACTGTGGCTCCGGAGTTGTCCGAGCGGTTGGATACCCGGGTGTTCGTGCATCCGGGCGATCAGATGCTGTGGAACCAGACGCATCCTGGTGTCGGGCATGAGGATCTGTCGGATGGGCAGGTGTT
>DXGC01000101.1 GCA_019114135.1 Candidatus Corynebacterium avicola
TCGTCGACGGCGGCCACCAGGTCCGGATCGAGGTGCTCGATGGTCACGGCGCGGAAGAAGCCCTGCAGTGCGGAGGTCGGGAAGGTCCAGACCTTCCAGGCGATGGAGCCGGGGCCGAAGAAGCCCTCGTCAGCTCGGGTCGCCATGTCCTTGTCGGCGCCCTTGGGCAGCGGAACGCGCGCGTCGGCGGTGCGCTCCTGGCTCTTGTCGATGGACGTAGTCATTGGAGAAACTCCTCGTCGAGGGAATCGGTTGCAGATGCAGGGCAGGACACATCCTCATCGCGTCCCACTCGCTGTGATGTATGACACTACACCGCTAGTTCACGTTCTGTAGCGAAATGGACAGAAAAGTTTCCGAGAAGTTACTTCCTGCACGCCAGATAGGGTGGGGGCCATGACTGACGAGACCCCCACCGACGCCTCCTACGCCAACCCGCTGCTGCAGCCCTCCGACCTGGACCACGAACTGCCGGACTTCGCGCACATCCGGATCGCCGACCTGGTCCCCACCTTCCGCACCGGGGTGCTCGACCAGCAGACGGAGATCGCGGCGATCACCGCGAACCCGGAGGATCCCACCTGGGAGAACACCATGGACGAGCTCGAAGCCAGTGGTCAGCTTTTGTCCCGGGTCCTGGCGATCGCCTTCAACTACGCCGGTACCGACGCCACCGACGAGGTCGTCGAGGTCGAGCAGACCATCGCCCCGGAGCTGTCCGCCCACCTCAGCGAGATCAACCTGGACCAGGACCTCTACCAGCGCGTCCGGTCTCTGCCCACACCGTCCGAGGGCAGTGAGGAGGCCGCCCTGCTGGACCACTGGTTGCGTCGCTTCCGCCGCGGCGGCGCGGCACTGGACGAGGCCGGACGCACCGAGCTGAGTCAGATCGACTCCCGCCTGGCGGAACTGTCCACCGCTTTCGGACGCAACCTCGTCGACGCCACCGAGGAGGGGGCGGTGCTGTTCACCGACGAATCGGAACTGGCGGGGTTGTCGGAGTCCCGCAAGGCCGGCCTGGCCGCCGATGCTGCCAACGCCGGTAAGGACGGTTGGCTTGTCCGGCTGGGTCTGCCGAGTGTGCAGCCGATCCTCGAGGAGCTGGACGACCCTGTCTCCCGCGAGAAGGTGGCGGCGGCGTCCCGCGGCCGTGGCTCTGGTGAGACCGGCAACAACGCCGCAACCCTGCTTGAGATCGTCCGGCTGCGGGCCCGTCGGGCGCGACTGCTCGGTTACGCCAACCACGCCGAATATGTCGCCGAGGTGGAGACCGCCGGAACGGTGTCGGAGGTCGAGGACCTGCTGAACCGGGTCACCCCGGCTGCAGTGGCCAACGCCGGGGGCGAGTACAAGCGTGCCGCCGACCTGGCGTCCACCTCGGGTGGGGGAGAAGAGGCGCCGTCGGAGCTCTCGGAAGCCGACTTGCCCTACTGGTCCGCGAAGCTGCGCGCCGAGGACCTCCATGTCGACGAGGCCGAGCTGAAGAAGTACTTCCCGCTGGAGCAGGTGCTGGTGGACGGGGTCTTCCACGCCGCGCACCGGCTCTACGGTATCGAGGTGGTCCCGCGCACAGACCTTAAGGGCTACCACCCGGACGTGAAGGTGTGGGAGGTCCGCGACGGAGAGGAGTCGGTCGGATTGCTGCTCACCGACCTCTACGCCCGGCCCACCAAGCGCGGCGGCGCGTGGATGAGCAGCTTCGTGGAGCAGAACAACCTGCTCGGTCAGACCCCGGTCGTGGTCAACGTGCTCAACATCGCCAAGCCCGCCGACGACTCCCAGGCGCTGCTCAGTCTCGACGAGGTGACCACCCTGTTCCACGAGTTCGGCCACGGACTGCACGGACTGCTTTCCGATGTTCGCTACCCGAGCCTGTCGGGTACCAATGTGCCGCGGGACTTCGTGGAGTTCCCCAGCCAGATCAACGAGAACTGGGCGCTGGAGCCGGCCGTCCTGGACAACTACGCCCGCCACGTGGACACCGGTGAGGTCCTGCCGCCGGAGCTGGTGGCCGCGGTGAAGGAACAGTCCCGGTGGGGGCAGGGTTTCGCCACCACCGAGTACCTCGGCGCCTGCTGGCTGGACCTGGCCTGGCACCGGCTGGACGTGGAGCAGGCCGAGGCGGTGACCGACATCGAGACCTTCGAGAAGGAGGCACTGGAGCAGGTCGGCATCTCCGACCTGCCGATCGCCCCGCGGTACTCGTCGACCTACTTCAACCACATCTTCGCCGGCGGCTACTCCGCCGACTACTGGAGCTACCTGTGGGCAGAGGTACTGGACGCCGACGGCTTCGACGGCTTCGTCGACACCGACGCCGCGGTCGCCCCGGACGCCGATACTGCGTCCTCCTCGGCTGCCGCCGACATCGACCTGGACGACGTGCGTTTCGCCGGCGAGCGCTTCCGCCGGATGATCCTCTCGCGCGGTGCGACGATCGACTACGACGACGCCTACTGGATGTTCCGTGGGAAGCAGCGCAGCGTCGAGCCGCTGCTGCGTCGTCGGGGACTCGCTGGTTCAGAGGCCTGACGGGTAAGCTGACGGACCGTGACTGACGGCATGACAGACGGCATCGAGCAGTGGATCGTGGATCTGCCGGTATGGCTCCAGGTCCCGCTCGTGCTGGCCGTTCTCGTCCCGGTCGCCTGCGGTGTCGCCGCGGTGCTGACCATCGTGGTGGGGAGGATCTTCCCCACCTCCGAAGAGGAGCGACGGATGTTCGCCGACGCCGCGTCCGCTGATGCCTCCGGCGAAGTGTCCAGTGAAGAAGGAGAACCCCGGTGAAGCACCATTCCAGAGTCAGGCAGGCGCTCATCCTGCTGCTCGTCCTGCTGGTCGTCGCATGGGCCGTCTCGACCCTCTTCTGACCCTGCCGCCCTGAGTTCTCCCTGAATCCGTCCTGTTTCTGTGGCGAAGGTTACTCCTGTTCACACGATGAATTTGGCGGTTGTGTGTATGACGAGACACTTATTCATCTAGAATCGTGTTCTAGGCCACGTTCCACCCCGGTTGTGACAGCGTAGACTTCCGGGGTGGCGTGCTGTCGGCGCAGCCCTCATGCGTCGCCACCGACACCTACGCGCTCATGCGCACAGAAATTTCAAGTGATTGGAGAGACATGCAGGAGTACACCTCGGAGGCGCTGTTCACCATCGGCGAGAACGAGACCTGTCTGACCGTGCTCAGGGAGAATACCCTCGAGCGTCCCCAGACGATCCTGTACAGCCGTCCGCGGAAATTCGAGTGGGTCGACGTCCGGGCGGACGACTTCCTGCGCGAGGTGTACGACGTCGCGAAGGGCCTGATCGCCAACGGTGTCGAGCAGGGTGACCGCGTCGCCCTGATGTCCGACACCCGCTACGAGTGGTCCCTGGTCGACTTCGCCATCATGGCCGCCGGCGCCGTCTCCGTGCCGATCTACCCGTCCTCCTCCACCTCCCAGTGTGAGTGGATCGTCCAGGACTCCGGCGCCAGGATCGGCATCGCCGAGAAGTCCGGCCACGCCACCCGCCTGCGTACCTTCGTCCACGAGGGTGAATCGGGTGCAGAGGGTGAGGCGCACCTGGACCGCGTGCTCTCCTTCGCCGAGGGGGCCATCGACCAGCTGATCAAGGAAGGCAAGGAGGTCAGCGACGACCAGGTCGAGGAGCGTATCGCCAACACCAAGTCCTCCGACCTGGCCTCCCTGGTCTACACCTCCGGCACCACCGGCCGTCCCAAGGGCTGCCGCCTGCTGCACTCCAACTGGCTCGGCGAGGCCCGCGGCATCCTGACCCACCCGATCGGCGGCATCGCCGAAGACGGACGCCGCGTGCTGACCTTCCTGCCGCTGGCCCACGTCCTCGCCCGCGCCGTGTCCCTGGCCATGACCCTGGGGCGCGTCACCCAGGCTCACTGGTCGGACATGTCCACCCTGGTTCCGGAGTTCCAGCGCTCCAGCCCGGAGATGATCCTCGGTGTCCCGCGTGTCTTCGAGAAGGTCCACGCCGGTGTGAAGACCAAGGCCGTCGAGGGCGGTGGAATCGGTGCCAAGATCTTCCCGGTCGCCGAGCGGGTCGCGGAGGAGTACTCCAAGGCCCTCGACACCCCGCAGGGCCCGTCCCTGGCACTGAAGGCACAGCGCGCCCTCTTCGACAAGCTGGTCTACGGCAAGGTCAAGGAAGCCATGGGCGGTGCACTGCAGTACTGCATCTCCGGTGGTTCGGCGCTGAACCCTGAGCTCATGCACTTCTTCCGCGGCATCGGCGTCCGGATCTACGAGGGCTACGGCATGACCGAGACCACCGCAGCCATCGCGGTCAACTTCGAGCCGGACAACATCATCGGCACCGTCGGCCGTCCGGTCGGTGGCAACACCATCCGTATCGCCGACGACGGCGAGATCCTCATGAAGGGCACGGTCGTCTTCGACGGCTACTGGAACAACGAGGAGGCCACCAAGGAGTCCTTCACCGAGGACGGCTTCGTCATCTCCGGTGACCTCGGCACCCTGCTTCCCTCCGGTCACCTCAAGATCACCGGCCGTAAGAAGGAGATCATCGTCACCGCCGGCGGCAAGAACGTGTCCCCGGGACCGCTGGAGGACATCCTGCGCTCCGCGCCGCTGATCTCCCAGGCCATGGTCGTCGGCGACAACCAGAAGTTCGTCGGCACGCTCATCACCCTCGACGAGGAGGCCCTGGTCGGCTGGAAGAAGCGCAACGGCATCGCCGACAACGTCACCGTCAAGGAGCTCGCCAAGAACCCGGTGCTGCGCTCCGAGATCCAGGACGCCATCAACGAGGCCAACGACACCGTCTCGCACTCCGAGGGCATCAAGAAGTTCCGCATCTGCGACCGTGACTTCACCGAGGACGACGGCGAGGTCACCCCGTCGATGAAGATCAAGCGCCACGTGATCTCCCAGCACTTCGCCGACGACATCGCCTGGATCTACACCTCGAAGTAGAGCTGAGTCCGTCTCACGTCCGTTCCGCGAAAAAATATCGCGACCCACCCCGGCCCGGCCTCCCCGGACCGGGGTTCTGTCTGTCATACACTGATGCCCTGCCCTACCGGGGACATGGCACAGATGACGTTGTGAGAGGAGAAGCACGTGCACGACGCCGCCAGACTGCGACTGCGCGAGCTGACCCAGAGTGTGTACGACATCGGGGACGAGGTCGCCGAGTACATCGACAATCTCACGGAGGCAATGGCCGACTGGGACGCCGAGCTCGTCGGGGACTGCGTCCTGGAACTCAATGACGCCGTCGCCGCAGGACGCACCGAGGTGCGTGTCGCGCTCGCCGAGCTCAACGGCCTGCGCCAGGCCTTCGTCTCCGGCATCCGCTCCGGCTCGCTGTCGGCGTCGCTCTCGGCCAACGCCGTGATCGACGACCACCCGGGTCGCACCCTGTCCTTCCTGCGCGGTCACACTGTCACCCCGATCGAGCCCGCGCCCACGCCGGTGGTCAGCACCGCGACCCTGCGGCTGACGCTGCGCAAGCGCAACACGGAGATCATCGACCAGCTCTCCGAACTTGCCGAATGGGTCGTCGAACAGACCCGCTGCGCGGTGGAGGAGCAGAGCGTCCTGCTGCCCCAGGCGCTGGCCCGGGCGGAGAAGCACGCCCTGGAACTCGTGGCCACCTGGCGCTCCTCGGTCGTCGGTGACCACTCGGCACTGGTGACCGAACTGCGCGGGGAAGCCCCGCCGCGCTTCCTCGCGGAACGCGCCAGGGTCGAGCGGATCGTGGGGAAGATCCGTTCCCGCAGGGCCGCGGCCCAGCAGACCGGCTGAGACCGATAGCATGGGGGGAATGAGCAACGGTCTGTACATCCACGTGCCCTTCTGCAGCACACGGTGCGGCTACTGCGACTTCAACACCTACACGCCCGGCGAGGAGGGGACGTCCTCCACGGCCACCTACCTCGACGCCCTGGAGCGCGAGCTCGACCGCGCCGCGGCCGACTGGGACCGCACGGGCCCGCCGGAGACCGTCTTCCTGGGCGGTGGAACCCCTTCGCTGCTCGGTGCGGACGGACTGTCCCGGATCCTGCGGGCGGTGAAGAACTCGCTGGGGCTGGCCCCCGGTGCGGAGGTCACCACCGAGTCGAACCCGGAGTCGACCTCCCCGGAGTTCTTCGACACCCTGCTGGAGGCCGGATACAACCGCATCTCCCTGGGGATGCAGTCGGCGGCCGGTCACGTCCTGAAGGTCCTGGAGCGCGCCCACACCCCGGGGCGTGCCACTGATGCGGCGGCCGAGGCGCTCGCCGCCGGTTTCGAGCACGTCAACCTCGACCTGATCTACGGCACGCCCACCGAGACCGACGATGATCTGCGGCTGACCCTCGACACCGCCCTGTCGACCGGGGTGGACCACATCTCGGCCTACTCGTTGATCGTGGAGGACGGCACGGCGATGGCGCGCAAGGTACGTAAGGGACTGCTGCCGGCCCCGGACGAGGACGTCTACGCCGACCGCTACGAGATGATCGACACAGCACTGCAGGATGCCGGTATGCAGTGGTACGAGGTCTCCAATTGGTCGAAGCCGGGCGGGGAGTGCGAGCACAACCTGGTCTACTGGCGTTCCGGCCAGTGGTGGGGAGCA
Source organism: Candidatus Corynebacterium avicola (assembly GCA_019114135.1). Taxonomy (GTDB): domain Bacteria; phylum Actinomycetota; class Actinomycetes; order Mycobacteriales; family Mycobacteriaceae; genus Corynebacterium; species Corynebacterium avicola. The sequence continues at coordinate 6,603 of DXGC01000101.1, forward strand.
GGGCCCGGGGCACACGGCTGTGTACGCCTGGCGCCGGGGGCCGAGGGCCACCACGACGGGCTGACCCGACTGGTGAACGCCAAACTGCCGCGACGTTACGCCGAGGCGCTGGAGGCAGGGAAGTCCCCGGTGGCCACGGTGGAGCAGTTGAGCGGGGCAGACGTGCACACCGAACGGATCATG
>DXGC01000102.1 GCA_019114135.1 Candidatus Corynebacterium avicola
CCCCGAATGGCGTGAAGTCGTCGTGCTCCTGGCCCTCGACGCCGCTGCGCACCTCGTGGGAGGTCTCCACGCCGTCGTGGATCTCCGGGGACTGCTCGCCGATGGCGATGTTGACACCACAGGTGGAGCCGTCGAAGCCGACGTCGGAGGAGGTGAAGCCGATGTTGCGGATCGTGTCGCGGACCAGCTGCGGGATCTCGACGTAGGCACTGGTGCGCACCTCACCGGCGACGTGCACCTGGCCGGTGGTGACCAGGGTCTCCACAGCGACGCGCGACTCGGGGTCCTTGGCGAGCAGGGCGTCGAGGATGGTGTCCGAGATCGCGTCGCAGATCTTGTCGGGGTGGCCCTCGGTCACCGACTCACTGGTGAAGAGGCGAGAGTTTCCGCTGGACGGGGTGGTCACGATTAACCGGCTTTCTGTCGTATTGCTCTGACGATGTCACCATACTAGACCAAGCTGTCTTTTACGGCTAAGGCCCCCTGCGTGGCCCCGTACAGAGGACTGCAAAGCAAGCTAGAGCAGGGCCTCGAGGTTGTCGAGGATCTGTGCCGCGACGACCAGCTTGGACGCCGGGGCGACCTCCGTGACGTCCTCGGCGCCCGGGCGGTCGCCGGGCAGGAGGATCCAACCGGAACTGTCCTGCTGACCGAAGACCACTCCTTCACCGACGGCATTGCACATCAGCAGGTCGCAGCCCTTACGCGCCAGCTTGGCGCGGGCGTGGTCCAGGGGGCTGTGTGTCTCGTCGCCGGTCTCGGCGGCGAAGCCGGCGATCACCAGGTCCTCCGGCAGATCACCGGTACGGCGGCGCTCCACCAGTCCCTTGAGGATGTCCGGGTTCTCGGTCAGTTCCAGCGTGGACAGTCCGTCGTCGTCGGCGCCCTTCTTCAGCTTCGCGTCGGCCCGCTGGGCCGGACGGTAGTCGGCGACGGCGGCCGCCATGACCACCGCATCGACCGTGGGGGCGAGATCGGCGACGGCTGCCTCCAGGTCGCGGGCGCTGCTCACCCGCGTGATCCGTGCTCCGGAGGGCACCGGGAGCTCGTCGGTGTGCCCTGCCACCAGCTCGACCTCGGCACCGCGCTGTACGGCGATGTCGGCCAGGGCGAAGCCCTGTCGGCCCGAGGAGGCGTTGCCGAGGAAACGTACCGGGTCGAGCGCCTCGTGGGTACCGCCGGCGGTGATGAGCACCCGTCGTCCGGCCAGAGACCGGCGGTAGAGACCGCCGCGCTCGGCAGCCGCCAGCGCCAGGGCACCGATGTGCTCGGGATCCGGGAGCCGTCCGGGGCCGGTGTCGGTTCCGGTGAGCCGTCCGTGTGCCGGTTCCAGGACGACCGTGCCGCGACGCCGCAGCGTCGCGACATTGTCGCGGGTGGCCGGGTGGCGCCACATCTCGGTGTGCATCGCCGGGGCGATGACGACCGGGCAGGTGGCCACGAGGGCGCTGGCGGTGAGCAGGTCGTCCGCCCGCCCCTGGACCAGACGCGCCATGAGGTCGGCGGTGGCCGGGGCGACGACCATGAGGTCGGCCTCCTGGCCCAGCCGCACGTGCCGGACCTCGTCGACGCCCTCGAAGACGGTGGTGGACACCGGATTGCCGGAGAGCGCCTCGAAGGTCGCTGCACCAACGAAGCGCAGGGCAGATTCGGTGGGCACGACGTGCACCTCGTGGCCGGCCTCGGTGAAGTAGCGCACCAGGGCGCAGGCCTTGTAGGCGGCGATGCCCCCACCGACCCCGACGAGGATCTTGAGTCTGTTGTCGTTCACGACACCCCAGCCTACGTGACAGAACGCATACGACAGAGCGCCCGCCCCCGGGTGACGGGGACGGGCGCTCATGGCGTCACGTGTGACGGCCGGGGCTAGCCTTCGGTGTGCTCCAGCAGGTCGCCCTCGATCTCGCGCAGGGCGATGGAGAGCGGCTTCTCCTGGGCGTCCGGGGTAACCAGCGGGCCGACGAACTCGAAGACCCCGTCGCCGACGGTCTGGAAGTAGTTGTTGATCTGACGCGCGCGCTTGGCGGCGAAGATCGCCAGGGCATACTTCGAGGACACCTTGGTCAGCAGCTCGTCAATCGGAGGATTGGTGATGCCGACCGGCTGGTCGAAGACGGATGAGTTGTCGTTGGTATCCACTGACACACCTTTGTATTCGTTGGTTCTACTACTGTGTACTGCCGGTGAGCAGGCCACCGATCTCAGCCACCGCCGAGTCCACGTCCTCGTTGACGACGACGCAGTCGAACTCGCTCTGTGCGGCGAGCTCCTCTTCCGCGGTCTCGAGGCGACGACGGATGACGTCCTCGCTCTCGGTCCCACGGCCGGTCAGCCGGTCGACCAGCACCTCCCAGGACGGAGGTGCCAGGAAGACCGTGAGGGCCTCCGGCATCATCTGCTTGATGTTGCGGGCACCGACGAGGTCGACCTCCACGAGAACCGGGCGGCCGGCCTCCAGCGCGTCACTGACGGGACGCCGGGGAGTGCCGGACAGCTGCAGTCCGCCGTGGATCTCGGCCCATTCGAGCATGAGGCCGGCGTCCACCTCCTCACGGAAACGGTCACGGGACACGTAGTGGTAGTCCCGCCCGTCGACCTCACCCGGTCGCGGGTCCCTGGTCGTCCAGGACACGCTGAAGAAAAGGTCAGGCACGCTGTCGCGCAGACCCGACACGACCGTCGACTTACCGACGGCGGACGGTCCGGCAAGAACCACCAGGCGCGGTTCCGGGCTCAAGGCGGTTACGCCTCGTAACCGAAGCGCTCCAGCAGAGCGCGACGCTGACGGTCGCCGAGGCCGCGCAGGCGGCGGGTCGGGGCGATCTCGAGCTCGGTCATGATCTCCTGGGCCTTGACCTTGCCAACCTTCGGCAGGGCCTCGAGGAGGGCGGAGACCTTCATCTTGCCGATGATCGGGTCCTCGTCAGCGTCGGCCAGGACCTGCTTCAGGTCGGTGCCGCCACGCTTGAGCTTCTCCTTGAGCTCGGCACGGGCCTTACGGGCCTCGGCGGCCTTCTTCAGGGCTTCTGCACGCTGGTCCGGGGTCAACTGGGGAAGGGCCACGGGTTCCTCCGTATTGGGGTTGGGAATTGTGTTTGGTTAAGACTTACTCGGTCTTGCTGGGTGTTTCATCCGGCAAACGCTCGGCCTGCCGAAGTCAGAGACGAATCGTAGCGATGCGTCGTGCCACTGTGCAACAGAGGCGACGTCGGTGATCTGAGCCCCACCCCGGGTGACCCCGGGACGCTGCTGCAGGTCGCGACCATGAAACAACGGGGCAAGTGTAGCACTCCGGCGAACGGAAGTTGAACAAACCCCCAGTTCGCGTTCGGCGAGTCCTATTTCGCGACCTGCGGGAACGCCGCCGCAGCCTCGGAGACCGCCGTCCGAAGTGCCCCAACATCCGGACCGGCCTGCAGGATGGACCGCGACATGTTGGGGTTCGCCCACCTCTCCGCCGGGCCGGCGATCCGTGCGATGTCCTCGGCCGCGCCGCCCTGGGCGCCGACACCCGGCATCAACACGACGCCACCGATCTCCGACAGGTCCGGCGGGTCGGTGACCGTCGCACCGACCACCACACCGACGGTTCCGGAGGTGTGTGCCGCGTTGTGCGTGGCCGCCCAGTCGACGACCTCCTGGGACACGCTCACCCCGTTCGGGGTGGTCAGGGACTGGAACTGGGGGCCTTCCGGGTTGGAGGTCGCCGAGAGCACGATCACCGAGCGTCCGGTGGCCACGGCGGCGTCCAGTGCCGGGGTGAGTGAGTCCAGGCCCAGGTACGGCGACACGGTCAACGCATCGGCCTGCAACGGCGAGTCGTCGGACAGCCACGCCCGGGCGTACCCGGCCATGGTGGAACCGATGTCGCCGCGCTTGGCGTCAGCGATGACGAGTGTCCCGGCGGCGCGGAAAGCCGCCAGAGCGTCCTCCAGCACCGCGAAACCGGCCGAGCCGAACATCTCGTAGAAGGCGACCTGGGGCTTGACCACGCAGGCGGTGTCGGAAAAGGCCTCCACGCACCGGCGGGTGAACTCCTCGAGCCCGGCGGCGTCCACGGAAAGACCCCAGGACTCCAGGATGCCGGCGTGCGGGTCCAGACCGACGCACAGCCGGCCCAGATCCTCCGAGCGCGCCAGGTAGCGCTCCCCGAAAGTGCCGCCTGCGCCGTCAGTGAGCCTCTCAGCGGTCATGTTCGACGTCCTGGATGGCGCGGACCACGGTGGTCGCGTCCTTCAGTGCCTCGATGGCCTGGACCGCGGCGACCGCGCCCTGGACGGTGGTCACGCAGGACACACCCTGGGAGGTTGCGGCCGCACGGATGTCGTAGCCGTCGCCGCGGGCGGCGGCGGTGGACGCCGGGGTGTTGAGGATGAAGTCGATCTCACCGTCGTTGATGAGGTCGATGACCGAGCGCAGGCCCTCGGGGTTGGTGCCGGCGTCGATGTCGGTCTGCTTGGCCACGGTGGTGCACTCGATGCCGTTGCGGCGCAGCATGTTGGCCGTACCGCTGGTGGCGACCAGGGAGAAGCCCAGGGACGCCAGACGCTGGATCGGCATGATCATGGTGCGCTTGTCACGGTTGGCCACCGAGACGAACACGGTCCCGCTGGTCGGCAGGGAGCCGGTGGCGGCCTCCTGCGACTTGGCGAAGGCGGTGCCGAAATCGGAGTCCAGGCCCATGACCTCACCGGTGGACTTCATCTCCGGGCTCAGCAGGCTGTCGACCATCTCGCCGGCGGCGTTGCGGAAGCGGTTGAAGGGCATGACCGCCTCCTTGACCGCGATGGGGTGGCCGAGCGGCAGCGAGCCGCCGTCACGGTCACCCGGGATGATCCCCTCGGAGACCAGCTCGCGGATGGGGGTTCCGGTCATGATCCGGCTGGCGGCCTTCGCCAGCGGCACACCGGTGGCCTTGGAGACGAAGGGCACCGTGCGCGAGGCGCGCGGGTTGGCCTCGATGACGTAGAGGATGTCGTCCTTCAGGGCGAACTGGACGTTCATCAGCCCCTGGACGCCGATACCGTGGGCCAGCGCAGCGGTGGAACGGCGGACCTTGTCGATGTCCGACTCCCCCAGGGTCATCGGCGGCAGTGCACAGGCCGAGTCACCGGAGTGGATGCCGGCCTCCTCGATGTGCTCCATGACGCCGGCGAGGTAGACCTCCTCGCCGTCGCACAGGGCGTCGACGTCGATCTCGATGGCGTTGTCGAGGAAGCGGTCGACGAGCACCGGGTGGTCCGCGGTGATCTCGGTGGCGCGGCTGATGTAGTCCTCCAGGGAGGCCTCGTCGTAGACGATCTCCATGCCGCGGCCGCCGAGGACGTAGGACGGACGGACCAGGACCGGGTATCCGATCCGGGCGGCGACGTCCTTGGCCTCGTCGAAGGTGGTGGCGGTGCCGAAGGCCGGGGCGGGCAGTCCGGCCTTCTCCAGGACCGTGCCGAACTCGCCGCGGTCCTCGGCGAGGTCGATGGCGGCGGCGGTGGTGCCGATCACCGGGACACCGGCGGCGGTGAGTCGCTCGGCCAGGCCCAGCGGGGTCTGGCCACCGAGCTGGACGATGACGCCGGCGACCTCGCCGGACTCTGCCTCGGCGTGGTACACCTCCATGACGTCCTCGAAGGTCAGCGGCTCGAAGTAGAGACGGTCGGCGGTGTCGTAGTCGGTGGAGACGGTCTCCGGGTTGCAGTTGACCATGACGGTCTCGTAGCCGACGCGGGAGAGCTCCAGGGCTGCGTGGACGCAGGAGTAGTCGAACTCGATGCCCTGGCCGATGCGGTTCGGGCCGGAGCCGAGGATCAGGACCTTCGGCTTCTCGGTCTGCGGGGCGACCTCGGACTCGGCGCCCGGGTCGAGCTCGTAGGCCGAGTAGTGGTACGGGGTCCTGGCCTCGAACTCGGCGGAGCAGGTGTCGACGGTCTTGAAGACCGGGCGGACACCCAGCGACCAGCGCAGGGTACGCACGCCGTCCTCACCGGCGAGCTCCGGGCGCACGGCGGCGATCTCGGCGTCGCCGAGGCCGAGGTACTTCGCCTCGCGGAGCAGCTCCTCGGTGAGCACCGGGGCGGCCTCGAGCTCGGCGCGGAAGTCGACCAGTGCCTTGAGCTCGTGGAGGAACCAGTGGTCCACGCCGACGGAGGCACGGTGGACCTCGTCCACCGACGCGCCGAGACGCAGGGCCAGCTCCATGTCGTACATGCGGCCCTCGGTCGGACGGCCCAGGTCGTCGAGTACGGCGTTGAGGTCGCGGGCGCGGTCACCGGCGAAGTACTCGTCCGGGGTGGTCCAGAAGCCGGCCGGCCTGGTCTCCATGGAGCGCAGCACCTTGTTCAGGGCGGAGATGTAGTTGCGTCCGATGGCCATGGCCTCGCCGACGGCCTTCATGGTGGTGGTCAGGGTGTCATCGGCGCCGGGGAACTTCTCGAAGGCGAAGCGCGGGGCCTTGACGATCACGTAGTCCTGGGTCGGCTCGAAGGCGGCCGGGGTGACCTGGGTGATGTCGTTGCGC
>DXGC01000103.1 GCA_019114135.1 Candidatus Corynebacterium avicola
GAATTTCAGAAGGAGATTGGGATGACGGGTAGTCAGGAGGACCGTGCTGTGGCATAATTCAGAGCGTTCGTAACCGACGAATCCATGTTGATTCGGGAGGGACGGTTACACCACTCAAAGGGACTTGACCCCGGGTCACTGCTGCTGGCATTGACGTCACATGACATCGAGAGAGACGTCGAAGATGCTCTTGCATTGGGGGCCACCACAGAAGGTATTCAGAACCAGGACGGTTTTGTCTGGGCAGACATGAATGACCCGGAGGGCAATCAGTTCACTTTCAATGCACCAGCGCCGGGGTGACGGTTGCTTCGTCCGCACGTCAAGAACAGAACCCCGGTCCGCGTCCACTGTCCGTCACAATCTCCGTGACACAGGGGAGGCGAACCGGGGTTCGTCGTTGGGGTGGCTGACGGGACTCGAACCCGCGACACCCAGGATCACAACCTGGTGCTCTACCAGCTGAACTACAGCCACCATTCGCTCGCGCAAAAACCACACACTTGACGTGCATGATCACCTTGCGGCAGCGGGATTCATACTAGACCACCGCTGACACGGTCGCCAAACGACCCGCTCAGATCGGGTACGCTTCGCTGGACTGGTCCGCCAGCGCCTTGGCCTCGCCGTTGGTCGGGCCGGGCTGGTCCACGAAAATGGCACGCCGGTAGAAGTCGAGCTCACGGATCGACTCGCGGATGTCCGCCAGCGCACGGTGCGCCATGCCCTTCGCCGGCTGGCTGCTGTAGGTCCGCGGGTACCAGCGCCGTGCCAGCTCCTTGATGGAGGAGACGTCGATCATCCGGTAATGCAGGAAGGCGTCCAGTCCCGGCATGTACTTGACGATGAACTTGCGGTCACTGGCGATGGAGTTGCCGGCCAACGGGGCGACACCGGCGACCGGGACGTACTTCTTCAGGTACTCGAGGACCTGCTCCTCGGCCTCGGCGACCGACACGGAGGACTCCCGGATCTGCTCGGTCAGGCCGGACTCGCCGTGCATCTTCACCACCACGTCGTCCATCTCGCCGAGCTCCTCCTCGGTGGCGTGGATGACGATGTCGATCCCCTCGTCCAACACGTTGAGCTCGGCGTCGGTGACCACGACCGCGATCTCGACGAGCACGTGGCGCGACGGGTCGAGGCCGGTCATCTCACAGTCGGCCCAGACGATGCGGTCGTTCTTGGCGGTTTGGTTCGGTGTCATGTGCATTCTTCCTTCTAGTCTTCAGCCATCCGCGAGTACGCCGCCCCTAACAGGGGAGCGGTCATCCGTCGCGGCAGATAGGTGGAGATCACGTTCGCGAACTTCGACAGTCCACCGGGCACCACGCGCAGCTTGTTCGCCGCCAGGGCATCGAGCGTCTCGGTCGCGCAGTCCGGGTAGGTCGTCCACACGAAGTCGGGGGTGGCACGGTCGACGATCGTACGCTCCGCGTCCTCCTTGACCTACTCGCGCACTGGCCCGGGGGCGAGCAGAGTGCAACGCACGCCGGTGCCCTTGAGCTCGTAGTGCAGGGCCTCGGTGAAGGTGTTCACCATCGCCTTGGTGCCGACGTAGGTGGCGTTGTTCGGGATCGCGGCGTTGCCGGCCACGGAACCGACGTTGACGATCCCGGCGTCCCCGCTGGCCACCATGCCCGGCAGGACCGCGCCGGTGAGCTCGAAGAGGGCGGTGGCGTTCAGCTCGAACTGGGTGCGCTCGTAGGCGGGGTCGAGCTTGCGGAACTGGCCGAAGGTCGCCACACCGGCGGAGTTGATGATGATGTGGACGTCCCGTCCCTCAAGCTCCTCGATCAGGACGCCGCGGGCGTCCGCGTCGGCCAGGTCGCACGGCCGGATCTCGACGGTGACCTCCGGGTGGGACGCTGCGAGTTCCTCGCGGATCTCCTCCATCGGCCCTGCGGTGCGGGCGACCAGCAGGAGGTTGTGGCCTCGCTGCCCAAGCTCCAGTGCAATGGCGGCCCCGATGCCCGAGGAGGCTCCGGTGACGACAGCGACGCGGTCGGGGCCGGGGGTCGGGAGGGTGGGGTTGGTGCGACCGCGGAAGAACACGTCGAGGGGCTCCTGTCGTTGCTGTGATTGTCGGCGATGGACGAGCGCCTTTCAGGCTACCCGGTGGGTCGGACACCGTCGTGTCGGTCCGGTATCAGTCGGGGGTTGGTCGTGACTCCGGAGATGTACTCTCACCCGTTCCGGCGGGGGTGGCGATCGAACGGTTGGGGTGGGATGTCTGTTCCCTTCCCCTGTATTGGGGGCGATAAATCTGCAGTGTGATGTGCGACACCACACTTTCGGGGGTTAAACTTGTTCATGCGATGGCTGCCATAAGCTCGCCTACTAGTAGCCTGGCCCCTCGGTCCCCATCGGGGGAATGACGTTCACGAAGCAACGAGAGGACAGAACATGTCTGACAAGGACGGCACCACACCGCCGCCCGAAGTGGTGGAAGACACAGACGCTGCGGGCGCCCTGGCAACCAAGGAGCCGGACGGCGAAACGGTTCGTGGCGAGGCAGGCGTCGAGCGAGCCAACAACCGCAAGAAGTTCATCGGCCTCGGTGTCGGCCTGGCATTGGCTGTGCTCATCTACTTCATCTTCCCCGGCAACGGTGCTGACCTGGTCAATGAGGCGCACCCTGAGGATGAGAACGGTCCCTTCAGCCTCAATCCCATGCGCATCACCGCGGCGATCATGGTTCTCATGGGCGCATGGTGGATGACCGGGGCCCTGCCCCTGGCTGCCACGGCGATGGTCCCGTTGGTCGCATTCCCGATCCTTCAGGTTGCGCCCATCGAGGACGTCTCGGCACCCTACGCAGACCCCACGATCTTCCTGTTCATGGGTGGCTTCGTCCTGGCCCTGGGAATCCAGCGGTGGGGACTCCACCGTCGTCTTGCCCTGATGGTCGTTCTCGCCGTCGGAACCAAGCCGAAGCAGCTCGTCCTCGGCTTCATGATCGCCACCGGCTTCATGTCCATGTGGGTGTCGAACACCGCCACCGCCGTGGTCATGCTGCCGATCGGTATCTCCGTGCTGGCACTGACCGCGGAGCGCGTCGGCGGTCACGCCAAGCAGAAGAAGTTCGCCACCGCGTTGATGCTGGCCATCGCCTACTCGGCGTCGATCGGTTCCCTCGGAACGATCATCGGTACGCCGCCCAACGCCTTCATGGTCGGCTACATGAGTGGTACCCACGGCATCGAGATCGGCTTCGGTAAGTGGATGCTGGTCGGTGTCCCGCTGGCCGTCGTCTTCACTGTGCTGGCCTGGCTTGTCCTGGTCACGGTGTTCAAGCCGGAGATGACGGAGATCCCTGGCGGGCGCGAGCTGATCAAGAAGGAGATCGACGACATGGGCAAGATGAGCCGTGCGGAGATCACCGCCGGCATCATCTTCGTCTGTACCGCCGTCGCCTGGATCACCATCCCCCTGCTCGCCGAGTACACCGAGTGGTGGAACATCACCGTCGCAGACGCCGCCATCGCCATGACGGCCGCACTGGTGATGTACATCGTCCCGGTGAACGGTCGCGGTACCCGCGTGATGGACTGGGAGCATTCCAAGGAGATCCCGTGGGACGTCCTGATCCTGTTCGGTGGCGGCCTGTCGCTGTCGGCGATGGTCACCTCGTCCGGCCTCTCCCTGTGGATCGGCGAGTTGGTCAAGGGCATGGAGGCGCTGCCGGTAGTCCTGTTGGTCTTCGCCATCGCCGCCGTGGTCCTGGCGCTGACTGAGTTCACCTCGAACACCGCCACCGCGGCGACCTTCATCCCGATCATGGGTGGTGTCGCCGTGGGTATCGGTCTCACCGGCGACGGCATCATCAACGTCATGATCCTGGTCGTCCCGACTGCGCTGGCCGCGACCTGTGCCTTCATGCTGCCGGTGGCCACCCCGCCGAACGCGATCGCCTACGGTTCCGGCTACGTCAAGGCCGGCGACATGCTCAAGGGTGGTCTGTGGCTGAACCTCATCGCCGTCTTCCTCATCACCATCACCGTGTACGCGTTGGCGATCCCGGTGTTCGGACTGACCTTCGGATAGTCCCTGGATGTAGGACGGTCCGGTGTGTGCCCCCCGCACGCCGGGCCGTTTCACTTGTGTTCACTCTTTTTCAGTAACGTTCCCGACGGCAAATCCGGCCAGACTGCAGTAGATGACGTTCATAACCAGGGGAGAAGACTACGTGCCCACGACCATGACACGACCCGTGACCTACGGACGCGTCGGTTGGGTCGATGCCGCCAAGGGCCTGTGCATCCTGCTGGTCGTCGCCGGTCACGCCAACATCAGTCTGAACACCCACGGCTACGACACCGGCGTCTGGGAGCGGATCAACCTGATGCTCGGACCGGTGCGCATGCCCCTGTTTTTCCTGCTGTCCGGACTCTTCGCCGCCAAGGCACTCTCCGAGAGCTGGCGTGCCTTCGCCGACCGTCGGGTCTGGATCATGGTCTGGCTGTTCGTGCTGTGGGTGCCGATCCGCGAGATCTGGCTGGCACTGATCCCGGTGACCCGCGCCGGCCACGAGGGGAGCGTCCCCACCCCGAATGCGTTGGACAGCGGGACCTGGGGGCAGATGTTGGAACGCATCGGCTCGGATGCCCTGGGCCCGGAGTCCTACCTGTGGTTCCTCTATGCCCTGGCGCTCTATGCCGTGCTGTCGAAGTTGTTCCGTCGCGTCCCACCGGCACTTCAGATACTGGTGGCACTGGGAATCAGCCTGTGGTCCCCGGAATGGGAACTCAACTGGCCATGGAATGACATCACCCACAACTTCGTCTTCTACCTGCTGGGGATGTACGCCGCCCGCTGGATCCACTGGTTGGCGCAGCGACGTTCCCTGCCGATCATCACTGCGGCTGCCGCGGTGTACATCGGGCTGGCGTTGTGGATCGACGCCACCTACGACCACTTCAACTTCGGCCTCAACGGGCCGACGCGGTTCATCATGGCCGTCACCGGGATCATCGCGGTGGTCGGCGCCTTCGCCTACATGGACGGCTGGCGGATCATGAAGCCCTTCAGTGTGGTCGGGTCCCGGACGCTGCCGGTGTTCCTCATGCACATCATGGTGCTGGCCACCGTGATGTTCGTGGTTGACCTTGTGCTGCCGGAAGATCCCGGAATTCCGCTTCAGCCGCTGATCCTCGCCGCGCTTGCGGTGGTGCTCTGCCTGGCACTGCGCCGGGGACTGTTGGCCTGCGGGATGGGCTGGCTGTTCGTCCGCCCGGCGTGGCTGCAGCGGTTGACCGCACCTCGGTAGGGCGACCGTCTACGCGGTCAGTTGCTCCACCAGTTGTTCAGAGTGAGGTTGGCGATGTCGACGTTGTCGATGTAGTTGCCGCGCACCGGGTCGACACTGTTGGCCGCGGCGGTGATGTCGTCGCTGCCGGCACCGAGGAAGAACACCGGCACCAGCTGGTTCCAGTCGGCACCCTCGTAGACCTGGGCCGCCTCGCCACCCTCGACGGGGGAGACGTCTCCGGCCCCACCCTCGTCCTGGTGCAGGGTTTGACCGGTCTCGAAGAGCGAGGAGAGGGCGACGGTGCTGGTGACGGCGCAGACGGAGGCGGCCGCGCGGCGGCGGTAGGTCATTTTCACCTGTTCCTTCGCCTTGTGAGGGAAAAGTCAGGGTGACGGCCGCGGTGGGGAGGCTGCCCGGAACAGGACGGCACGAGGCAAAGGTGAACGGCAGTAATCTCCCGGCGGGCGAAAGCGTGATCGACGGTCACCGTCGTGGTCGGGTGCGACCGCAAACAATAAGGCAGACAAAGAAAAAGCGCCCCCGGCAGGATTCGAACCCGCGACCGACCGGGTAGAAACCGGTTGCTCTCATCCACTGAGCTACGGAGGCATGCACGCATGGCGTGCGGTGATACATCGTAGTGCAACACCTGGCCGGGGGAACGAATCGGGGTGACAGGCCCTTGGCGGGTAGGGTGACGTGCATGTCCGATGCGGCTGCAGACACAACTGTTACACCGTCCCCCGAGTCCCCGAAGGCACCGTCCTCCCCGGAGACGGCGCGCACCCGACGCATCGGGTCACCGGTCGGGATCTACGTCATCGCCGCGGTGATGGCCGGTCTCGTCGCTGCCGTCATCGGCGACGCCTACCTCGGCGACTCCATCGCCGCACTCGGCATCTCCGATCCCGGGAAGACCACCACTTTCGGCCTCCCGCTGGTCCGCGGCTTCGGCACGGTCCTGGCCTGCCTCGGTATCGGCTCATTCATGATGAGCGCCTTCGGTGCCGCTCCCCGCAAGGACGGCTTCCTGGACCTCGACGGTTTCCGGGCGTCCCGCACCGGCACCTGGGCAATGCTCGGCTGGGCGCTCTGCGCCCTGCTGCTGGTGCCCCTGTACCTCTCGGACGTCTCGGGATCCCCGCTGCGTGACGCCCTGCAGCCGGACATGTGGGGCGTGGCGATCGCCCAGGTGTCCACGGCCAAGGCGATGCTGTGGATCGCCATCCTCGCCGGTGTTGCCGGTCTGGCCTCGCTGCTGACCCGCAAGTGGATCTGGCAACCGGTGTTCTTCGCCATCTCGGTGGCGTCCCTGGTGCCGATCGCGCTGGAAGGGCACTCCGCGTCCGGCGGTAACCACGACTACGGCGTGAACTCGCTGCTGTGGCACATCATCCTCGCGGCCCTGTGGATCGGTGGGCTGATGTCCCTGGTCGCCCACGCCGCCCGCCGTGGCCCGCACCTGGCGGAGATCACCCGCCGTTACAGCTTCCTGGCACTGTGCTCGATCATCGGCATCGCCATCTCCGGCCTTGTCAACGCCGGTATCCGGTTGTCGTTCAGCGAGTGGTTCACCACCGACTACGGCCGGATCATCGTGGTCAAGACCGTGCTCACAGTGATCCTCGCCGTGATCGGATTCGCCCACCGCCGGTGGACGATCCCGCAGCTGGAGAAGGACTCCCGGGGTGCCTGGTGGGGGCGCCCCTTCGTGCGCCTCGCTCTGGGCGAGGTGTTTATCATGGCCGCGACCGTCGGTGTGGCGCTGTCGCTGACCCGCATCCCGCCGCCCGTGGAGGCCGTTGCCGACATCACCCCGGCGGAGATGGTCATGGGCTTCGACATCTCCGAACCCTTCAGCATGGCTGCGGTGCTCACGAACTGGCGCTTCGACATGATCTTCGGCACTATCGCCCTGCTGCTGCAGGCGGTGTACATGTGGGCCTTCTTCACCGTCCGACGCCGCGGCGTGGAGTGGAAGTCCTCCCGTCTCGCGTGGTGGACGGCCGCCAACCTGATCCTGATCTTCGTCACCTGCTCCGGCCTGGGCATGTACTCGATGGCCATGTTCACCCCGCACATGTTGCAGCACATGGCGTTGACCATGCTCATTCCGGTGTTCTGGGTGCTCGGCGGGCCGATGACCCTGCTGCTGCGTGCCTTCAAGCCGGCAGGACGCAACGGTCTGCCCGGCCCCCGCGAGTGGCTGGTGGTGTTCATCAACAACCCGCTGTCGCGGTTCCTGACGAACCCGATCGTCGCGGCGCTGCAGTTCGTGATCGGCTTCTACGCCCTGTACCTGTCCGACTTGTTCAGTGACCTGGCCTCCGAGCACGCCGGCCACGTGTTCATGATCATCCACTTCCTGATCTCCGGCTACATCTTCTACTGGGTGGTCATCGGTGTGGACGCCGCGCCGCGCCAGCTCAGCCCGTTCATGAAGCTGCTGATGACGCTGGCGGCGATGGCCTTCCACGCCTGGTTCGGTATCGCGATGATGCAGATGCAGGCGCCGCTGGCCGAGGACTACTACCTGTCGCTGCAGCTTCCCTTCGAGGTGGACCTCATGGAGCAGCAGCACACCGGTGGCGCGGTCGCCTGGGGGCTCAGTGAGCTGCCGCTGATCCTCGTCAGTACCGCCCACGCGGTGCAGTGGCTGCGGCAGGACCGCAAGGAGGCTGCCCGTTACGACCGCAAGGCCGAGCGTGACGACGACGCCGAGCTGGCGTCCTACAATGCGATGCTTGCCGGCCTGCAGGAAGGACGCGACGACGCTGCGGAGGCCTACTACGGCAGCGAGTACCGCGAGGGCGAGGTGCAGGGCTACCTGCACTCGGAGAGGACCAAGCAGCAGGCACATCGCAGCCAGCGGCAGCGCGGTACTGGTGTTGCCGGGACCGCGGACGATGGAGCAGAAGCTCCGGCCACCGAGGATGAGGACCCCACGGACACCACTGACGGGAAGTCCTAGACCGCAGTTCAACGCACGGTGTGGATAACCCGGGGCCGACTTTCGGGGTGGTTGTCCACAACGCAGGTCAGGGTCGTTGCCCTGACGGTTCACGGAGGGGGACGATGGGCCTGCCCGGGGGAGACATGAGGCGGGGACCCTCTCCACCGACCACCGGGGATGAGTCCCGGGGGAACCTGGGGGGAGGATTTTCAGATGGCACAGCAGCAGATGTCCGTGACGATGACGGGGTTCGCCGCCTCGCATCCGAGCCGCAACAACTCCAACCCGGAACTGGTGACGTTCCGCATGGCGTCCACGCCCAGCTGGAACACGGACGGTAAGTGGAAGGAGGGGGAATCTCTGTTCATCAACGTCCAGTGCTGGGGCAAGCTCGGCGTGAATGTCCTGGCCAGCGTGGTCAAAGGTGCACCGTTGGTCATTGCCGGACGGATGACCTGCTTCCACTTCAAGCCGGACAACGCGCGTGACAACGCGAAGGGAGAGCCGCACATCGAGGAAGTCTGGCGCGTCCGGGCCAGCAACGTCGGCCTCGACCTCAGCCACTCCCAGTCGAAGTGGCAGCGGCCGGTGAAGGAGGTGGACACCGCTGACAGTGCTGACAGTGCCGACAGTGCCGACAGTGCCGATGCTGCCGAGAATCTCGGCGGCTACGCCGCTGTGGCCGGCGGCGACGACAACCGCGACGGCACCGAAAGCACTGACGGCGCCGACGTCGCAGCGTCCGACGATGACAACTCCGTGGAGCCCGCCGGCGCAGTGGCCCCTTTATGACCGCGTTTGTGGTTGTTTTCAGGACGCGGCGGCGTCGCTTGGCAATGCCGTCGCGCGTCGCGCGCGCCGGGGGAGGAGCCGGACGCGGCGGCTGCTGGACGCAACACCTCAGTGGGGTAGGCTCGTCAAGCGAATATGTCTAGGGCTGCGGACCGTGCAAGACCTTGCAATCCAGCGTCCACGCAGCCGAGCTACCCGGAGGGAACACATTGGCCGAGTTCATCTACACGATGAAGAACGTTCGTAAGGCTCACGGTGAGAAGGTTGTCCTCGACAACGTCACCATGGCCTTCTACCCGGGCGCCAAGATCGGCGTCGTCGGGCCCAACGGCGCCGGCAAGTCCTCGCTGCTGAAGATCATGGCTGGCATCGACCAGCCGTCCAACGGCGAGGCCTTCATCGACCCGGGCGCCACCGTCGGCATCTTGCTGCAGGAGCCGCCGCTGAACGAGGAGAAGACCGTCCGCGGCAACGTCGAGGAGGGGCTCGGCGAGATCTTCGAGGTCAAGACCCGCTACGAGGCCATCGCCGAGGAGATGGCCACGAACTACACCGACGAGCTCATGGAGGAGATGACCGAACTCCAGGAGAAGATCGACGCCGCCGACGCCTGGGAGATCGACTCCAAGATCGAGCAGGCCATGGAGGCACTGCGCTGTCCTCCGCCGGAGGAGCCCGTCACCCACCTCTCCGGTGGTGAGCGTCGCCGTGTGGCCATGGCCAAGTTGCTGCTCAGCGAGCCTGATCTGCTTCTGCTCGACGAGCCCACCAACCACCTGGACGCGGAGAGCGTCCTGTGGCTGGAGAACCATCTCGCCAACTACAAGGGTGCCGTCCTCGCCGTCACCCACGACCGTTACTTCCTGGACCACGTCGCCCAGTGGATCTGTGAGGTCGACCTCGGCAAGCTGTACCCGTACGAGGGAAACTACTCCACCTACCTGGACACCAAGGCCGAGCGCCTGGAGGTCGCCGGGAAGAAGGACCAGAAGCTGCAGAAGCGCCTCAAGGAGGAGCTCGCCTGGGTCCGCTCCGGTGCCAAGGCCCGTCAGGCCAAGAACAAGGCCCGTCTGCAGCGCTACGAGGAGATGGTGGAAGAGGCCGAGCAGTACAAGAAGCTCGACTTCGAGGAGATCCAGATCCCGACCCCGCCGCGTCTGGGTAACCAGGTCGTGGACGTCAAGAACCTCACCAAGGGTTTCGACGACCGCACCCTGATCAAGGACCTGTCCTTCACCCTGCCGCGCAACGGCATTGTCGGTGTCATCGGCCCGAACGGTGTCGGCAAGACCACGCTGTTCAAGACCATAGTCGGACTCGAGGAGCCGGACGACGGTGAGGTGAGCGTCGGAAAGTCCGTCCAGCTGAGCTACGTCGACCAGAACCGCGCGAACATCGACCCGGAGAAGACCGTGTGGGAGGTCGTCTCCGACGGCCTCGACTACATTCACGTCGGCCAGAATGAAATGCCCTCGCGTGCCTACCTCTCCGCCTTCGGTTTCAAGGGCGGCGACCAGCAGAAGCCGTCGAAGGTGCTCTCCGGTGGTGAGCGTAACCGCCTGAACCTGGCGCTGACGCTGAAGCAGGGCGGCAACCTGATCCTGCTCGATGAGCCGACCAACGACCTCGACGTCGAGACCCTCGGTTCCCTGGAGAACGCCCTGGAACAGTTCCCGGGCTGCGCCGTGGTCATCTCCCACGACCGCTGGTTCCTGGACCGCACCTGCACCCACATCCTCGCGTGGGAGGGCAACGTCGCCGAGGGCCAGTGGTTCTGGTTCGAGGGCAACTTCGAGGACTACGAGAAGAACAAGGTCGAGCGTCTCGGCGCCGAGGCCGCGAAGCCCTCTCGGGTAACGCATCGCCGACTTTCGCGATAGTATGTCTGTTGCCAGATAAAAAGTACAGGTGCGGCGCCGGGTGACGGACGCCCGGATAACCGAACCAGGGGCACGGGCCTCAGCGCAGTTTCGCTGGGGCCCGACCCCGTTGTGAGGAGAGTATATCGATGACATTTGTTGACCACGAGGAGTCGGGTAACCGGTACCACAGCACCCGGATCAACCTGCGCTGGGCCGATTTCGACCAGTTCCAGCACGTCAACAATGCTGCGTACCTGGAGTTCTCCCAGGACGCCCGGATCGACTTCGTCCGCGACGTCGTCACCGAGATCGATATGGCCGTCCCCGCGTTCGTCGTCCGTTGGGCCTCGGTGGACTACAAGAAGGCGCTGTCCTCCAGCGAGGTCGCCGTCATCGTCGAGTCCTTCATGTACGAGGTCGGCAAGAAGTCCTTCAAGATGCGCCAGATCATCCGCAACGCCCAGCACCGCGAGGTCGCTGTGGTGGACACCGTGAATGTCGCGGTGGACGTGATCTCCGGCAAGTCCCGCGAGTGGTCGGACAGTGACCTGAAGGTCATCAACATGTTCATGATCCCGGTCGAGGAGGAGGACACCAGTCCCACCGCCCAGGCCAAGAAGGACGACGAGGCCGACACCGGCATCTAGGTCTTCGGCCGGGCCCGGCGGTTACTCTGGGGGACATGCTTTTCAACCTTCCTGGCGGCGATCCCTCGTCCGCGTCAGCGACCGGCGCGTCCGCCGATGCCGTGACCCTGACCCTCACCCGTCCGGCCACCGCCCAGTCCTCGACGTTGCGTCGGACGGCGACGGTGGCGACCCGGGTGCTGCGGATGGACGGCGGGGCCATGGCGCGGTTCGTCGCGGTGGGGGAGCAGGCGACGGACGTCATCTTCTCGACACCGTTGGGCTGCGTGGTCGCCGAGCGGCTCCATGCGGTGCCCTCGCAGGACGGTGCGGTGGTGCTGGCGGACTCGGTTCCAGACGTCCTCGCCACTGCGGGGGACCGTGCGGGTGGGGGAGCCGACGAGCCGGAGGTGCTGACCTTCACCGGTCGCGTCGACATGCTGTGGACCGGCACCCCGCCACCCTCCACGGGATTCACCATCGTCGATACGGTCCCCGGTGCCGATGTCCGGTCCTTGTTCGCTGAGATGGAGAAGGAGGCGGACGCCCACTCCGGTCCCGCCGGCCTGCCACCGTCGCTGCTGGACCAGCCGCTGCTGCGCCTGACGAGCAAGCACGAGGCCGGGATCATCGAGGTCCCCGGCAGAGTCGTCGCCGCGGTGGGGGCCTTGGGTCTGGCGGCGGAGCCGAAGCAGGCGGAGGCCGCAGCCTACGACCTGGTGCGGATCAGCACGACCGGGTCCTGGATCAGGATGGACGCTCTGTTCGGCACCGTCTACATGCCACGTCCGGGCGGACTGGCACGCATCCCGTCGCCGAACTGAGGTGCCGGGTCAGCTGGAACTCCCGCTGACCATGTCGATGACCAGCTTCGTCGACATCACCACGATGAGCACCAGCAGGGCGATGCGGATGAATCCCGTCCCACGGTTCAGCACAAGGCGGGCGCCGGCCTGGGCGCCGATGACGTTGAAGATCGCCAGCAGGACGCCCAGGATCCACAGCACGTGACCGCCGAGGGCGAAGACGACGAGTCCGCCGAGGTTGGTGGCGGTGTTGACCAGTTTCGTCGTCGCCAGGGACTGGATCAGCGACCGGGACATCACCGAGGTGAAGAC
This sequence comes from Candidatus Corynebacterium avicola, assembly GCA_019114135.1. GTDB lineage: Bacteria > Actinomycetota > Actinomycetes > Mycobacteriales > Mycobacteriaceae > Corynebacterium > Corynebacterium avicola. The sequence goes on from DXGC01000103.1 coordinate 12,603, forward strand.
CATGATGAGGAACATCCCGGTGCCGGGTCCGAAGAAGCCGTCGTAGGCGCCGATCACCCCGGCGAGGGCCAGGGCGATGAGGTAACGCCGGGTACTGACGGGGTCCGCACCGGAGCCGTCGCCTCTACCGCCGCCAGCGCTGTCGCTGCTGCGTCCGAACTGCGGACGTAGTGCGACGTAGATGCCGATGACCAGCATCAGCACGACCACGATCGGACGCAGCACGTCGTTGTTCACCGCGGTGGCCAGGCCCGCACCACCGGCGGAGCAGAGGGCGGCGAGCGGCGCTGCGACCCTGACGAGTTTCCAGTCGACGGACACCGTGCGGATCATCCGTAGCCCGGCGCTGGCGGTGCCGAACATGGCGGTCAGCTTGTTGGTGCCCAGCGCCACCTGGGTGGGCATGCCCGGGGCGACGGCGAGGATCATCGGGATCAGCACGAGTCCGCCGCCGCCGATGATGGCGTCGATGGCACCGGCGACGAGTGCGGCGACCATCAGGACGAGCATCCCCGCAGGGGAGAGGTCGGCCCCGGGTGCCAGGGTGCTCAGCAGATCTTCCAACAGGATCTCCGGTCAGTCGAGACGGTTGACCAGCATGTCCGCCACGCGGACCATGTGGTCCCAGAGAGCGGCCCTGGCGGGTTCCGGCAGGTCCTCCTCGGGGATGGTCTCCAGGGCGTTGCCCATCAGCACCAGCCACCGTTCCCGGGCGGCCGGGTTGATGTGGAAGTGCATGTGCCGCATGCGCAGGCGCGGGTGTCCGCGCTGCTCGTTGAAGGTCTGCGGCCCGCCCCAGTACTGCATGAGGAACCACCGCAGTCGGTCCTCGGCGCCGTCCATGTCATCGGCCGGGTACATCGGACCGAGGATCGGGTCGTCCGGAACCTGCCGGTAGAACTCCGAGACGATGCGGTCGAACATCGGCTCACCGCCAATGGCCTCGAACAGGCTGGATGGCTGCTCAGACATGACTAGCTGGCGTCGAAGGCACGGGCTGCGACGGCACGGTCGGCGCGCGAGATGCCCTCATTGAGCACGCGGCGCAGACCGGCCGGGGTGGACTCGGCCTCGGCGAGGCTCTTCAGTGACCCCGCCAGTTCCTCGTAGCCGTCCCAGGAGGGGAACAGACCGCTGAGGGTACGCAGCGCCATCTCGGAGCTCAGGGCGCCCCACAGTGTGGTGGCACGCTCGACGTACTCGGGGCCGAAGGGCTCGAGCAGGGCGTCCTGCCCGACGTGGGTGATCCCGGCCATGGTGTAGCGCAGTCCGAGGTTGGACATCTCGGCTCCGTGCAGGGTGACCTCGTCCCAGGCGGAGCGCTTGGTGTCGGCGTCCGGCCGGGCCACACGTGCCTGGACCGCGTTCATCTTGCCTGCGGAGGAACTGTCGGCGGCTTCCTCGGCGGTGATGAGCGTCTCGGCCTCGTCGGCGGGGACGACGGCCGCACCGGTCTCGCCGTCGGACGCACCGACCAGCGCGGTGAGTAGGCGCCACCGCAGGTCCTGGTCGACGGTGAAACCGGGCAGCAGGTCGGCGGCGGATGCGGACGCACCCTCCAGGTCGAGAAGGCCTCGGATCCAGTCGAGGGAGTCTGCGTCCTGCGCGGCGTTGGCGTAGGCGCGGACGAAAGCGAGACGTGCCTGGCCGTCGGTGCGCTCGGCACCGTCGCGGAAGCCCGCGAGCACCTGGGCGCGGCCCTCGGCACGCCAGGCCGGGTCGCTGTAGATCTCCACGGCACCGAGGGCCTGGGCGAGGATCTGCTCGAGCACGCCGAGCTGGGTCTCCGCGTGCGCTCCGCGGACCACCAGGGCCACGAAGTCGCGGGCACGCATCTGGGCGTTGCGGGTCATCTGCCAGGTCGCCGACCAGATCAGCGAGCGGGCCATCGGGTCGGTGATCCCGGCGATGTGCTCCACCGCGGTGTTCAGCGACTCCGGGTCCAGGCCGATGAAGCCGTAGGTGAGGTCGTCGTCGTTGACCAGCACCAGGTCGGCGGTGCGCTCACCGACGAGGTCGGGGACGTCGGTGGAGTCACCTTCGACGTCGAGCTCCACCCGACGACGCAGGTTGACCGTGTCACCGTCGAGGTCGTAGAGACCCACGGCGAGGCGGTGGGTGCGGGTGTCGTCCGCACCGGGCTGCGCACCGGACTGGGTGACGGCGAAGTCGGAGTAGATCTCGGCACCGTCGGCGGCGGTGGTGATCACGGTGTCCGCGGCCAGGGTGTTGATGCCGGTGGTCTTCAGCCACTGGGCCGCCCAGTCCGAGAGGTCACGTCCGGACGCCTTCTCCAGGGCGCCGAGCAGGTCGTCGAAGGTGGCGTTGTCGAAGGCGTGGTTGACGAAGTGGGCGCGGATGCCGGCGAAGAAGGGTTCCAGGCCGACGTAGGCGGCGAGCTGCTTGAGCAGGGAGGCGCCCTTGGCGTAGGTGATGCCGTCGAAGTTGGCGTCGACCTCGACCAGGTCGTTGGCCCCGGAGAACACCGGGTGGGTGGACGGCAGCTGGTCCTGGCCGTAGGCCCAGGCCTTCTCCTTGTTGGCGAAGGTCACCCATGCGGTCTCGTACTCGGTGGCGTGGGTCTGGGCCATGGCAGAGGACCAGGTGGCGAAGGACTCGTTGAGCCACAGGTCGTCCCACCACTCCATGGTCACCAGGTCTCCGAACCACATGTGCGCGAGCTCGTGGAGGATGGTGTCCGCGCGGCGCTCGTACTCGTAGTGGGACGCTGCGGAGCGGAAGACGTACTCGTCACGGATGGTGACACAGCCTGCGTTCTCCATCGCACCCATGTTGTACTCGGGGCAGAAGATCTGGTCGTACTTGTAGAACGGGTAGGCCACACCGAAGTGCTCGGCGTAGTAGTCGAAGCCGCGCTTGGTGACGTCGAAGATGACGTCCGCGTCCAGGTACTCGGCCAGCGACTGGCGCACGAAAATGCCGAGCGGCACGGTGATCTCGCCCTCGGGAATCAGGCGGGTGTCGGTGACGTCGGCGGTCTCGGCGGTGGGGGTCAGCGAGCCGGTCCACTGGTCGGTGACGTGGAACCACGGGCCGACGCAGAAGGCGATGAGGTAGGTCGACAGCGGGTAGTCGACGACGGCGTGGTGGGCGGTGGCACCGTCTACCTTCTCTGTGTCCACCGTGTTGTTGGTGACGACGGTCCAGTTGTCCGGGGTGCGGACGGAAACCTCGTAGGTGGCCTTGATGTCGGGCTGGTCGAAGCAGGGGAAGACGCGCTTGGCGTCGGCGGCCTCGAACTGGGTGTACATGTACACCTCGTCGTCGACCGGGTCCTGGAAGCGGTGCAGGCCCTCGCCGGTGGTGGAGTAGAGCGACTCGGCGACGATGGTCAGTTCGTGGCGTCCTTCGGAGAGGTCGGTGAGCTGCAGGCCGCGGGTGTCGTCGTAGCGTCCTTCCTCATCGGTGGGAACGGCGGCGTCCCGGATCTCCTCCCCGTCCAGGGTGACGGAGGTGATCTCCTCGGCCCGCAGATCGATGAAGGTCGACCCCGCGGCGGTGGCGGTGAAGGTCACCTTGGTGACCGACGAGAACGTCCGGTGTTCCAGGTCGCCGCCCTCGGTGAGGTCGAGATCGATGACGTACTGGGCGTCGGTGATCAGTTTCGACCGTTCGGCGGCCTCGGATCGGGTCAGGTTCGTAGAGGTCATGGTTGCCAGGTTAGCCGTCGTGCCGGACATACATCGGACACGTCCGCCTTTCGCTACGAGAGAGTTGTCACATGAAGCGTGTCCTGCGCCGCGCGTACCCTGGTGTTCGTCATGTTCAGCACCTACGTCACCAACCGTCTCTGAGAGAGGACGCCACCATGGCCGAGACCACAGCAGCACCCACTCCCGTCACCCTGTACTTCGACGCGACCTGCCCGTTCGCCTGGGTCACCAGCCGTTGGATCAAGGAGGTGGAGGTGGTGCGCGACATCAAGGTCACCTTCGCCCCGATGAGCCTGTCGGTGCTCAACGAGGGGCGCGACCTGCCGGAGGAGTACGCCGCCGGGATGGAAGCGGCGTGGGGCCCGGCCCTGGTCGCTGCTGCGGTCGCCACGAAGGAGCCGGAGAAGGTCGACGCTCTCTACACCGCCCTGGGCACCCGCATCCATGACCAGGGTCAGGGTGGACGCAAGGGCGAGGGCGGCTACGACGACGTCATCGCCGAGGTGCTCGAAGAGGTCGGGCTGTCCGCCGACTACGCCGAGGCCGCCAAGGTCCGTGGCGACGGGGAGGACTCCTGGGAGCCGGCGCTGCGTAGCTACCAGTCCACTGCGATCGCCAAGGTCGGCGACGACGTGGGAACCCCGGTGGTGGAGCTGGGCGGCCGCGCCTTCTTCGGTCCCGTGCTGACCCGCGTTCCGCGCGGTGAGGAGGCCGGAAAGCTGTTCGACGCCGCGGTCACCCTCGGCAGCTACGAGCACTTCTTCGAGATCAAGAAGTCCCGAACGGAGTCGCCCAGCGCTGAGTAGTGCTGCGTAACGCTGCGTAGTTCTGTGTAGCGCGGGGGACGTTGGGGAGCTTCTGGGGCACCGATCGGGGAGGAGCGGTGAGCAGGGGGTTCGCTGCTATGGGGGTAGGGAATCGGTACCCCCGCGGGTAGTTTCTGCTACTTCCTTTTCCGGAATAGATTTGGGTGGGATACTGTTCCTCTCAGTGCGCCGGAACGGTCCGGGTGACGCACCTCAATCCCTCACCTGACCTCCGCAAAGGAGCACTACACGTGGATATCACAACATTTACTGAGACCAAGATTCTTGACGGCATTGGCGACTGGTGGGGCGATCTGACCGGAGCCGCCGAGGACTACATCGCGGCGGTCGGGAACATCACCGAGTTCTTCGGCATCATCGCTCGGTTTGCCACCGGCGATTTCAGCGAACTCAGTTCCCAGGGCTCCCTCGCGGGCAGCTTCTCCGGTAGCAACGAATAGAAGGTAGAAATCATGGATATCGACAGCATTCTCGCGGCCATTGCGAGCCTCACTGATCCTGGTCAGGTCATCGCTCTCGGCGACCTGCTCGGTGTTCTCACCGGACTCATTCGCGGTGACCTCTCAGTGCTGAGCACTGCCGAGGGATCTTCGGCCTTCACTAACCCTGATGCCTGGAACGTGCTCGGCACTGTTCCCGGCTCCTCAGATTCCTAGGTCGAGACCAGACCTCCGCCCTCCGGGGCACTGCGGGCACCTGCCACACCGGCAGGTGCCCGTTTTCATGTTGTCGTGACCTTTTGCCGTCGAAGTTCATCGGACCGACCCGTTTCGTAGTCCTGCTTTTCTGCGGCGGAACGTAAGTCCCGCGACTTCGCCAGGAAAAGTTCACCAGCTTCACCTGAAGGGGGTCTCGCTCGGATAAACTGACCGACATGCGTATTTACCTTGGTGCTGACCATGCTGGATTCGAGATGAAGAACCTCATCGCCGACCACCTCCGGGACAAGGGTCTCGAGGTCGTCGACTGCGGTGCGCACACCTTCGACCCGGAAGACGACTACCCCGCGTTCTGCATCGAGGCAGCCCGCAAGACCGTGGAGGACCCGGGTTCGCTCGGCATCGTCCTGGGTGGCTCCGGCAACGGCGAGCAGATCGCCGCGAACAAGGTCGTCGGCGCCCGCTGTGCCCTGGCCTGGTCCGTCGAGACCGCCAAGCTCGCCCGTGAGCACAACAACGCGCAGCTGATCGGCATCGGTGGTCGTATGCACTCCGAGTCGGAGGTCCTCGAGATCGTCGACGCCTTCATCGCCCAGCCCTGGTCCGGTGCCGAGCGCCACCAGCGCCGTATCGACATCCTGGGTGAGTACGAGCAGACCGGGGAGACCCCGGAGCTGCCGTCCGCCTAGTTTCTTACTGCGCAGGCATGCGGAAGGGCCCGGAGACCTCGGTCTCCGGGCCCTTTGCTGTCACGGCATAGGGGAGAGGGGGGAGGGTCAGGACGCTTCGCCGGCGCGCGCCGCGAAACCGCCGCGCTGCTGGCGTGATTCGTGCCAGCCCTTCACTGCCTCGGAATCCCACAGGGTCAGACCCTGGTACTTCGTCACCGGCTCGGGGGCGCGGCCACGGCCGGCGTAGCTGGTGAACGTTCCGCGTGCAGTGCCGGAGTACTCCGCACACTGCGCGGCGGTCCACAGGGGCCGTCCGCTGTCTGAGTCAATGATGGTCGGGCGCATACCTAAACCGTACTTACAACTCCGAGAACTGCGATATGCCGACCTGCGATGACGAGGAAAAGCCAGGTCGGTGCATTATCCGGGGGGTCACTTCGCAACAAAACGCACCATTAGTCACAGCAATGTACTTATTCCCTTATTAACTGTCCGCTTCATGGTCCTGGCGCGACGGGGCGATGGTGGGCCCGTGCAGCAGCGGGCAGGGGAGCCTATTCTCGGGAGGAGTACACCCACCACTCCGCCGGGAACCAGGCGAACACCTTGATCAGGAGCGAACCACATGGCACGTAACTACGCAGAGCAACTCGTCGAGGCACTGGAGGCACAGGGCGTCCGCCGGATCTTCGGACTCGTCGGCGACAGCTTGAACCCGGTCGTCGATGCGGTCAAGCGCAGCAACATCGAGTGGTTCCACGTCCGGAACGAGGAGGCCGCCGCCTTCGCCGCCGGTGCCGAGTCCCTGGTCACCGGAAACCTCGCGGTCTGTGCCGGATCCTGTGGCCCCGGAAACACCCACCTGGTGCAGGGGCTCTACGATTCCCACCGCAACGGCGGGAAGGTGCTGGCCATCGCCAGCCACATCCCTTCCCAGTTCATCGGGTCCCACTACTTTCAGGAGACCCACCCCGAGGCGCTCTTCAGCGAATGCTCCGGTTACTGCGAGATGGTGAACTCCGCGGCACAGGGCGCGACGATCCTGCACCACGCCATCCAGTCCACGATGGCGGGCAACGGCGTCTCCGTCCTCGTCCTCCCCGGCGACATCGCCGGTGATACCGCCGTGGAATCCCCGCAGCTGAAGTCCCGTATCGCCGTGGACGCCCCGGTCGTCCATCCGTCCCCGCGCGAGGTCAAGGACCTGGCAGAGGCCATCAACAAGGCCGGGAAGGTCACCATCTTCGGCGGCGCCGGCTGCAAGAACGCCCGCGACGAGGTCTTCGCCCTGGCGGACAAGATCAAGGCACCCGTCGGACACGCCTACGGCGGCAAGGAGTACCTGCACTACGACAACCCCTTCGATGTCGGCATGTCCGGGCTGCTCGGCTACGGTGCCTGCTCCGAGGCCTTCGACGAGGCGGACCTGCTCATCCTGCTGGGCACCGATTTCCCGTACTCCGAGTTCCTGCCCCGCACCACGCCCACCGCACAGGTCGACATCAAGGGCGGGAACATCGGTCGGCGTACCAATGTGACTTACCCGGTCACCGGCGACGTCGCTGCGACCATCGAGGACCTGCTGCCGCTGATCGACGCCAAGAAGGACGCCAGCTTTCTCGAGTCGATGTTGAAGAAGCAGGAGCGCAACCTCCGCCACGTCGTCGAGGCGTACACGAAGAACATCGAGAAGCAGAAACCGCTGCACCCTGAGCACGTCACCTACGTCCTCGATGAGCTGGCCGACGATGACGCCGTGTTCACCGCGGACACCGGCATGTGCAATGTGTGGCAGGCCCGCTACGTCACCCCGACCGGGAAGCGGAACCTGCTGGCCTCCTTCCGTCACGGGACCATGGCGAACGCCCTGTCCCAGGCCATCGGCGCCGCTGAGGCGGTCGAGGGCAAGCGTCAGGTCATCGCCATGTGCGGTGACGGCGGTCTGGCCATGCTCATGGGTGAGCTGCTCACCATGAAGCTGCACCAGGTGCCACTGAAGGCGATCGTCTACAACAACTCGACTCTCGGTATGGTCAAGCTGGAGATGTTGGTCAAGGGCATGCCGGACTTCGGTACCGACCACGAGAAGGTCAACTACGCCGAGATCGCCGAGGCCTGTGGCATCAAGGCCTTCCGCATCGAGGACCCGAAGGATGTCGAACCGGTCCTCGCCAAGGCCCTGGCGTACGACGGGCCTGCGGTGGTGGACGTCGTCACCGACCCGAATGCGCTGTCCATCCCGCCGGAGATCTCCCTGGAGCAGGTCGCCGGCTTCACCCGCGCGGCCACCCGAACGGTGCTGGAAGGTGGCGTGGGAAAGATGTTCGACCTGGCGAAGTCGAACCTGCGCAATGTGCCGCGTCCCTCCGGCTTCAAGGGTCTGTGACCCTGCGTTGAGGCGCGCGGGGGCCTGTCGGATTTCCGCCTCCGGCGATGGTCGTGTATCGTCGTCGGCGCACCAGGGGAATGTCGTATAGTGGCTAATACCTCAGCCTTCCAAGCTGAAGACGCGGGTTCGATTCCCGTCATTCCCTCCACGTGAAACCCCCTCCGGTCCGTGCCGGAGGGGGTTTTCTGTTGTGGCCGGTACCCTGAATCGCGTCGGTGGGGGAGAGCGTCTAGAGTGACCGTTCCATGAACCTCTATCTGCGTCTGCTGCTCACCGTCCTGCGCAGCCGTCGACTCGACGCCCTCGACCCCTGGGACACGGTCGCCACGCCGATGCGCGTGCTCCCCAACGACCTCGACACCCTCGGGCACATGAACAACGGCCGTTACCTGACGATGCTCGACCTGGCCCGTACCGAGCTGATGATGCGCTCCGGTCTCTACCGCCGCAGTGAGGAACTCGGCTACTACCTCGTCGTCGCCGGCCAGACGATCAACTACCGACGGTCGCTGATGCCGTGGCAGAAGTTCGAGATCCGAACCCGGCTGCTCAGCGGTGACGCCCGCGCCGTCTTCGTCGAGCAGGCCTTCGTCCACAAGGGCACCGTCTGCGCGCACGCCGTCGTGCGCCTGCGCGTGTTGAAGAAGAAGGGTGGCACCGTCTCCGACGCGGAGATGGCCGAACTGCTGCCGCCGCGTCCTGCGGGGCAGGATGAAGTTCCGGACTGGATCCCGGAGTGGAACTCCGCGTCCCGCGACGCCGCGAAGTCGACCTCGCTCGGTGACTAACGGGTACCCGCCGTTGCCGGGGTCAACAGCCACCCCGTAATATCGCACTGCAGCAGAACGACTGCTCCGTCAGATCGATTTCTGCCGCCGGGATATGGCGCAGTTTGGTAGCGCACTCGCTTTGGGAGCGAGGGGTCGTGGGTTCAAATCCCGCTATCCCGACGGGTGCCGGAACGACGGGCAGGGGAGGATCGGGCCTTTGGAGGCTGTAGACGCCAAAGGACCGACCCCCCCCTGCCCGTCCGTCTCGGCCACACGATAAAATCGGCGACGACCATGAAACCGGTGGCCGCCTCCGGCTCGCCCCCGACCCCCGCCGACGACGGTGGGGCGGAGGGTGGCAGACTGGACGGCACGCGACGACCACACCAGCCCGGCCAACCTCCGGGAGGGTGTCCGTGCCCGCCGGCCGACCGTACACAGACAAGAACACACAGGAGTGTGCATCCGTGAAGAGCTCCGTTGAACAGCTGAGTGCCACCCGCGCCAAGCTCACCGTCGAGGTTCCCTTCGACGAACTGAAGCCCGAGTTCGACAACGCCTACAAGTCGCTGGCCGAGCAGGTCAGCCTGCCCGGCTTCCGCAAGGGCAAGGTCCCGGCGAAGATCCTGGAGGCCCGCCTGGGCCGCGGCGCCATCCTCAACGAGGTCCTCAACGACATGCTGCCGAGCCGTTACAGCCAGGCTGTCGAGGAGAACGACGTCAAGGCACTCGGCCAGCCCGAGATCGACATCGCCGAGCTCGAGGACAACGACCACGTCACCTTCACCGCCGAGGTCGACGTCCGCCCGGAGATCGAGGTCCCGGACTTCGCCGAGCTGTCCGTCGAGGTCGAGCCGCTGGTTGCCGATGACGAGGCCATCGAGTCCGAGCTGACCAACCTGCGCGCCCGCTTCGGCACCCTCAAGGCTGTCGAGCGCGCCGTGCAGGACGGCGACTTCGTCTCCATCGACCTGACCGCCACCATCGACGGCGAGGCCGTCGACGAGGCCTCCTCCGAGGGGCTGTCCTACGAGGTCGGCTCCGCCTCCCTCGTCGAGGGTCTGGACGACGCACTCATCGGCCTGTCCGAGGGTGAGTCCAAGGAGTTCGACACCACCCTGGTCGCCGGCGAGCACGCCGACTCCGCCGCACAGGCCACCGTCACCGTCGGTTCCGTCAAGGAGCGCGAGCTGCCGGAGCTGGACGACGACTTCGCCCAGCTCGCCAGCGAGTTCGACACCCTCGACGAGCTGAAGGACTCCCTGAAGAACCAGGTCGAGGAGCAGCTCAAGGGTCAGCAGGCCGGCGACATCCGCGACAAGGTCCTGGCTGCCGCCCTCGAGAAGACCGAGGTCGCGCTGCCGGAGTCCGTCGTCAAGGAGCAGGTCGACGGCCAGATGCAGCAGCTGCTGAGCCAGTTCGGTGGTGACGAGAAGGTCTTCGAGCAGATGCTCGCCGCCCAGGACATCACCCGCGAGAAGTTCGAGGAGGACACCCGCGAGGCCGCGGAGGACTCCGTGCGCACCCAGCTGTTCCTGGACTCCCTGGCCGACATCGAGAAGCCGGAGGTCTCCCAGCAGGAGCTGACCGACCACATCCTGTTCACCGCGCAGCGCTACGGCATGGACCCGAACCAGTTCGTCATGCAGCTGCAGCAGTCCGGCCAGATCGCCAACCTCTTCGCCGACGTCCGTCGCGGCAAGGCCCTGGCCCTGAACATCTGCAAGGTCACCGTCACCGACACCAACGGTGCCTCCATCGACCCGAAGGACTTCTTCGGCCAGGAGGCCGAGGGTGCCGAGGGTGCTGAGGACGCCGAGGCCGTTGAGGCCGAGACCGTCGAGGCCGCCGAGGGCAACGAGGACGCTGAGAAGTAGTCGTCCCACCCGGACCTTCCGGGGCTCGCCGACGTCCGTCGAGGACGTCACGAAACACACCTCCCGCGTTTTCTGCGTGGGAGGTGTTCTTGTATCCGGACCATCCGTGCGCTGACAGCGAACATGCCCCCTGACAGCCGCATACGACCCGGCACTTGACTACGCTGGATGCCATTCCAACCACGTGAACTTGAGCGAGGAGCATAAGTGAGCACAAACGACATGTCTGCCGGTCAGGCGCTGCGTACCGCGCAGATGACCGCAGCCACGGGGATGAACCTCAACGATTCGGTGTTCGAGCGCCTGCTGCGCGAGCGCATCATCTTCCTGGGAACCCAGGTCGATGACGAGATCGCCAACAAGCTCTGTGCACAGATCCTCCTGCTCAGCGCAGAGGACCCGGAGAGCGACATCAAGCTGTACATCAACTCCCCGGGTGGCTCGGTGACCGCCGGTATGGCGATCTTCGACACGATGCAGTACGCCCCGTGCGACGTCGCGACCTACGGCATGGGCCTGGCAGCCTCCATGGGCCAGTTCCTGCTGTCCGCAGGCACCAAGGGCAAGCGCTTTGCCCTGCCGCATGCCCGGATCATGATGCACCAGCCGTCCGCCGGTGTCGGTGGTACCGCCGCCGACATCGCCATCCAGGCCGAGCAGTTCGCCCAGACCAAGCAGGAGATGGCTGAGCTGATCTCCCAGCACACCGGCCAGACCCTGGAGCAGATCCAGAAGGACTCCGACCGCGACCGCTGGTTCACCGCACAGCAGGCGCTGGAGTACGGCTTCGTCGATCACGTCATCGGCTCGGCCAAGGATCAGTAGGGAGCAGTACAAGAAATGGGAAGCGAGAACATGACCGGTTTCACCCACGCCACTGAGTTGTCCGGGCTGACGGGCACCGCAGGCTCGGCCGCGCCGAAGGGAGAGGTCCCGGGCGCGCAGATGCCGACGTCGCGCTACATCCTCCCGTCCTTCGTGGAGCACTCCTCCTGGGGTGCCAAGGAGTCCAACCCCTACAACAAGCTCTTCGAGGAGCGCATCATCTTCCTGGGTACCCAGGTGGACGACGCCTCGGCGAATGACATCATGGCCCAGCTCCTGGTCCTGGAGGGCCTGGACCCGGACCGTGACATCACGATGTACATCAACTCGCCCGGTGGTTCCTTCACCGCGCTGATGGCCATCTACGACACGATGCAGTACGTGCGTCCCGACATCGTGACCGTCTGCCTCGGCCAGGCGGCCTCCGCCGCCGCCGTGCTGCTGGCCGCCGGCACCAAGGGTAAGCGCGCCGCACTGCCGAATTCGCGCGTGCTGATCCACCAGCCCGCCACCCAGGGAACCCAGGGCCAGGTCTCCGACCTGGAGATCCAGGCCAACGAGATCGAGCGTATGCGTCGTCTCATGGAGACCACCCTGTCCCGCCACACCGGCCAGACCGAGGAGCAGGTCCGCAAGGACACCGACCGCGACAAGTTCCTCACCGCCGAGGATGCCAAGGAATACGGCATCATCGACCAGGTCTTCGAGTACCGGAAGCTTTCGGCCCAGTAGGAGATCCTTCCGGAGTACTCGGAAGAGTCCGTCCGTCGAGAGGACAAAACGCCCCAGGATGAATCCATCCTGGGGCGTTCCTTTATGTGACCGAAAGGTGGAGCATCACCGACGAGTTAAGAGAACCCCCTTCAGATTCGGTCGATGACCGCGGCCAGGCCCTGTCCGCCACCGATGCACATGGTGGCGAGGCCTACGTCTTTGCCGGAGCGCTCGAGCTCGTGGCACAGGGTGACCAGCAAGCGGGCGCCGGTGGCTCCGACCGGGTGACCCAGTGAGATGCCTGAGCCGGACGGGTTGAGTCGCGGATCCTCCGGGTCCAGGTCCCACTCGTTCAGCACGGCGAGCACCTGTGCGGCGAAGGCCTCGTTGAGCTCGATGATGTCCATGTCGTCGAGTCCCAGACCCAGTCGGGAGAGAACCTTCGCGGTGGCCGGAACCGGGCCGACGCCCATGGTCTCCGGGGCGACACCGGCGACGGCCCAGCCGCGCAGACGGGCGGCCGGGGTCAGTCCCAGCTCGGCGGCCTTCGCCCGGGTGGTGACGATCAGTGCGGCGGCGCCGTCGTTCTGCCCGGAGGCGTTGCCGGCTGTGACCGTGGCGTTCTCGTCGATCCGGCCACGGACCGGACGCAGGCCCGCGAGCTTCTCGGCGGTGGTGCCGGGACGTGGGTGCTCGTCGGCGGTGACGGTGACGTCCGGGTCCTTGCGGCGCGCGCCGGGGACCGTGACCGGGACGATCTCGGCGTCGAAGTCGCCGCGCTCCTGGGCGGCGACGGCACGCTGCTGCGAGCGGGAGGCCAGGGCGTCCTGAGCCTCACGCGACAGGTCGAACTCCTCGCGGAGGTTCTCGGCGGTCTCGATCATCCCGCCGGGGATCGGGTGGTTCTGACCGCCGGCGGTCTCGCGGCCCTGGGCGAGACGGTCGTGCAGGACGAGGTCGCCGCCCTTGACTCCCCACCGGATCGAACCGTCGACGGTGTACTCGGTGGTGGACATTGACTCCGCACCACCGGCGATGATCAGGTCGGCGGCACCGGAGCTGATGTGGGCGGCGGCGGTGGCGATCGCCTGCAAGCCGGAGCCGCAGCGGCGGTCGAGCTGCATGCCGGGCACGGACTGGCCGAGTCCGGCGTCCAGCGCCACGACGCGGCCCAGCGCCGGGGCGGCACCGGAGGGGGATGCCTGGCCGAGGATGAGGTCGTCCACGTCCTCCGGGGCAACGCCGGTGCGCTCCACGATGGCGGAGACCACGGCGGTGGCGAGGTCCTGGGCGGGGATGCCGGAGAAGACTCCGCCGTAGGCGCCGACCGGGGTGCGCAGCGGGGTGCACAGGACGATGTCGGTGTCGGCGGCGGGCGGGACGGTGTTGTTCGCGGAGGTGGTGGAATCGGTCACGGGGGTACCTGGCTTTCGTGGTTGGAGGTGTTCGGGGAGGTCAGCGGCCCAGTGGCGTGGACAGGGCGAAGTCGGTGGAGATGTGGTCGGCGGCGTCGATGACGGCCGGCAGGAAACGCCGGTGGATCTCCGAGACGTCGTGGACCGCAGTCTGTGTGGAGATGTTCACCGCGGCGACCACGGAACCGTCGTAGTTGGTGACCGGCGCGGCGACCGAGCGCAGTCCCGGCTCGAGTTCCTGGTCGACCAGGCACCAGCCCTGTTCCCGGACCCGGTCGATTTCGGCACGCAGGGTGGTCTCGTCGGCCAGGGTGGTGGAAGTCAGGGCCTCGAGGGGACCGGCCTTGCTGAAGTAGTCGTCCAGTTCGGCCGCGCTGAGGCCCGCCAGCAACACGCGACCCATGGAGGTGACGTGGGCGGGGAAGCGGGTGCCGATGGTGATGTCCACCTGCATGATGCGGCGGACCGGGACACGCGAGACGTAGACGACGTCGGTGCCGTCGAGGACCGACAGGGAACTCGACTCGTTGACCGAGCGGGAGAGTTCCTCCAGGCGGGGCTGTGCGACGGAGGTCAGCGGCTGGGAGGACAGGTAGCTGAAGCCGAGTTCGAGGACCCGCGGGGTCAGCCAGAACTCCCGGTTGTCGGTTCCGGCGTAGCCGATGGCCACCAGGGTGTGCAGGAAGCGGCGGGCGGTCGCTCGGGCCAGTCCGGCGCTGGCGGCGACTTCGGCGAGGGTCTGTCGGGGGTGATCGGCGGTGAAGGTGCGCATCACGTCGAGTCCGCGGACGAAGGACTGCACGCCGCTGGAGGTTCCAGCAGAGTCAGACACGGTGTTCCTCCTGTTGGGGGTGGCTTTCGTTCGCACTGCGAACGAGTGTGCGTTTTATGAACCTCAGTGTACGCTGTGAATCATGCTGGACAAAACGATTGGAACGGCCGCTGATGCCGTGTCCGACATCTTCGACGGGGCTTCCCTCACCGTCGGGGGTTTCGGACTCGTCGGCATCCCCGCCATCCTCATTGACGCAATCAGGCAGCGGGCCCCCGGGGACCTGACCATCATCTCCAACAACTGCGGTACCGACGGCTTCGGTCTCGGCACCTTGCTGGAGGACCGGTTGGTGTCTCGGACCATCGGTTCCTACATCGGGTCCAACCGCATCTACGCCAAGCAGTACCTCGACGGCACGCTCTCGGTGGAGTTCACCCCGCAGGGCACGCTCGCCGAGCGGATGCGCGCCGGCGGTGCCGGCGTCCCGGCGTTCTACACCAAGGCCGGTGTCGGCACCGAGCTGGCCACCGGTGGCCTGCCGGTGCGCTACAACACCGACGGAACCCCAGCGGAACTGTCCCAACCGAAGGAGACCCGTCTCTTCGACGGTGAAGAGTACGTCCTGGAGACCGCGATCACCTCGGACTTCGGCCTCGTCCACGCCCACAAGGCCGACCGTCAGGGAAACCTGGTCTTCCGCAAGACCGCCCGGAACTTCAACCCGGAGGCCGCCCAGTGTGCCCGGGTCTGCATTGCCCAGGTCGAGCACCTCGTCGATGACCTTGACCCGGACGAGGTCCACCTGCCCGGCATCCACGTCGACCGAGTCGTGGTCGTCGGACCGCAGGAGACCGGCATCGAGAACCGCACGATCAGCACGAGGGAGCAGTAGTCGTGACCTGGAACCGCGAACAGATGGCCGCCCGCGTGGCCGCAGAGCTCAAGGCAGGCCAGTACGTGAATCTCGGCATCGGCATGCCGACCCTGGTCCCTGGATTCCTGCCGGAGGGTGTCGACGTCGTCCTGCACTCGGAGAACGGCGTGCTCGGCGTGGGGCCGTACCCCACCGAGGAGCAGCTCGATCCGGAGCTGATCAACGCCGGCAAGGAGACCATCACCGTCAACCCGGGGGCGAGCTACTTCAGCTCCTCGGAGTCCTTCGGCATGATCCGCTCCAAGGCCATCGACGTGGCCGTGCTCGGCGCGATGGAGATCTCCCAGTTCGGTGACCTCGCCAACTGGATGGTCCCGGGCAAGATGGTCCGCGGCATGGGTGGTGCGATGGACCTGGTCCACGGTGCGGAGCAGATCATCGTCATGACCGACCACCTCACCAAGAAGGGCGACCCGAAGATCGTCGAGCAGTGCTCTCTGCCGCTGACGGGTGCGAAGTGTGTGGACCTCATCGTGTCCTCGCACGGCGTTTTCCAGGTCGACCCGTTGGCCGGGCTGACCCTGCTGGAGTGTGCCGAGGGAGTCAGTGTCGAGGAACTTCGCGAGTTGACCGGCGCCCCCTTCGCGCTGGGGGAGTCCTTGCGCTAGAGAGTCGCGGCACGGGGGAGTGCTGCGTGGGCTGCGCCGGGGGAACGCAGCCGGGTCAGAACACGATCGTGTGGTTCCCGTTGCGGATCACACGGTCTTCGGCGTGCCAGGTCACCGCACGTGACAGCACTGACCGCTCGACCTCGGCGCCACGCTTACGCAGGTCGGTCACCGAATCGCGGTGGGTCACCCGCACGGTGTCCTGTTCGATGATCGGCCCCTCGTCGAGGTCCTCGGTGACGTAGTGGGCGGTCGCGCCGATCAGCTTCACGCCGCGCTCCCACGCCCGGCGGTATGGGTCGGCGCCGACGAAGGCCGGCAGGAACGAGTGGTGGATGTTGATCACCGGCACACCGAGCTTCTCCAGGAAGTCATTGGAAAGCACCTGCATGTAGCGCGCCAGGACCACGAAGTCCACGTTGCCCTTCAGCAGCTTGAGAAGCTCTGCCTCGGACTCGGACTTGTCGGGGCCCTTCTGCGAGGGGACGTGGAAGAAGGGCACGCCGAAGGTGCGGACATCGTCGGCGGTGGTGGTGTGGTTGGAGATCACCATGGGGATGGTGACCGGCAGTTCGCCACGGCGGTGACGCCACAGCAGGTCCAGCAGGCAGTGGTCGCCGGCCGAGGCCAGGATCGCCATGCGCTTGGGCTGGGAGCGGTCGTGCAGCGACCAGTCCATGTTGCAGGACGCCAGGGTCTCCGACAGGTCCGCACGCAGGTCGTCCATCGCGGTGACGAGGTTCTGCCGGTGGAAGACGATGCGCTGGAAGAAGTCGCCGTCCTGGTCGTTGCTGGAGTACTGGTCCAGGGCGGTGATGTTTCCCTCGTTGCGGGTGATTGCCGCGGTGACGTGGGCGACGAGACCCGGCTGATCCGGTCCGTGCACGATGAGGCATGCCTGGTCGACCAGGGACGGGATGGAACTGCCGGACGCAGCGGACGCAGACACAGTGGACTCCTTGGAGGTGGACGGTGAGGGTTGCTCGGAGGACAACACTACTGCGTGTGCGCCCGCGGACCTTGATCGGGGAGGTTTACCGCAGTTCAGGGCATTGATTCTGTATCTGGAACCATGTCGACCCTGGTCATGGTTCACTCCGGGAAAGCACCCCCGTCTGCCACCCCCGCGGAAGGTAGTGTGGCCTAAATCGTGCTGGGCGGCAGGTGGAACTCAGGCGAATAACGTTCGGTCAACGAACTTATTGTCACGCAGCGCACACTGACCGTAGGGTGAGATTCGAATCACGGTAATACACCCGTCATCCCACGGCCCCATGGTGTTCACACTCCATGGCCCTCACGGCCCCTAAGGAAAGGAAAGCCGCGTGAGCACACTCCAGGAACGTCCCCCCGAGGGGAACCCGGACAGCGGATCAGAGCCCCAGAAGTCCCAGAAGACCCCGAAGCGCGCAGCGCTCTCAAGCTGGATCGGTTCAGCTCTGGAGTACTACGACTTCGCCGTCTACGGCACCGCCGCCGCACTGGTCGTCAACGAGCTGTTCTTCCCGGAGGGGACTTCCCCCGGAGTGGCGGTCCTCGCCTCGATGGCCACCGTCGGCATCGCCTACGTGGTCCGCCCCTTCGGCGCCCTGATCATGGGCCCGCTCGCGGACCGCTTCGGACGCCGCTTCGTCCTGATGCTGTCGCTGTTCATGATCGGCATCTCGACCTTCCTCGTCGGCTGCCTGCCGACCTACGACCAGGTCGGAATCCTCGCTCCGGCGTTGCTGGCACTGTGCCGCATCGTCCAAGGCATCTCCGCCTCCGGTGAACAGGGCAGCGCCATCGCGGTGTCGCTTGAACACGCGGACGAGAAGCACCGGTCGTGGACCACGGCCTGGACCCTGCACGGGACCCAGTTCGGTACCCTGCTGGCCACCGCCGTCTTCATTCCCTTCACCGCATTCCTCTCGGACGAGGCCCTGATGAGCTGGGGCTGGCGCGTTCCCTTCTGGCTGTCGGCCTTCGTCATGATCACCGCCTGGATGATCCGCCGCCACCTGGAGGAGCCACCGGCCTTCAAGGAGACCGTTGCCGAGATCGAGGCCGCACAGGAGGAGGAGCGTGAGGCCATCCGCGAGGAGGCCAACCGAAACAACCCGCTGCGCCTCGTGCTGAAGCACCACCGGGCCGCGGTGATCCGGGTGGCCATCGGCGCCCTGGTCAACACGGTGAACATCGTCTTCACCGTCTGGGCACTGTCCTTCGCCACCTCCATCGTGGGTCTCGACCGTTCGACGATGCTGTGGGTCACCGTCATCGGCAACGTCTGCGCCCTGGTCAGCATCCCGCTGTCCGGCTCTGCCGCCGACCGCTTCGGACGTAAGAAGGTATTCATCACCGGCGCCATCGGAGCCGCGGTCATGATGTACCCCTACCTGGCGGCGGTGAACGCCGGGAACTGGACCCTGATCTTCATCTTCGGTGCGATCATGTTCGGTCTGTTCTATTCGATGTCGAACGCCACCTGGCCGGCCCTGTACGCCGAGATGTTCCCCACCTCCGTCCGCGTCACTGGAGTCGCCCTGGGCACCCAGATCGGTTTCGCCCTCTCCGGCGGCTTCGCCCCGGTCCTCGCCTCCCTGGTGGCAGGGGAGAGCGGCGAGAACTACGTCGGCGTCGCCATCTTCACCACGGTCGTCGTGGTGCTGATCTCCGGCGCGATCGCCACCACCCGGGAGACCGCCTTCATGACCCTCGACGAGATCGACGCCGACGACGAGTTCCTGCAGGAAGTGAGCCGCTGACCATGAGGACCTCCATCGCCACCGTCTGCTTGTCAGGCACCCTCGCCGAGAAACTCCGGGCTGCAGCCGACGCCGGTTTCGACGGGGTGGAGATCTTCGAGCAGGACCTGGTCGTCTCCCCGCACTCACCGGAGCAGATCCGGGAACGGGGAGAGGAACTCGGCCTGAGCTTCGATCTCTACCAGCCCTTCCGTGATTTCGACGGTGTCTCCGAGGACGTCTTCGTCGACAACCTCCGACGTCTCGAGGCGAAGTTCCGGGTGATGCAACGCCTGGGCATCGACATGATCCTCATCTGCTCGAACGTCGGCACCGCCACCGTCGATGACGACGCCGTCTGTGCGGACCAGCTCCGCCGTGCCGGTGACCTCGCGAAGACCTACGGCATCAAGCTGGCCTACGAGGCACTCGCTTGGGGCCGCTACGTCAACACTTACCGCCACGCCTACCGGATCGTGGAGATGGCCGACCACCCGAACGTCGGCACCTGTCTCGACAGCTTCCACATTCTCTCCCGCGGCGACGACCCCTCGGGCATCAGCGACATCCCGGGGGAGAAGATCTTCTTCGTCCAGCTCGCGGACGCCCCGAGCCGGGACATGGACCTGCTGTCCTGGTCACGGCACCACCGGGTGTTCCCAGGTGAGGGCGACTTCGACCTCGTCGGTTTCCTCCGGCTGCTCACCCTCGCCGGGTACGACGGTCCGGTGTCGCTGGAGATCTTCAACGACTCCTTCCGTCAGTCCGAGGTCGGACGCACCGCCGTCGACGGACTGCGCTCCCTGCGCTGGCTCGAGGACCAGGCCTTCCGCACCCTCGGTGGCAGCAACACCGCAGCCGGCGACCACCCGGTCGGTCTCGAACCACTACCGGAGGCGCCGGTTCCCGGCGGCTACAGCTTCGTGGAACTGCACACCGGACGCCTCGGTGAGATCACCAAGCTTCTGCACCAGCTGGGATTCATCCTGGGCGGCTACCACCGCAGCAAGCCGGACTTCCAGGTGTGGGTGCAGGGTGATGCCAGGATCGTCGTCCGGGATCTCGGACCGACCGGCAGCGACACCGTCCTCGACAGCTTCGGGGTGGACGTCGAGGGCGCCGACCGCTCGGCGGTCCGCGCCGCACGGCTCTCCGCCACGCCGATCAACCGGCAGCGTCAGGACGACGAGGCCGAACTCCACGGCGTGAACACCCCGGACGGCACAGGCATCTTCTTCTGTGAGACCACCACCGACGGTGTGCCGGTGTGGGCCGACGAGTTCGGACTGATCGGTGAGGACGTCCGGAACATCGACGCCGTCACCGGACCCACCTCCCGGGTTACCGGCGTCGACCACGTCGGGCTTGCCCAGCGGTGGCACCGACACGACGAGGCCGCCCTGTACTTCACTTCAGTCCTCGGCTTGCAGCCGCACAGCTCGGACCCAGTCCCCAGCCCGGCCGGTTTCGTCTACTCCCGGGTGATGACCGCACCTCGGAGCGACTTCTCGTTGACGTTGACGGTGGTGCCGGAAGGTAGCGAGCAGGGCGACTTCCTCGCCGCCGCCTACCCGGAACACGTCACCCTCGCGGCGTCCGACATCATCGGTGTCGCACGACGGGCCCGCCGGCGTGGCCTGGAGATCCTCCCGGTGCCGCAGAACTACTACGACGACCTCGTCGCACGCTTCGACCTCGACGAGGAGACCGTCTCGGAGCTGCGTGACTGCAATATCCTCTACGACCGTGATGACCAGGGTGAGTACCTGCGGTTCTACACGGGCACGCTCGGTGCGGTGTTCTTCGAGCTGGTGGAACGACGCGGCAACTACACCGGGCACGGGGTGGACAACATCCCGGTGCGCCTCGCCGCCCAGTACCGCGTCCTGCGGGACGCCACCCGCGGCATCCCGCAGTGAACGAATCAACGACGAAAGAAGGACAACACATGACCGGCGCACCCTCCCGGAGCTTCCTGCTCGGACTGATCGGCACGGACCTCTCCCTGTCCCGTACCCCGCCGATGCACGAGGCCGAGGGCCTGGCCCAGGGGTACCCCACCGTCTACCGACGCATCGACACTCTCACGGAACGGCTGCAGGGGCGGTCCCTCGAGGAGCTGCTGGGCAGTGCCGTCAACCTGGGCTTCGACGGACTGAACATCACCCACCCCTACAAGCGTGAGGTCATCGACCTCCTCGACGAGATCGACCCGGCCGCCGCACAGCTGGGTTCGGTGAACACGGTGGTGATCCGGGACGGACGCACGGCCGGCCACAACACCGACGTCACCGGCTACGGCCGCGGTCTGGCCGAGCAGTTGCCGGACGTCCCCAAGGACTCCGTCGTGCAGGTCGGTGCCGGTGGTGTGGGTAACGCCATCGCCTTCGCCCTGGCCGCCGCCGGTGTGAAGAACCTGCAGATCCGTGACGTGGACGCCGGGCGTGCCGCTGAGTTGGCGGAGAAGGTCAACACCGCGACGGGCGCCACCGTGGCGACCGGGTCCGGGGTGGAGCAGGTCGAGGAGGCCATCGCGGTGGCCGACGGTGTCGTCAACGCCACGCCACTGGGGATGCTGAGCCACCCTGGTACATCTTTCGACACCTCCTGCCTGACCCCTGCGCACTGGGTCAGCGACGTCGTCTACATGCCGGTGTCCACCCAGTTGCTGCAGGAGGCGGAAGCCATCGGCTGCCGCACGCTTCCTGGCACGCACATGGCCGTTTACCAGGCGGTCGACGCCTTCGAACTCTTCACCGGCCTGCCGGCGGACGCCGAGCGGATGCGGGCGACGTTCCGCTCGCTCGGCTAAAAAGGGAGAGGAGATCAGGAGACGGGGTCGGGGGAGACTCCCCAGAACTCCTGCAACAGCTCGGCGACCCGCTTGGCCTGCTGGACGGGCAACAGGTGCGCGCCGGGTTCGACGACCGAGTGCCGGACCACGCCGTCCGACACCCCGTTGCCTGCCACGGTTTCAGCCATCGCCTGCAACGTCTCCGGCGGGCAGGTGGGGTCGGTCGCGCCGGCCACCGTCAGTGTCGGCGCCGTGACCTGTCCCAACAGGTCCGTGCCGTCGAAGGAGGACAGGGCCTCACAGCACTGTGCGTAACCCTCGGGGGAGTTCGCGGCGATCATCGCGACGATGGACGCCGCAGTCGCCGGGTGGTCGGCGAGGTACCCGGGCGTGAGCCAGCGCTGCACCGTGTCCTCGGCGAGGTCCTGCAGCGTGGCCCGTCCTCCGGCGCGGACGGCGGTGGCCTTCGCCGTCCAGTCCTCCGGGGAGCCGAAGCTCGGTGCGGTGCAGACCAGGGACAGCGTGCGTACGCGGTGGGCGGTCTCCGGGGACCCGGCGAGGTGTTGCGCGATGGCTCCGCCGATCGACAGGCCGACCAGGTCGACGCGGGTGGCGTCACTCTCTCCGTCGAGGCCGAGACGGTCCAGTGTCTCGGTGACGTCGGTGGCGAGGTCGGCGATGGTCACCGGTGCGTCCTGCTGCCCGTCCGGAAGCGAAGAATCGCCGTGACCACGATGGTCGACGGCGATGACGCGGGCTCCGGGGACACTGTCGGTGCCCTGGCCGGGGACGCTGAGTCGGTTCTGGACGCCGGTCCACATGTCCACGCTGGAGCCGAGGGCGCCGAGCAGGACAACGGTGCGGGGGCCGCGTCCGGTGATGCGGGTGTGGAGGATGCTCATGTCGTTCAGGGTACTGAACTTCGGGGTGTGGGAAAGCTCACTGACGCGCCGAAGCCAACAGGCCCTAACTTCACTTACGGGGAGTACAATCGGATGGAATTGGCCCAGCTTTAGTAGCCACAGTCGCCATAGTCGCCATAGTCACTGACTCCCACCAGTTCCAGGAGTGATCGCCTCAGATGCCATCGATGCAGGAAAGCGCCGAGCTGCTGAAGTGCTCGTTCTGCGGAAAGAGCCAGAAGCAGGTCCGAAAGCTCATCGCCGGTCCAGGTGTCTACATCTGCGATGAGTGCATCGAGCTGTGCAACGAGATCATCGACGAGGAGCTCGCCGCCGGCGCCGCCACCGGTGAGGACTCCAACGACCTGCCGCACCCTGCCGCGATCACCCGCTTCCTCGACGAGTACGTCATCGGGCAGGACGACGCGAAGCGCACCCTCGCCGTCGCCGTCTACAACCACTACAAGCGCATCCGGGCCGAGTCGTCCGACGCCTCCGCCCGGCGCACCGACGACCAGGTCGAGCTGACCAAGTCGAACATCCTCATGCTCGGGCCCACCGGTTCCGGCAAGACCTACCTGGCCCAGTCGCTGGCCCGCATGCTGGACGTCCCCTTCGCCATCGCCGACGCCACCAGCCTCACCGAGGCCGGTTACGTCGGTGAGGACGTGGAGAACATCCTGCTGAAGCTGTTGCGGTCCGCCGACTTCGACGTGGCGAAGGCGCAGCAGGGCATCATCTACGTCGACGAGGTCGACAAGATCTCCCGGAAGTCGGAGAACCCGTCGATCACCCGCGACGTCTCCGGCGAGGGCGTGCAGCAGGCGCTGCTGAAGATCCTCGAGGGCACCGTCGCCGCCGTCCCGCCGCAGGGTGGACGCAAGCACCCGAACCAGGAGCTCATCCAGTTCGACACGAAGAACGTGCTCTTCATCGTCTCCGGTGCCTTCGCCGGCCTGGAGAAGGTCATCTCCGAGCGCCGCGGCCGTAAGGGTGTCGGCTTCGGTGCCGAGGTCCGCGGGAAGTCCGACGAGGACCCGGATCCGTTCCGTTTCGTCGAGCCGGAGGACATGGTGAAGTTCGGTCTGATCCCCGAGCTCATCGGTCGTCTGCCGGTGATCACCCACGTCGGCCACCTGGACGAGGAGTCGCTGGTGCGCATCCTCACCGAGCCGAAGAACTCGCTGGTGCGTCAGTACCAGCGCATGTTCGAGATGGACGGGGTGCAGCTGACCTTCGAGGAGGACGCACTGCGTGCCATCGCCGGCAAGGCGCTGGAGCGCGAGACCGGTGCCCGTGGCCTGCGTTCGATCGTGGAGAGCATCCTGCTGCCGCTGATGTACTCCATCCCCGACGACAAGGACACCGGTGAGGTCGTCATCACCGGGGGAGCGGTGACCGGTGAGGGCGAGGCCCAGCTGCTGACCCACGAAGAGGTCGCCGAGCGCGAACAGCGCAGCGCCTGATCTTCCTCGCCCCTGTGCCGAGCTGCACAGGGTTGCGCAGACCCGGGTCCTTGTGGTCCGGTCCCCGATAAGCAGGGCCTTCGACCCGTGTTGCCCGGGAGTTCGTGACGGAATGGCATCGTAAGTGAACGTCTGGTCAGTGTAAACGGCCGGAAACCGACTGATTTGTGGTCATTTATACTGACCACCTGACCAGTTGCGATGGCACCTGACGCGACACCGGGGTCTCATTCGGTTCGGATCCCGGCCTGGGACCGTTCTGTGACTCAACACGGCTCACGCTGCCTCACCCGACCACTGCAACAGGGTCGGCTTCAGTCGTCGTAGAGGCCGGCGATGTGGTCGTCGGCGGTGTTCTCCGCGTCCGGGTCGGAGGTCTTGTCCGGGTCCGGGAAGCCGTTGTACGCCTGGTAGCCCTGGTAGCTGGAGTGCCCGGCCGCGGCCTCGGAGGCCTCCACCAGCTTCTCGAACTCGGTGAATTCCCCGTCGGCGGCCTCGCTGTCCCGATCGTCGGGTTCGTCGCCCGCGACGGCTTCATCACCGGT
Source organism: Candidatus Corynebacterium avicola (assembly GCA_019114135.1). Classification (GTDB taxonomy): domain Bacteria; phylum Actinomycetota; class Actinomycetes; order Mycobacteriales; family Mycobacteriaceae; genus Corynebacterium; species Corynebacterium avicola. The sequence goes on from DXGC01000103.1 coordinate 37,174, forward strand.
GGTCTCGACGGGTGATTCGGAGGACGCCTCGGCGGGAACCTCGTCATCACCTTCCGCCGCGAAGGGAGCGTCCGACTCCTCATCTGCGGAGCCCCCGGCGTAGCTGTAACCCTCGGTCTGGCCGTACCCCTCGTCGTTCTCCTGGTCGTAGCCGGCCCGCGCCAGCCGCATCAGCTCGTCGGTGTCGTGGCCGTCGCCCGCCTGGAAGGTCACCACGCCCTCGACCGCCCCACCGTCACCGGCGGTGTACAGCGACGCCGACACTGACGAGGGGGTGGTCTTCGTCGGGCTGGCGTGGGTGTAGGAACTGCCCTGGTCGGTGGGCATCGACGTGGTCAGGAAGGCCAGCACGGTGTCGCAGGCGAGCTTCTCGAGACCGTCGACGGTCTGGGCGTTGTCCAGGTCGGTGCCGTAGTTGGTGTGGAAGGTCGTCCCCTGGGACGCGGGAAAGCAGCACAGCGAGGTGATCAGGACGTAGACGTCCTCCGCGGAGATCCCCGGACGGAAGGCGCCGTAGTCCTGGCCACGCATCAGCACCCGGTCGATCTGCAGCACCACCGGGGAGGACTCCAGCACGTCAAGCCGTCCGCCGATCTGACCGTGACCGGCGATGTTCTCGGTGACAATCAACCGGACGGCGTCCGGGTGTGCACGGTGGCGACGGTAGGCGGTGCGCACCAGGGTGCGGACGGCCTCAGCCGGCACGAGTCGTTCGACTTCCAGGTCCTCGGGACGCGGCCAGATCAGCCGGAAGGCGTAGCGCAGGGCCTCGTCGTAGAGGACCTGGGTGTTGCGCAGCAGCGGGTGGTTGGGGGAGACGCCGGCCCCGACCGCGATGTCGCGGGTCTCCGCCGCCAGACCCGAACGGACGAGCTCGGGGATGGCGGTGTCCAGCACGAGCCGGTACTCCTCGACCGAGCAGCCGTAACGGCGGTGGGTGCCGGGCAGGGCGGTGGACGGGTCCGCGTCGGTGGTCATGGTCTCCGGTCTCCTGGATCGATTCGGGGTGCCGTAGTCGGGGTGCGGTGGGGTTGTGCACCCGGCGACGTCTCCGGTGGATGTGGCGCCGACAGGTGGGGACGGTCCACAGTCTTTCCAGGATACGGCCCCCGGAGCGCCTGTTGCGACCATTTTGCACCCGCAAGCACCTGTCCCGTGTGAATACACCAGACAGGGGGCACTGGAACAGGGGTGGCCAGGTCTTTCCCTTCCCCCGTCGTCCAGGGGACCCTGCATGGCCGTGGAACCGGCACCGAACGCCTTTTCGCTACGTTGGAAGTTGCAGGCGCCGGGGTGCCACCACCTTAGTGGGGCTCCGGTGCAAGTCGACCCGACACCGACGACACTCACAAGGGAGTAACGCCCATGAACGCCACCGACACCACCGACACCACCGACACCACACCCGTCACCGTCACGGTCACCGGCGCAGCCGGGCAGATCGCCTACTCACTGCTCTTCCGCCTCGCCGCCGGCAACGTCTTCGGCGACCGGGTCGTGAACCTGCGGCTGCTCGAGATCCCCGCCGCCCGCCGCGCCGCCGAGGGTGTGGCGATGGAGTTGTCGGACGCTGCCCTCCCGCACGTCGGGGAGATCGTGGTCACCGACGACGCCGCGGAGGGCTTCGCCGGTGCCGACGCCGCCTTCCTCGTCGGCGCGAAGCCACGCGGCAAGGGGGAGGAGCGCTCGGACCTGCTCATCGGCAACGGCAAGATCTTCGGACCCCAGGGCAAGGCCATCGCCGAGAACGCCGCCCCCGGGGTGAAGGTGCTGGTGGTCGGAAACCCGGCGAACACCAACGCCGCGATCCTCGCCGCCAACGCGGGACTGCCCCGCGGTCAGGTCACCGCGATGACCCGACTGGACCACAACCGTGCCCTCTCACAGGTCGCGCAGAAGCTCGGTGTCGCCACGTCCCGGCTGTCGCGGATGACGGTGTGGGGCAACCACTCCTCGACCCAGTTCCCGGATGTCGCCGAGCTCCAGCTCGACGGTTCCCCGGTCGCCGACCAGCTCGACGGGAACTGGATCAACGGGGAATTCATCCCCCGGGTCGCCAACCGTGGTGCGGAGATCATCGAGGTGCGTGGCTCCTCCTCGGCGGCGTCGGCTGCCTCGGCGGCGGTCGACCACATGCGGGACTGGGTCGCCGGCACCCCGGAAGGGGACTGGGTGTCCGTGGCGATGGAGTCCGACGGATCCTACGGGGTCCCCGAGGGGGTGGTGAGCAGCTTCCCGGCCCGCAGCGTCGACGGGAACTGGGAGATCGTCCAGGGTCTGGAACTGAACGATGACCAGCAGGAACGCCTCAACGCCACGGTTGAGGAACTGCAGACGGAGTGGACGACGGTGCAGGACGCCGGGATGGTATGAGTGGGAACTGAAACAATTTCCCCCTGTGTGTGACACGTGACACAGCCTGTGGCAGTCTGGTGCGCATGGCGAAAGCAACCCACCCTCACCACCCCTCAGCCTCCCGTGCCACCAACCCGGGAAACGGTGTCTACAGTCCGAACTTCTTCGACAAGGCGACCGCCTTCGGTGGCCGTCTGCTCAGCAGGATCCCCGTCCCGGTGCTGCGTGCCCTCGGTACCGTCCGCAACAAGGACGGCGACCTGCTCGACGCCGACGTCCGGGCGTCCCTGCTGGCGCTGAAGCTCATCAGTTCCCTGGACATCGTGGACGTGCCCCCGGTGCACTCCCGCAAGATCGTGGAGAAGGAGGCGTTCATCGCCGCCGGTGACGTGCGCGTGGCCCACGTCCACGACACCGCCATCGCCGGGGTGGGGGTGAGGGTCTACCACCACGCCGAGCCGGAGGAAGACCTCGGTCCGCGACCGGTGCTCATCTACGTCCACGGTGGCGGCTGGGTCACCGGCTCCCTCGACAGTCACGACGCGACCTGCCGCAGCCTCTGCGCCGACGGCCGGGTGACCGTGGTGTCGGTGGACTACCGGATGGCGCCGGAGCATCCGTTCCCGACCCCGCTCGACGACGTCTACGAGGTCGTCACCGCTGTGCAGGACGCCACCCCCGGCGGTGAGGTGGAGCGGGTGGTCGGTGCGCCGGTGGACACCTCGCGGCTGATCATCGCCGGCGACTCCGCGGGCGGAAACCTTGCGGCGGCGACCTGCCTGAAGCTGCGCGCCGAGGGACGCGATCAGCCGGTCCTGCAGCTCCTGTTCGTGCCGGTGACCGACCTGGCGAACAAGAGCGCCAGCCGGCTGGAGTTCGGCGACCTCGGTCTCTACCTCACCGAGGAGCAGATCTCCTGGTACGAGCACCATTACCTGGGACGTGGCGACACCCTGGGCACCAGCATCGACCCGACACATCCGCTGGTGTCCCCGCTGCTCGCCGAGGACCTCACGGGCCTGGCTCCGGCCTACATCGCCGTCGCCGGTTTCGATCCGCTGCGTGACGAGGGGGAGGCCTACGCCGCCCGGCTCAAGGAGGCCGGTGTGCCGGTCAACGTGGTCCGCCACCGGGGGCTGGTCCACCCCTTCATCAACTCCGTGGCGGTGTGGCGCGGCTCCCGGAAGGCCATGGAGCAGGCCGTCAGCGCGGTCTCCTCGGCCATCTCACAGGTGCCTTCCGTCCAGGACTGACCAGGTCAGTCGAGGTGGTTGAACTTGCTCTTCCACGCCGAGGCGACGGGGCTGGCGTCGGCGATCATGTTGTTGAATCGGTCGTTGGCGATCTCCACGACCTCACCCAGCAGCTGCAGGCGCTCCTGCGCGGGCGAGTTCTCCAGGCGGCGCACACCCTCGCTGATGATCTGCGACCGGGAGTCCAGGCGTCCCAGACACATCACGAAGGGCAGACCGAAGCGCTCCAGGTAGGTGTCGGAGAGCTCGCGCAGCTCCTCCTGCTCCATGTCGTCCATGGAGTCGAGGTCCTCCAGGGCCATCGACCCGGCGAAGTTGGACAGCCGCTTGTCGGCGGCATTCTCGTCCAGCAGCAGCTCCGCCATGGAGGGGTAGCTGGCGATGAGGTCGGTGTGCTCCCGGCGGTCGGCGGTGAGTACGGCCTCCTGGACGGCGTCGCGCAGTTCCTGCACACTGCTGAACGGGGCGGCGGCGTGGGCACGCTCCAGCGGCCAGACGACACCGTTGAACAGCGGGGAGAAGGTGGACACGAAGGTCCCGGTGTCCATTCCGTTGACGTCGTCCAGGGCGATGGGTCGCCCGGCGGCGTCGCGGGTGACCTCGGGGGAGGGGCGGCGTCCGACGTGGAAGAAGAGAAGGTTGAGCAGGATCGCGGCGATGGAGCCGGTGGTCACGCCGGAGGCGAAGAAGACCTGCGCCCACTCGGGGAACATAAGGGCGATGTCCGGCTTGAAGGCCACCAGCATGCCCAGGCCGATGGAGATGGTCATCACCGCGGCATTGCGGTTGTCCGAGAGGTCGGCCTTGCCCAGGGTCTGGATACCCACCAGGGCGACGTTGGCGAACAGGGCCAGTGACGCCGCACCCAGCACCGGGCCGGGGATCGCGGAGACGACGGCACCGGCCTTGGGGATCAGGCCGATGACGATCATGATCACACCTGCACCGGCGACGACCCAGCGCGACTTCACGCGGGTCATACGCACCAGGCCGACATTCTGCGCGAAGCAGGTGTAGGGGAAGGAGTTCAGCACGCCACCGAGGGTGGTGGACAGGCCGTCGGCGCGGATGGCGGCGGCGACGTGGCCCTTGGTGATCCGCTTGCCCACGATCTCGCCGGCGGCGAAGACGTCACCGGTGGTCTCCACCATGGTGATCAGCATGACGATGACCATGGAGATGATGCCGGTGAGCACGAACTCCGGGGCGCCGAAGTAGAACGGGGTGGTGAAACCGACCCAGTCGGAGGAGCCCACGTCGTCGAAACCCGCGTCGCCCAGGATCATCGCCACACCCGTGCCGATGACCAGGCCCATGAGGATGGCCAGGGTGCCCAGGAAGCCCTTGAAGAAGCGCTGTGCCAGCAGGATGACCGCCAGGGTCAGACCGGCGTAGGCCATGTCCTTGGTGGCCGGGGTGCCGTCGGCGAAGGCGGTGATGTCGTCGGCGGAGACGCCCAGCAGGGTGATGCCCATGGTGGTCAGCACGGTGCCGATGACCACCGGCGGGAAGAAACGGATGAACTTCGCGAAGTACGGTGCGGCGAAGAAGGTGAAGAGGCCGGCGACGATGATCGAGCCGTAGATCGCCGGCAGGGCGTCGGTGCCGCCCTCGCCACCGGTGGTGGCCAGGCCGATGGCGATGATCGGGGAGACCGCGGTGGTGGTCACACCCTGGATGATCGGCAGGCGCACACCGACCTTCCAGAAACCGACCGACTGGATCAGGGTGGCGATGCCACAGGTGAACAGGTCGGCGTTGATCAGGTGGATGGTGGTCTCGGCGTCCAGCCCCAGTCCGCTGGCGATGAGCAGCGGGACGATCACCGCACCGGCGTAGAACGCCAGGACGTGCTGGGTGGACAGGACGGCCAGTTTGCCGGTCGCAGGGACCTGGTCGACCGGGTGTTTCTGGGCGGGGGCCGGGGTCGCGGCCGGTGTGGACGTGCTCATGGGCTCTCTTCACGGAAAAACGTCAGCGGGGATTGCGGTGGCAAGTCTATGCCCCGTGCCGGTGAACACCTGAATCACTGCTGCAGGTTTGTGGCCCCCTGCGGGTCCTTCCGCCCCTGAGGTGAAGCTCGAGCCAATGACTGCGATAATGGAGGCGACGAATCCCCGTGGTGTGCCTCCATCTGTGGCACGCTGGAGAGGTCGGACACCGTCGGATTAGTCCAATGGTTTACGGCGTGGACGCGTTCACGTTGTAATCTTTCGTCTTGACGCTCTCTCCACTTCTGCAGCAGAAAGGCTTATGTGACTGCACACGTCGGGCACGGCCGTACCGTGGCGAAGATCATCCTCTTCGGCGAGCATTCAGTGGTCTACGGGTTCCCCGCGATCGCGCTGCCGCTGCGCAGCCTGTTCATGACTGCACGGGTTGAGCCGGTGGACGGCCCCAGCACGCTCACCGGCCTGGGATGGACCGGGTTGCTTTCGGACGCCCCGGCACGCTTCGCCAGCATCGTCAAGGCCTCGGAGATCGCCGCCCGTTTCGCCGGCCACCCCGGTGCCGGCCTGCAGATCACCACCGACGCCAACTTCCCGCCGGAGCGCGGCCTGGGCTCCTCGGCCGCGGCCGGCGGCGCGGTGATCCGCGCGGTGCTCGACGCCTTCGGCGTCACCGCCACAGCCGCCGAGCTCTTCGAGATGACCCAGGAGGCCGAGACCGTCGCGCACGGTCGTCCCTCCGGGTTGGACGCCGTGACCACCTCCTCGCAGGTGCCGGTGTACTTCCAGGACGGTGAGTCCACCGAACTGCAGGTTGTACCGCAGGGCTGGATCGTCATCGCCGACTCGGGTGTCGAGGGGGCTACCCGTGAGGCCGTGGCCCATGTCCGCGAACGTCACGAGGCGGAGCCGGAGACCACGAACAAGGCGCTGGAGCGCCTCGGCGAGATCACCGGGGAGGTGGTCGAGGCCCTGCGTGACGGAGACACGGTGACGGTGGGCCGTCGAATGACGGAGTCGCATGCACTTCTGGCGGGACTCGGCGTCAGCGACCCCTCCCTGGAGCGGCTCGTCGGTGCGGCGATGGAGGCCGGGGCGCTTGGTGCCAAGCTCACCGGTGGTGGACGCGGCGGCTGCATGATCGCCCTCGCCGACAGTGGCGAGCAGGCGCGGCGTATCGAGGACGCCCTGCTGGAGGCCGGCGCGGCCGCTGCCTGGGTGCACGTACCTGAGTGGGTTCCCGGGTCGTCCAGCGCGGCCAGTCGCGCCGTCCCGGGGGAGGGGGCCAAGTGAACGATTCTTCGACGGCCGCGATGTCGGCCACCGCGGTCGCGCACGCCAACATCGCCCTGATCAAGTACTGGGGCAAGGCCAACGCCGAGCTCATCCTTCCGGTGACACCCAGCCTGTCGCTGACGCTGGACGCGCTGTACACCACCACCACGGTGACCTTCGACCCGGAGCAGGACGGTGCCGCGTCCGACACCGCCACACTCGACGGTGAACCCGTCACCGGGAAGTCCATGGCACGGATCAGCGCTCTGCTCGACCTGGTGCGTCAGCGCGCCGGGATCACCGCGGCCGCACAGGTCACCTCCGTGAACACCGTGCCGACCGCTGCCGGGCTGGCCAGCTCCGCCTCCGGCTTCGCCGCCCTGGCGGGTGCCGCCGCTGCCGCCGCCGGTCTGGACCTGGACGACAAGGAACTCTCCCGTCTGGCCCGTCGAGGCTCCGGCTCCGCCTCCCGCTCGGTCTACGGCGGCCTGGCGATGTGGCACGCCGGCACCGACGACGAGTCGTCCTACGCCGAACCGGTGGACGACCCCACCGGGATGGCGTCCTCCCTGGCGATGGTGGTGCTGGTGCTCAACGACGCCGAGAAGTCCGTCTCCAGCCGCGACGGCATGGCCCACACGGTGGAGACCTCCCCGGAGTACTGGCCGTGGGTGGAGAGCCACAGGAAGGACCTCGCCGAGGCGCAGGAGGCCGTCGCCGCCGGGGACCTGGCGACGCTGGGGGAGATCGCCGAGCGCAATGCCGCCGGCATGCACCACACCATGCAGACCGCCGTGCCCCCGGTGGACTACGTCACCGACGACAGCCGGGCCGCCCTGGCCGCCGTGAAGGCCGCCCGTGAGGCAGGCTTCCCGGCGTGGGCCACGATGGACGCCGGTCCCAACGTCAAGGTGCTCACCACCGCCGACAAGGTCGAGGAGCTCGACGCCTGGTTCAAGGACCACCTGTCCGCCCGGGTTCCGGGACTGGCCACGGTTGTCGCCCGCGCGGGCGAGGGTATGGTGGTCACCCGATGATCACCGAGGTACGTGCCCCAGGAAAGCTCTACATCGCCGGCGAGTACGCCGTGGTGGAGACCGGTCACCCTGCCGTCCTCATCGCCGTCGACCGGTACCTGACCGTGCGGGTCAGCCCCGCAGCGTCCGACACCGGCCACATCACCACCGACCAGAACGCCGGCAGCCGCCTGGCCTGGTACCGCCGCGGCACCGCCAACAGCCCCGACTCCATGGTCATCGAGCCCGACCAGGACCAGTTCAGTTTCGTGCTGGCCGCCGTCCGCGTCGTGGAGGAGGCCGCGGTCGCCCTCGGCGTGGAGCTGCAGGTCTACGACCTGGACATCACCAGCGAGCTGGACGACGACTCCGGACGCAAGTTCGGCCTCGGTTCCTCCGCCGCCGTCACCGTGGCGACGGTGCGCGCGCTGTGCCAGCACTACAAGCTGGGGTTGGGACTGATGGAGCAGCTCAAGCTGGCCCTGCTGGCCAGCATCGAGGTGCAGCGCTCAGGTTCCGGTGGTGATGTCGCGGCGAGCATGTTCGGCGGCTGGATCGCCTACACCTCCTTCGACCGGGAATGGGCACGTCAGCAGCGTCCCCAGCGTGAACTGCTGGAGCTCATCTCCGCTCCGTGGCCCGGTCTGTCGGTGCGCCCGCTGACCCCACCGGCACACCTGCGACTGCTGGTCGGCTGGACCGGCTCGCCGGCCTCGACCTCCCGACTGGTCGACGACGTGCAGTCCAACACCGAGGGCACCGAGACCCCCGAGGCCCCCACCGAGGGTGAGGATGTCGACCAGACCCCTAACACCGGCGACTACGCCTGGTTCCTCGACCAGTCCCGTCGGTGCGTGGAGGCCTTCACCGACGCCGTCGACCGCGACGACACCGCCGGGGTGTTCGCCGCGATCCGTCGTAACCGTGACCTGCTGCGTGGGCTCGGGGAGCTCACCGGCACCACGATCGAGACCCCCACGCTGCGCAAGCTGATCGAGACCGCCGAGTCCCACGGCGGTGCGGCGAAGACCTCGGGAGCCGGCGGAGGCGACTGCGGTATCGTGCTGATCGACCCGGACTGTTCGGCGTCCGACATCGACGACCTCCTCGCCACCTGGGAGCGCGCCGACATCCGGATGCTGAACCTGCACGTGCACAAGCCGGACGCTGCAGGCGACGCAGAAGGGGAGTGAGATGAGCATCGAGCGCGACCGTGCCCACGTGGCGGCACAGGCCGACGCCGGGGCCGCCCCCGGTAACCGCAAGGACGAGCACGTCGACCTCGCGCAGGGACTGCGCGGAGATCGTGCTGCACGGTCCAGCGTCTGGGACGACGTCCGCTTCGTGCACCACTCCTTCCCCGGCATCGCCCGGGACGCCGTGGACACCTCCACGGTGGTCTGCGGTCGCGACTGGGCGGTGCCTTTCCACATCAACGCCATGACCGGTGGTTCGGAGCGGACCGGACGGATCAACGCCGACCTGGCCCGCGCCGCCGCCGAGACCGGTGTGGCGATGGCGACCGGCTCGGTGAGCCCGGCACTGCGGGATCCCGAGCTTGCAGCATCCTTCCGGGTCGTGCGGGAGAACGCCCCCGAGGCCTTCCTGCTGTCCAACATCAGCCCGGAGATGACCGTGGAGCAGGCCCGGGCTGCGGTGGAACTGATCGACGCCGATGCGCTGCAGATCCACGTCAACCCGGCCCAGGAACTGGTCATGCCCGAGGGCGACCGTGACTTCACCCACTGGCTGGACCGCATCGGCGAGATCGTCGAGGGCGTGGACGTCCCGGTCGTCGTCAAGGAGGTCGGCTTCGGACTGTCCCCGCGCACCGTGGCAGAGGTCGCCGAGAATGGCGTGGCAGCCGTGGACGTCAGCGGACGCGGCGGCACGAACTTCATCGACATCGAGAACCGGCGCCGCGAGAAGCAGGAGTACGCCTACCTCTCGGGCTGGGGACAGACGGCGGCGGAGTGCCTGCTGGATCTGCAGGCGGAGGGGGCTCCGCCGGCTTCGTCGTCTGAAGGCGTGCAGGTGTTGGCCTCCGGTGCCGTTTCCACTCCGCTGGACGTGATCCGTGGCTTGGCACTGGGCGCCTCGGCGGTGGGGGTGTCCGGCCACTTCCTGAACGTACTGCTCACCGACGGCTATGACGCCCTGGTGGAGGAGCTGCGCGACTGGACCGAACAGGTCCGCACCTTGATGACCCTGCTGGGTGCCTCGACGGTGGCGGAGCTACGTCAGGTGGACGTTCTGGTCACCGGGTCGACCGCGGAGTTCGCGCGGCTGCGCGGGGTGGACCTCGCCGCCTTGGCCAGGCGCTCCCGGTAGAGGAGGATCGTCCCCGTAGTGACAGTGCACGGGGGACGTCTCGGTGCGGAAGGACGCCTATGCCCTCGAACGCCTCGCCGGACTCAAGGCGCAGAAGAACCTCACGATGTGGCTGATCCCCGGTAACCACGACCGGATTCACCCGATCTTCGGCCTGGACTCGGTGGTGGAGTGGACTCCGGCCTACCGGGAGGTCTTCGACCTCATCGCCCTGGAACTGCAGGTGCGCATCGGACGCTGGCAGGTGCTGTTCACGCACATCCCGCGGGCGACGGGGAAGGACGCGGTACCGGATCCGCACCAGACCCCTCAGCTGGCACGCTGGGCCGGGCGCGAGGGCTTCGAGTGCACCGTTCACGGCCACACACATTCCTCTGTGCCGGTGCGACGCAAGCACGTGAACCTCAGTCTCGAGGCGACCGACATGAAGCCGGTCTCGCCGGGGAAGCGGGAGGAGCTGGTGACCCAGGCGGTGCGGTTCCGGGGTTAGGGGGGGGACTCTTGCCTCTTTTACCTTCTGCTCCCTTCCTTGACCATGGCGGAGCTGGGACGTGCCGCACCGCTGACCAGCTCCACACGGGACTCCGAGCAGGTGCATGCCGCCCGCTATGTCGGGGCGGCGACCGTCGATGCGTCCCACCTCGCCCAGGCGCTGTGGCCCGCCATGACTACGGAGCAGTCGAAGGGCACGCTCTCGTACACGGAGGGGCTCCGCGACGATCGCGTCGCCACCGAGAACTTCCACGACATGATGGACTTCCGTCGCTCGCACACCAGGGGAACGGAGTACCGGGACCGCTGAACCACCGGTCGAAAACGCCCCTTGACGACCGTGTCCGAGCACTGGACTAGACTGTTGCACCGTGACCGATCAGACCAGCACCAGCGCCTCCGCCAGTAGTTCCCAGCCCGGCCCCTCGACCGGCAACCGGGCCGACCGCCTGCCGAAGCAGTGGAACCCTTCCGACGTCGAATCCACCCTCTACCAGGGCTGGGTCGACGCCGGGTACTTCCACGCCGACGCCACCAGCGACAAGAAACCCTTCTCCATCGTCCTGCCGCCGCCGAACGTCACCGGCCAGCTGCACATGGGTCATGCCCTGGACCACACGCTGATGGACTCCATGGCCCGCCGTAAGCGCATGCAGGGTTACGAGGTGCTGTGGCTCCCCGGCTCCGACCACGCCGGCATCGCCACCCAGTCCAAGGTCGAGGCGAGCCTCAAGGAGACCGAGGGCAAGGACCGTTTCTGCTACGGCCGTGACGAGTTCACCGCAAAGGTCTGGGAGTGGAAGGAGAAGTACGGCGGGGTCATCCAGTCCCAGATGCGCGCCATCGGCGACTCCGTCGACTGGGAGCGTGAGCGCTTCACCCTGGACGACGGGCTCTCCCGCGCCGTGCAGACCATCTTCAAGGAGCTCTTCGACCGTGGTCTGATCTACCGCGCGAAGCGTCTGGTCAACTGGTCCCCGGTGCTGCGCACCGCCATCTCCGACATCGAGGTCGTCTACTCCGACGACGAGGGTGAGCTGGTCACCCTGCGCTACGGAGACGTCGACGGCAAGGGACCGCACGCGGACGTCGCCACCACCCGTGTGGAGACCATGCTGGGCGACGTCGCCGTCGCCGTGCACCCGGAGGACGAGCGCTACACCGACCTCGTCGGCACTGAGCTGCAGCACCCCTTCATCGAGGGGCACACCATGACGGTCATCGCCGACGACTACGTCGACCCCGAGTTCGGTACCGGCATGGTGAAGATCACCCCGGCGCACGATCCGAACGATTTCGAGATGGGCCGCCGCCACAACCTGGAGATGCCCGAGGTCATCGACGCCACCGGCCACATCGCCAACACCGGCACCCGTTTCGACGGCATGGACCGCTTCGAGGCCCGCGAGCAGATCCGCCTCGCGCTGGAGGAGCAGGGTCGCGTGCTCAAGCGCATCTTCCCCTACGTCCACTCCGTCGGGCACTCCGAGCGTTCCGGCGAGGCCATCGAGCCGCGCCTGTCCGAGCAGTGGTGGGTCAAGGTCGAGGAGCTGGCCAAGATGTCCGGCGATTCGGTGCGCGAGGGCGACACCGTGATCCACCCGGCCTCCCAGGAGCCGCGCTGGTTCGACTGGGTCGACGACATGCACGACTGGTGCATCTCCCGACAGCTGTGGTGGGGCCACCGCATCCCGATCTGGTACGGACCCGAGGGCGAAATCATCTGCTGCGGCCCCGACGAGGAGCCGCCGGCAGGGGAGGGCTGGCGCCGCGAGGAGGACGTGCTGGACACCTGGTTCAGCTCCGCCCTGTGGCCGTTCTCCACCATGGGCTGGCCGGAGAACACCGACGAGCTGGCCAAGTTCTACCCGACCTCCGTGCTGGTCACCGGCTACGACATCCTGTTCTTCTGGGTCGCCCGCATGATGATGTTCGCGACCTTCGCCGACACGATCGAGGGCTCCACCCTCGACGCCGGCGAGCCCGGCACCACCAAGGACCAGCGGTCGGGACGCCCCCAGATCCCCTTCACCGACGTCTTCCTGCACGGCCTCGTCCGCGACGAGCACGGCCGCAAGATGTCCAAGTCCCTGGGCAACGGCATCGACCCGATGGACTGGGTCCGCGACTACGGTGCGGACGCCCTGCGCTTCACCCTGGCCCGCGGTGCGAACCCCGGCACGGACCTACCCGTCGGCGAGGACTCCGCACAGTCCTCGCGTAACTTCGCCACCAAGCTCTTCAACGCCACCAAGTTCGCGCTGATGAACGGTGCGCGCGTCCTGCCCTACGGCGACGCTTCGGCATTCCCGGCCCGCGAGGAGCTCACCGACGCCGACCGTTGGATCCTCGACAAGCTTGAGGAGCTGCGCGCCCTGGTCGACACCCACCTGGACCGCTACGAGTTCGCCGTGGCCAACGAGGCGCTGTACCGCTTCGCCTGGAACGAGTTCTGCGACTGGTACCTGGAGATCGCCAAGGTGCAGATCCCGCGCGACTGGGACGCCGCCACCGACACTGAGCGCACCCAGGGCGAGAACACCCGCCTGGTCCTCGGCCGCGTGCTGGACACCGTCCTGCGCCTGCTGCACCCCTCCATGCCCTTCGTCACCGAGACCCTGTGGATCGCACTGACCGAGGGCACCGAGGGTTACCCGGACAGCCTCGCCGTCGTCGACTGGCCGACCGCCGCCGACACCAATGGCGGGGTAGACGCCGACGCCGACGCCGTGCGCCGCCTCAACGACGTGGAGAAGCTGGTCACCGAGATCCGCCGCTTCCGTGCCGACCAGGGCGTCAAGCCGTCCCAGAAGGTTCCGGGACGCTTCGACGCCGCGGCCGCCGACATCGTCGGCCTGGAGGACGCCGTACGCTCCATCGTCAAGCTCACCGCACCGGAGGAGGGCTTCACCCCGACCGCAGCGGTCGAGCTGCGACTGTCGTCCGCCACCATCACCGTGGAGCTGGACACCTCCGGCACCGTGGACGTCGCCGCCGAGCGCAAGCGCCTGGAGAAGGACCTCGCCGAGGCCAACAAGGAGCTCGAGCGCGCCGACAAGAAGCTCGGCAACGAGAACTTCCTGGCCAAGGCGCCGGAGAAGGTCGTCGAGGAGATCAAGGGCCGCCGCCAGATCGCCGTGGAGGAGGTCGAGCGCATCACCGCCCGCCTGGAGGCACTTGCATGAGTGACACCGATCCTGAGGACCTGAGCGCCGACAACGCCGAGGCCGCAGGCTTCGGCGAAGCCACCCTCGGAGCGTCCGGCCTGGACCTGCCGATCGACCTGAACGCCCCGGAGAACGCCAAGGCCCACCAGGGCGCCGACGGCGACGGCGACGACGCCCCCGTGCACCGTCCGGTCACCCCGGAGGACCTCGCCGCGCTGGCCGAGGTCGAGGCCGAGCTCGACGTGCGTTGGCCGGAGACCAAGATCGACCCGACCATGGACCGCATCGAGCTGCTCATGGACCTGCTCGGCAGCCCTCAGCGCAACTACCAGGCCGTCCACGTCGCCGGCACCAACGGCAAGACCTCGGTGGTGCGCATGGTGGAGTCGCTGCTGCGCGCCTTCCACCGACGCACCGGCCGGACCACCAGCCCGCACCTGCAGCTTGCCACCGAGCGTATCGCCATCGACGGCCAGCCGATCCACCCGGCGGACTACGTCGCCACCTGGCGCGAGATCCAGCCCTTCGTGGAGATGGTCGACGCCAAGTCCCAGGCCGAGGGTGGCCCGGCGATGAGCAAGTTCGAGATCCTCGTCGCCATGGCCTACGCCGCCTTCGCCGACGCCCCCGTCGACGTCGCCGTCGTCGAGGTCGGCCTCGGTGGCCGGTGGGACGCCACGAACGTCATCGACGCCGACGTCGCCGTGATCACCCCGATCGGCATGGACCACACCGACTACCTCGGCGACACCCTCGCCGAGATCGCCGGGGAGAAGGCCGGGATCATCAAGCAGCGCTGGGACGCCGACGACCTGCTCACCCCGCCGGACAACGTCGCCATCGTCGCCGAGCAGGAGCCCGAGGCCCTCGAGGTCGTCCTGCGCCAGGCCGTGGAGGCCGACTCTGCCGTCGCCCGTGCGGGCTCAGAGTTCGGGGTCGTGGAGTCCACCGTCGCCGTCGGCGGTCAGACCCTGACCCTGCGTGGCCTCGGCGGTACCTACAACGAGATCTTCCTGCCGCTCTCCGGTGCCCACCAGGCCCGCAATGCCGCGACCGCCCTCGCCGCGGTCGAGGCCTTCTTCGGTGCCGGCGCCGGACGCATGCTCGACGAGGAGACCGTCCGACGCGGCTTCGCCCAGGTGAGCTCCCCGGGACGCCTGGAGCGCGTGCGCTCCACCCCGAGCGTGTTCATCGACGCATCCCACAACCCGCACGGTGCCAGGGCACTGGCCGAGGCCGTCGACCGGGACTTCTCCTTCCGCCGTCTCGTCGGCGTCGTCAGCGTGCTGGGGGACAAGGACGCCCGCGGCATCCTCGCAGCCCTGGAACCGGTGCTCGACGAGATCGTCGTCACCCAGAACACCTCCCCGCGGGCGGTCGAGGTGGAGGTTCTCGCCGAGTACGCCCGCGACGCCTTCGGTGAGGAGCGCGTCCACGTCGCCGTGAACCTGCCCGGCGCCGTCGAACTGGCCGTCCAGCTCGCCGAGGACGACGGTGGTTTCGGTGACACCCAGGTCTCCGGCGCCGGCGTCCTGGTCACCGGTTCGGTCGTCACCGCCGGTGAGGCCCGGGCCCTGTTCGGAAAGGATCCTGCGTGACGGCCGTACCGACAACGGACGCCCTGACGTCACCCGCTCCCAAGCGCGTCGCGCTCTACCTCGGATCGGCCCACGGCGACAGCCCGGCCTACCGGGAGATGACCGTCACCGTCGTGCGCGCCCTCGCGGCATCCGGCCACAGCCTGGTCTACGGCGGTGGCTCCGTCGGCCTGATGGGCGTGGCCGCCGACACCGCGCTGGAGGCCGGGATGGAGGTCCACGGGGTGATCACCCAGGCGCTGCTCGACCGGGAGATCCGCCACACCGGGCTGACCAGCCTCGAGGTCGTGGACACCATGACCGAGCGTAAGCAGCGCATGGCCGAGCTGGCCGACGCCATGGTCACCCTTCCCGGCGGGATCGGCACCCTGGAGGAGTTCTTCGAGGTGTGGACCGCACAGGTTCTCGGCATCCACCGCAAACCCGTCGCCCTCATCGACGTCGAGGACTACTGGGCCCCGATGCTCGAGATGATCGACCGGATGGTGGAACGTGGCTTCTTCGCCGCCGAGCACCGCGACCGGTTGATCCACCTCCACGACCCCGCGGAGCTGACCGGTGCATTGGACTGCTGGGTACCTGCTGCGGCAAAGTGGTCCTCATGAGTGACAACACCTCCTCCACCCCGCTGGGTACTCCGCACGAGCTGGAGGTCGACCCCTTCAAGGGGCTGAAGGGCATGATGGCCGGCATCATGCTGATGGAGGCCATCACCGTCCTGCTGGTGCTGACCGTGGTCGGCGTCATCGACGACGGCTCCTACGCCACCCCGTTCAACCTGGGCTACGTGGGTGGTCTCGGCGTGCTGATGGTGGTGGCGTCGTTCCTGCAGTTCAGGCCCTGGGCGGACAAGATGAACATCGGTCTGCAGGTGCTGGCGCTGATCGGTGGGTTCATCCACCCGACCATGTTCTTCGTCGCGATCCTGTTCATCCTCGCCTGGTGGTACACCTACCACCTGCGGGCGAACGTGAAGTCCCGCATGGACAAGGGCCTGCTGCCGGCCCAGCACTTCAAGAACGTCAAGGATTCCTGACCCGTCACCGCGTTCAGAGCCCCGCGACCGAGATTCGGTCGCGGGGTCTTTTTCTCCGGTGTGGTACCCCCGGGGGTGGATATCAGACTTCGCCGGCGTGCTGCAGGACGTACTCGTTGGCGTCCTCGGTGGGGGAGCTGACCGGACCGTCGTAGCCGTTCTTCTCGATCCAGGAGGCGACGAACTGGCAGGACGGCACGACCGTCATTCCCTGGGCACGGGTGTCTTCCAGCGCTGCACGGACCAGGACGCTGCCGAGGCCGCGTCCGGCGTACTCGTCACCGACCAGGGTGTGGTGGAAGATCCGCTGGTCATCGCGGTCCACGAAGTAGGCGGCGCCCAGGCGGGTGCCGTCTGCGGCGAGGTACACGGCGTAGGCGTTGCCCTTGTCCGTCACCCGGACCTCGACGGGCGCGCCTGTCTTGTCGGTCAGTTCTGCCATTGCCTGTCTCCTTAACCACTCATCGAACCGCGTGCTCACTGTCACTGAGCGTCTCTCACTAACAGTCTTACACTGTTCAGCTTGACGCACGTGGCCAATTGTTGCATGTCCAAACGTTCCGGGAAAGGAAAACTCGATCAAACTATGGCTGTGATCATCGAATCCAGGAAGTAGGCTGTGGATCACATATTCACTTAAGCGAGTGACCAAAACGTCCCAGCCCGCACCCAGTCTCCGGGGCGGGCAGGGACGAGATGTGCGGAAGAGAGCGAGTATGAGTCAGGAATCGGTGGTGTCCCCGCTGGCGGGAACCGTCATCAACATGTCGGAGGTCCCGGACCCCGTCTTCGCCAGGGAAGCGATGGGAGTGGGGTTCGGTGTCGCAGACACCCCCGGCGGCCCAGTGCTCTCCCCGGTGACGGGAAAGGTCGTCATGGTGGCCAAGACCGGCCACGCCGTGGGAATCGCGACGGAGTCGGGACTCCAGTACCTTGTCCACCTCGGTATCGACACCGTGGAGTTGGAGGGACGTCCCTTCACCGTCGACGTCGCCAAGGGGGACCAGGTCGAGGCCGGCCAGCAGATCGCCACGATGGATGTGGAGGCGGTCACCTCGGCGGGCAAGGACACCACCACGGTGGTCGTCATCACGAACTCGAAGAAGAAGGTCGACTCGATCGACGTCACGGTCGGGGAAGCCCAGGGCGGTGACACGGTTGCCGAGGTCACCCTGGTGGCCGAGGGTGCTAACGACGCTGAGGACGCTGAGACCGCCGAGAAGCCGGTCGCCGCGTCGGTCGGCGGCGCGACAGGGGCGGCGTCCGGCAGCGGGGCGGAGGCTGGACCGTCCACAGCGGAACAGCGTCCCGCCGACCTCACCGGCCACGACGCCACCGCCTGGGACATCATCCACAACATCGGTGGTGCGGAGAATGTCCGAAGCGTGACGCACTGCATCACCCGGTTGCGTTTCTACCTCAAGGACCAGGACATTGCGGACGACGAGACCGTCGCCGACCTTGACGGGGTCATCGACGTCGTCAAGGCCGCCGGTCAGTACCAGGTGGTCATCGGCGCCGACGTCGAGGACGTCTACGCGGCCACCGAAGCCCAGCTCGGCATGGGAGACGGAGCGGACGGGGCCGACGGTGACGGCGCCAGCGCTGACGTGGAGGAGCGGGAGCGTCCCACCACGGTGATCGGGTGGGCGAAGTACGGGTTCTCCGAACTCATCGGCGTGATCACCGGATCGATGATCCCGGTGATCGGCCTGCTTGCCGCGGCCGGTGTGATCAAGGGAATCCTGTCGCTGCTGCTGGCCTTCGACCTCGTCACCGAGGAGACACCCACCTACCAGATCATCGAGGCGATGAGCGATGCGGTGTTCTTCTTCCTGCCGATCTTCGTCGGCTTCACCGCCGCCCGCAGACTCGGTTCCGACCCGATCATCGTGGCGATCATCGGTGGTGTGCTCTGTTACCCGACCCTTCTGGACATCTCGGAGACCGAGGGGGACAAGGAACTGCTGGGTATGACCCTGAACGCCGACTTCTTCGGGATTCCGATCCACATCCCGAGCTACTCGGCCTCGATCTTCCCGATCATCGTCGCCGCCTGGCTGGCAGCCCGCATCGAGCCGTGGCTGAAGCGGGTCGTCCCCAACGTGGTGCGGATGATCTTCGTGCCGCTGCTCGAAGTGGTCATCGTCTCCCTGGCGATCCTGCTGATTCTCGGGCCGGTCGTCATGTTCATCTCCACCGGTATCGCCAACGGCATCCAGAGCTTCTACGACCTCTCGCCGATCATCTCGGGCACGGTCATCGGTGGCTTCTACCAGTCCTTGGTGATCTTCGGACTGCACTGGGCGGTCATCCCGCTGGTCGCCCAGGACATCGCCTCGGTGGGCAGCTCCAACCTCAACGCGATCATCTCCGCGACGATGGTCGCTCAGGGTGGTGCCGCACTCGCGATCCTGTTCAAGACGAAGATCGAGAAGATCAAGGGCCTTTCCGGTCCCGCCGCCATCTCCGCCTTCTGCGGTATCACCGAGCCGGCGATGTACGGACTGAACCTGAAGTACGGTCGGGTCTTCATCATGGCGTCCGTCGGTGGTGCCGTCGGTGGTCTGCTGACCGGCCTGTTCAACGTGAACATGTGGGGCTTCACCGGAGCGTTCGTCGGCTTCACCTCCTTCGTCAACCCGGACGACGGCATCGACGGCAGCTTCTGGGGCTTCCTCATCGCCTCGTTCGCCGCACTGGCGGTGTCCTTCGTGCTGACCTGGTTCTTCGGCTTCAAGGACTCCGATGTCGAGAACTCCCGCGAGGTGAAGAAGGTCCGTCTGGGACGCCGCGAGCCGACGGCGTCGAAGTAACCACTGACGCCGCTCCCTCGTGGAACGCCGGGCAGCTAGAATCCCGAATCTATGTTGAACTACCGGCCCGGGGAGCGGGCACTCGCGATGTGCCTGGCCGCCGTGGCCGGTTACGCCGATTCCATCGGCTTCATGTTCTACGGCGGAGTCTTCCTGTCGTTCATGTCCGGCAACAGCACCCGCTTCGCCGTGTCCTTCGTCGAGGGCGACGCCGACCTGATGTGGTTGGCCGGGCAGTGCATCGGACTGTTCATGGCCGGGGTCATCCTGGGTGCGTTCGTGCACCGGGTCACGACCCTGAAGTTCGGCAAACTGCGCGCCCGTGAGGCGGTCATGGTCACCGTAGCTTCCTTGTTCACCCTCAGTGCCGTGCTGCTCGGCTTCGGCTGGGAGTGGGCGTGCCTGCTGGTGCTGTCGTTGGGCATCGGTGCGGTGAACTCGGTCTTCGAGCGCGACGGTGAGGTCAGCGTGGCGCTCACCTACGTCACCGGCACCTTGGTGAAGGCCGGACAGCGCTTCGTGGACTCCTTCTTCGGGGGACGCACCGCCGCCTGGGTGTACCCGCTGATCACGGCGTTGTGTCTGTCGGTCGGTGCGGTCGTCGGGGCGGTGCTCTTCGTCAACGTGGAACTGACGGCGGTGTATCCGCTGGCCGGGTTCGTGGTGTTGCTGGCCATCGGAAACCAGGTTGTCCGGGAGGGACGCCGTCGCCGGGGGCTCCCTCTGTGATGCGGGGGCCGCGGTATTCGGTAGGCTGACGGACATGACTGAACGTACTCTCATCCTCATCAAGCCGGACGGCGTCGCACGTGGCATCGTCGGCGAGATCATCGCCCGTATCGAGCGCAAGGGCCTGACCCTCTCCGCCCTGGATCTGCGGGTCGCCGACCGCGAGACCGCCGAGAAGCACTACGCCGAGCACGCCGACAAGCCGTTCTTCGGTGACCTCGTCGACTTCGTCACCTCTGCACCGCTGGTCGCCGGCATCGTCGAGGGCGACCGTGCCATCGACGCCTGGCGTCAGATCGCCGGTGGCACCGACCCGGTCTCCAAGGCTGCACCGGGTTCCATCCGCGGCGACTTCGCCACCTCCGTGGGCGAGAACGTCGTCCACGGCTCCGACTCCCCGGAGTCCGCCGAGCGCGAGATCGGCATCTGGTTCCCGAACCTCTAGATCTTCTCAAGGTCTACGCGGCCGCGTCACCGGTGCACCCAGTGCACACGGCGTCGCGGCCGTTTTCCGTCAGCGCCACCCAGTTCACGATGGTGTTGTCGGACTTCCGCTCGCGGAGGGCGACGGCCTGACCGCGGGCGCTGAGTGCGTCCACCGCGGTGTGCAGCTCCGTCCGGTCGACGCCCAGGGGGCCGGCGGCGTCCTGCAGCGCGTCCATGCGCACCTGCCGACCGTGTGGCACGGCCTGCAGGGCGTAGAGCGTGGTGGCGACGGCGTCGGTGCCATTGGTGGGGGTCCAGTCCGGTTCGGCGGCGAAGACGGTCTCCAGGGGGACGTAACCCACCGGGTTGGCGTCGGTCAGGTGGAAGTACCTCCAGCTCAGACCGAAGACGACGGCGGTGACGGCGCCGGCCCAGATCCAGCCGACGACCGTCGCCGGGATCCATCCACCGATCATGACCATGATGTAGACCGCGGGGCCGGTGTAGGTCAGGTAGCGCTGCCGCTTCTCGTCCGGGGTTTCCGGGGTGTCTGGAGCCTTGGTGCCGCCCAGGGACCGCGGTGTCTCGGAGTCCGGTCTCATCGGGGCGTGGTTGTTGGAGCGCAGTCCGCTGCGATGGTGGCGCACCGTGATGGCGATCGCGATGACCGCGAAGAGGACTGTGAAGACGATGAGCAGCCATGGTTCAGCCACGGGGGAGGCGATGACTCCGATAATCACCGCGGCGACCGCGGTGAAGAGGATCCGTGAGGGGCCGGAGAGCGCAGAGCTGCTGTGGAGAGTATGGAGATGCTGGAGATCCTTGCTCATGTTCTCAGGATAGCTGTGAAAGACACATGCTGAGGGCAGTAATGGCGAAGACAAGGGGGCAGGTATGCAACAATGGTTGTTGTATCGAGCAGCGCCCTCATATAGACGTCAGGCGCGCCGTACACCCGAAGACAACACAAAAGACAACTCATTCGTCATGGCAGGTCGCCCTCCGCGGCCGGTGGACACGATGTGAGGCTGCGACAACCGCGCCCGTCGTGCACCGGAGTTTCGCGTGCGAGATGGCCACCGCCGTGATGACACCAAGGAGAACAGTGGCGAATTCAGCCGACACCACCGACAAGAGTGCGGTGCAGGATCTGGCCGCGGCAGCAACAGCCGTGCAGACCAACGAGCTGGGGGAGAAGGTGAGAGTCCACGCCCTCGCCAAGGCACTGGGGGTGACCAGTGCACAACTGATCACGGTGCTCGCCGAGAACGGCATCGAGAACAAGCGCGCAGCATCGACGCTGCCGAAGTCGGACGTCGAGGCCTTCCTCGGCCGGCTCAGCAGTGCCGACGAGGCCGCCGAAGAGGAAGAGGGTCAGGACGCTCCGGTTCAGGACGCTCCGGCGACACGGTCGCGTCGTTCCCGACGTCGCCGGACGACCCGTCCGGCGGCCGCTCCGCAGGAGCAGGTAGCAGAAGAACAGATTGAAGAAGCCGCCGAGGAACCGGCGACCGAGCCCGCCCAGGAGCAGCGCAAGGTCGTCCGCCGTCGGGTCGTCCGACGTGTCGGTTCACGCAGCGCCGCCCACGGTGCCGAGCAACTGCGCCGCGAGAAGGAGCAGGAGCGCGCCAACAACAGCCGCAACGGTGACGGCAATGACGACGGTGAGTCGTCCGACTCCACCACCTCCGGTGGCTCCCGGCGTCGCCGGGGGAGCCGGGGCCGCGGCCGTGGTCGCAGCCGTCAGAACGACAACGGCAACAAGAACGCCGACAACGCCGCCAACGCCGACAACGCGACGTCCGACGCCGACTCCCACCAGCAGGAGGCCGCGAACGCCGAGCCGAAACCACCGACCATCGGCGGCAAGGACACCAAGGGCGTCCGCGTCGTCGACGAGCCGGTGAAGCTGAAGGGCTCGACCCGCCTGGAGTCCAAGCGCCGGTGGCGCGAGGCCCAGGGTAACGAGAAGCGTCGTGCGGTCTCCCGCGCCGAGTTCATCGCCCGCCGCGAGAACATCTACCGCTCCATGGTGGTGCGCGACTCGCAGCGCACCGACCACGACGGCACGGTCACCCAGGTCGGCGTCGTCGAGGACGGCCTGCTCGTCGAGCACTTCGTGACCAGCGAGACCCAGACCTCCACCATCGGCAACATCTATCTCGGCCGGGTGCAGAATGTCCTGGCCAGCATGGAGGCCGCGTTCATCGACATCGGCACCGGGCGCAACGCCGTGCTCTACGCCAGCGAGGTCGACTGGCGCTCCGAGCACATCCGAGGCCGCTCCCGCCGCATCGAGTCCGCCCTGAAGCAGGGCGACCAGGTGTTGGTGCAGGTGATCAAGGACCCGCTGGGGCACAAGGGTGCCCGTCTGACCAACCGAGTCAGCTTCGCCGGCCGCTACCTGGTGTACCTGCCCGGCGGCAAGACCCAGGGAATCTCCCGCAAGCTGCCGGAGTCCGAGCGCAAGCGTCTCAAGGGGATCCTGGGACGCGTCGTCCCCGACGGCGGCGGCACCATCATCCGCACCGCCGCCGAGGGCGTCAGCGAGGAGAAGATCGCCGAGGACGTCGACCGGCTGCACCGCCGTTGGATCGACATCACCGAGCGTGAGCAGGTCGAGCGCGACAAGAAGGGCGCCAGGCCGGTGACGATGTACGAGGAGCCGAACCTCCTCGTCAAGATCGTCCGCGACATGTTCAACGAGGACTTCAACGAGCTCGTCGTCGACGGTGGGAACTCCAGCCGTACCGTGCTGGACTACATCGAGCGCATGGCCCCGGACCTGGTCGACAAGGTCGTCACCTGGGACCGCGACGCCCACGACGGGCAGGACGCCTTCGACGCCTACGAGCTGGACGCCCAGCTCACCGCCGCGCTCAGCCAGAAGGTGTGGCTGCCGTCGGGCGGTTACCTGATCATCGACAAGACCGAGGCGATGACGGTCATCGACGTCAACACCGGCAGCTTCGTCGGTTCCGGCGGCAACCTCGAGGAGACGGTCACCAAGAACAACCTCGAGGCCGCCGAGGAGATTGTCCGGCAGATGCGTCTGCGCGACATGGGCGGGATGATCGTCGTCGACTTCATCGACATGGTGCTGGAGGAGAACCAGGACCTGGTGCTGCGCCGACTGCAGGAGTACCTGGTCAGCGACCGCACCAAGCACAAGGTCTCCGAGGTGACCAGCCTGGGCCTGGTGCAGATGACCCGTAAGCGTCTGGGTGTGGGCCTGCTGGAGACCTACACCACCGAGTGCGAGGCATGTTCCGGTCGCGGTGTGATCGTCCACGATGATCCGGTGGAGCACGTCCACGAGGTCGACGGTGATAGCAATGCCTCCGACGGCAGCGACCGTGGTGACCGTGACGGCAAGGGCGGTCGAGGCTCCCGCCACCGTGACCACCACAGCCAGGCCGACCGTGAGGGGCTGAAGCAGGCCCGTCACGAGCAGGAGATCCGTCGTCGCTACGAGCAGATGATGGAGGAGAACGCCGCCACCTCGTTGGAGGAGACCCCGGAGACGACCGGTGTCGTGCCGTCCGCGGAGAACCCGGAGTCCGCTGAGTCTCCGGACACCGGGCAGGACCGCCCGCGTCGCGTGCGCCGTCGGGTGGTGCGTCGCGGTCGTGCGCAGGACGCTCCGGCTGCCGAGAAGAAGGCTGACCGGGAGAGGAAGGCGGCACAGGACACGTCGTCCGTGTCGTCGGACTCCACCGCCGACGAAGGTGTGTCCGATGATCTCGAGTCGATCATCTCCCGGGCCATCTCCTACGCCGATGAGATCGATCCGGAGGAGCCCTCGGGAGCGGACTACGTCGACGACTACGCTGCCGACCACCCCGACGACGACGCCGAGGCCGAAGTCGAGGCTGCTGCGTCTGCTCCGGTCGCCACCTCTGTCCGTCGTGACCGTCGCGGACGCCGGGTCGTCCGACGCATCACAGAGACCCCGGAGCCGGCCCCGTCCGAGAGTGAAGCCGAGGCGACGGAAGCTCCCGAGGCCGCCGAGCCGACCGACTCCCTGTCGCAGTACCGGCAGGCGCGCCAGGAGTTCGACCGTTCGCCGCGTCGTCGCCGGAAGGTCCGCGGCAACTCGCGGTCCGACGTCGCTCCGGCGCCGGAGGACTTCGGCCTCGACGCGGAGGATGAAGGCGTCGCTGAGATCGCGGATGCCGCGAAGTCGGACGACTCCGGGAAGGCGACGTCGAGTGGGGCAGCGGGCCGCTCCCGAGGGCGAGCAAAGGCGCAGGCCGCGGACGACGGGGACACTGCCGCTGCCGCTGCCCCGGCAGCGGAAACCGGTGCGTCCGACACCGCCGGTCAGCGCCGTGGACGTCGCGGGCGCCGCAAGGTCGTCCGTACCTCGTCGCGTTGAACCGACAAGGCTGCCCCGGGATTTTGATTTCCGGTGGCATGACGGTAGCCTTGGCAAGTCGGCGTTCGACAGATGTCCCCACGCGCCTCGTGCCGGGACCGTCGGACGCAAAGAACGAACGAAAAACGTAAGTCCAGTCAGATTGCCTTTCAGGCCGTCGGCCCAGCACACATGGGTCGAGACAGCGGTGGAGGGGCGGCCTGAGCCGAGTAGAGAAACAAAGGGGTAGCCCTTCCATGTACGCGATCGTCAAGACCGGCGGCAAGCAGTACAAGGTCGCCGAAGGCGACTTCGTCAAGGTCGAGAAGATCGAGGGTGAGCCGGGTGCGTCCGTGGCTCTCACCCCGGTTCTCCTCGTCGATGGCGCTGACATCACCACCGGTGACAAGCTCGCCGACAAGTCCGTTGCTGCTGAGATCGTCGAGCAGACCAAGGGTAAGAAGATCAACGGCATGCACTACCGGAACAAGACCGGTTACAAGCGCCGTTACGGCCACCGTCAGCAGCTGACCGTCCTCAAGGTCACCGGCATCAAGTAAACCCAGCGACCGCTGTGCTTCGTGCGGCGGTACAACTTTTCCGAGGAGGGAAAAGACCATGGCACACAAGAAGGGTGCATCCAGCTCCAGCAACGGTCGCGATTCCGAGTCCAAGCGTCTCGGTGTCAAGCGGTTCGGTGGTCAGCAGGTCAAGGCCGGCGAGATCCTGATCCGTCAGCGCGG